>DASYSA010000160.1:0-11579 GCA_036003885.1 Blastocatellia bacterium | reverse complement strand
CTAGATTTACAAACCGCAAGTTGCGCAGGATGCCACGTTCTTCAGTTGCGCAGCAGCAGTCAGATAGCGGAGTTCTTTGTTAAAAGCACGGTAAAACAAACTTTGGCAGCCCTTGCGGCATCTGATAAGAGCGGCCGATCAAAACTAAATCGAGTTGCGGCGCGTATAGAGCAGATGAAAGGAGTTTGAGATGGCTAGCTTCCGGGATCCAGCGAGAACATTTTCGCCCGTCGAGGTCATCGAGCGGCTCCTTGAGATCACAGACTACTACGGGCACGATCCCGTCCTGTACATTTCATCGAGCAATGATCTGGCAACCTACCTCGACTCATTCGGCTTCGACATTTATAGCCTGACCAACGACACAAGTGAGGCGTTTGAAACAACATCGCGAATTGTGTCAGTCTTACCTAACGGCAGCCGCTCTCACGAGAGCGCGACCGCGCATTGAAGAAAAGAGATGCCTGTGGCTGAACTTAACCCCATCTGCGCAGGCTGTCATCCCCGCTTCTGACTCTTTCTCACATCGGACGCCGCCGCCTGGGAATCCAGCAGGTCGCTTCTAAGGAGTTCGGCCAGCCGAACATCTCCGCTCGTGACAACCTTGCGGCTGGAGACGGCAGCTCGCCCGAACACCGGAAGCGGAGCAAGCTGCCCGGCTTTGCGCGCCCGCAGCGCGGCCCGGTATCTGGATTCGCGCGGATTGATTTCGTACGCGGCTCTGAAGTGCTCCCGCGCAAGGATCACTTCATCCTTTCTGAGATAGATCAGTCCAAGATGGTAAAGCGCGGCGTCAAACTTAGGGTCGAGCTCGATGCAACGGCGGAGATGGCGCACAGCAATTTCGGTACGGCCGTCTTCAAGATAGGCGCGGCCGACGACGTAGTACATCTCGGGAGTTGGCTTGAGCGTAAGCGCCCGTTTGAAGTGGGATATCGCTTCGCGGAGTCTTCCTTCACTGACAAGAATTCGTCCCAGGCCATAATGCGCGGTGAAGGAGTTTTTCCTGATCTTCAATGCTCGACTCAAATAGCGCTTGGCTGACGCAAGGTCGCCATCGTCACCGCAGATCACTCCGAGCATCAGTATCGCGAGATAATGGTCGGCGCTCAGGCAAACAGCCCGCTCGAGATAGGCGCGAGCCAGCTCCGGCTTGTTGGCGCGGAAGAAATAATCCCCAACAAAAAATGCCAGCACAGAGTTGGAGGGGTCGAGCACCAATGCCTTCTCGAAATAGCGAATCCCTCGCTTGGAGTTGCCCTCCACAATCAGGTCAGCCCCGGTGTCGAGCAATCGCGCAAACAGGTCAAAGTTCTCGCCGCTGAACGCTCCGATTACCCGTTCGAGAGAGTGTTCGAATCGCTCCTGCTCGCTGACTTCTTCATTGTGTTCGGCTATCCGATCGCGCCACAGGGTTTCAAGCTTCCCGCCTTCAACCGCGCCTCGCTCGGACAGGTGCTCTACCAGTGCGTCAAGCATCGCGTGGTCGTAGAGTCCAGTTGTCGCCTGACGATGCACCAGGTCCAACACTATCTCGATCCGGTCGTTCGCGCGCTGAAGAGTTGATTCCAGAGCGCTGATACGCTCGAGCAAGTGCTCTTCGATCGTAGGTCTGAGAAGGCTTTCCACCCCGCCGTAAGCGGCAGCTGTGCGAGTGCTGGTGATGATCATCAGACGCGTTCCGCACGAGCTGCAGGTCTCTCGGTCGTATGAGTTCGGATGAGTGCACTGTTGGCAAAAAATCATGTCTATCCGTCGTTATCCGTATGCGACCGGCAGATCATCGGGACCGGAAGGCTGAAAGCCGCAGGTCTCTTCCGCCCCCTTTCTTTATTCCATTGCTACCAGCGGTCGGAGCGGTCTTTCGCTCCAACCCGAAACCTTCATCGCGAGACGTAAACTGGAAACAAAGTGAAGCCATCATATAGCACATTCACTATCGTGAGGCAAACAAGCAATCCCAGGAATGAAGCAGCCAATGGGCGATCGACTTCACTCATTTGAACCAACTATCTGCGGCCTTGCCTTTAGTGAAACGACTGCTGTTTCCTCCAAGTCTGCGACCTCATTGTATCACGGCAGGTCGCAGCCCCTCAGAATAAAGTTCTGTTCCCGTAACCCGTTCCACGGGGTTAGTCTAGCGAATGGCTCGCCTCTCGACGAGATTATTGCATTCGCCGGCCGTAGCCCTGCGTATTGTGAGTGAATGGCAAACTGCTCTGAGAATGTTCCGGCGGGGTGCGGAGAGGTTTCATGTGCCCTGAGCCAGAGAGTATAATTAGCACCAAAAATGACAATCCTCCGCCGGCAGAAGAGTCGGATGCGGGTGGAAAACGAAAGAAGAGGGAAAAGGGAGTCGTTATGAAGAGTAAAGCTGTTGCGGTGTTAGCGTTGGTTGCAGGGTTGACTCTGAGCGTGGGTTGGGCCAGGCCCGCGGCGCCCGAAAGCAACGATCTGTTGCGGTTCCTGCCTGACGGTAACACTGTCTTCGTCCTGGATGTTAAGAAAATAATCTCGAGCAGCCTTTGGGCGACAATCTCGTCACACGATCCGGCCAAAGGAGCCCTGGAACACATGCAATCTGAGATGTCTGAGATTGGCGTGAAGCTAACCGACATCAGCACAGTTGCGGTCGTTTTCCAGGATGGCGGGGGCAAAGACGCCGTCGTCGCAGCGAATGGCGCGTTCAACCAGAACGACCTGCTTGCTCGTTTGCGAGGCGACCAGAAGGTTAAGCTCACCTCTGAGAAATACAAGAACTTCGACATCTACACCGTCAAGGGAATCGCAGCCGAGTCAAAGAAATCCGGCCCCGAGAATTTCGACGCTTCGTTCGTGTTTTACGAGGACGGGATCGTGGTCGCAGGGCCTCCTGCGAGTGTCCGCGCCTCGATCGATGTGAAGACCGGGCAGCGGCCGAGCGTGGCTCAGAATGAAAAATTGGGAGCCGCGCTGGCGCAGAATCCGACAGCGGCCGCCAGGTTCGCGATAATGTTGACTTCCGGAATGATGGGATCAATTAAGACGAGCGAACTGCCGTTGCCTGATTTCTCCACGATCTCGATGGCTTTCGGAGCGATCGATGTCACGTCCGGGGTCGATCTCAACGTGACTCTGCGCAGCGACACGGCGGAGCACGCCAAATCTATAGCAGATTCACTCAACGGACTGCTCGGCATGGCCAGGGGGTTCCTTGGTGCAGGAGTCGGCGATCAAAAGGGGAAAGCCATCGCGGAGACACTCAAGTCCGTGACAATCACCGGAGTAGATGTGGATGTGAAGATCACCGGCAACTTGTCCGCGGAGGTGCTGGCAGAAGTGCTACGTGCTGGCCATTCCTGACCGGGGATTGATCCGCAGATTACGCAGATGACACAGATGAAGAACAACGGACGCTAGTGGAGCGAATCGACAGCTCATTCGTTTTTGTCTTTCTTCTTCTGCGAAATCTGCGTAATCTGCGGATCGAATTGGTGTAATCTGCGGATTAGATCTTACAGCTTCAGAATGCGAGCCGCATTGCCATAAAGAATCTTCTCCCGCACCGGAGTCGAAAACCCCTCAAGGATGTCGAAGTCTCCCAGCCAACGTCCAGGCTCTATGAACGGGTAGTCGCTTCCGAACATGATCCGATCCTGCAGTCGCGTCCGGGCCTCGTCCATTATCTGTTTCGGTATGTATCTGGGCAACCAGCCCGATAGATCCATAAACACATTAGACTTGTGGCCGATGATTGCCAGCATCTCTTCGTGCCAGGGCCATGCCGGATGCGCGCCTATGATCGTGAGCTCCGGAAAATCGGCAGCGACGAAGTCCAGATAGATCGGACGCGTATAGTCCATCTTGATGCCCATTCCACCCGGCGCCCCTGCTCCCAGTCCGTTCGTGCCGGTGTGAAAGAGCGCCGGCACTCCGAGAGACGTGATCTTCTCGTATAGCGGATAGAAACGAGTGTCGTTGGGATAGAACGCCTGAATTCCCGGATGAAACTTCGCACCTCTCATGCCCAGCTCGGTGATTGCACGCTCCATCTCGTGGACGGCTCGTTCGGCTTTCCACGGGTCGACGGAGGCAAACCCGATGAACCGCCCAGGATAGGTTTTCACGATATCGGCAACCTCGTCGTTGGTCAGAGGAGGCAAGCCCGTCGCCGTTTCAGCGTCCCACGCGAGCAGTACGCCGATGATGTCCAGTTCCTCGTACAGACGAGCAACTTCGTCCATTTCGCGAATCGACACAGTGTTCCGGAAGAACTTCTCAGCCATCAGCCGATAGGGCCTGATCGCGCCGTCCAGAAAACTGATCGTTGGAAGATGAACATGCATGTCTATCGCTTTGGGCATAGGCGTCTCCGTCGACATGACTTCTCTTAGCGGGCCGGCTCATTGAAGAAGCGAGGGCGGGCGCCCGATAATGGCCGCCCGCCCTGGAACCTAAAGACAAGATGGAAATGTAACTATCGGCCGGACTGAGCCTGAGCCTGACCCGGCAGTAGCTTGCGCGGAAGCTTCTTGTCGCGCATCGCGGTGTTGTAAACGAATGCGGCCATGATCGTTGCCGCCTGCCTCATGTCGTCTTCCTGAATGCGGTCGTAGACGTCCATGTTTGAGTGGTGCGTTCTGGTGTCGTATTCGATCTCGTCTTGTATGAACTGGAATCCCGGAAGTCCTACTCCATCAAACGAAAGGTGATCGGTTCCTCCCGTGTTCTGAATAGTCAGCGTTGAGGCGCCGAGATCTTTGAACGGAGCAAGCCAGGCTCTGAAGATTGGCCGCACCGCCTCATTACCCTGCAGGTAGACGCCCCGAACCTTTCCAGTGCCGTTGTCCAGATTGAAGTACCCGGCAAACTTTTCGTAATCCGGCTTGATTTCCGTCGGTGCGGCCGGGCCTTGTTGTGCGCCGGCGCCTCCCGCTCCGCCGCCGCCGCCGCCGCGTTGCGGCGCCTTTGCAAAGTGTTCCGTCACGTATGCGCGCGATCCCAACAGGCCCTGTTCCTCGCCGCTCCACAGCGCGACCCGGATCGTTCTTCGAGGCTTGAGTCCGAGCGACTGAAGTATTCGTATTGCCTCGAGGCAGACAGCGGAACCCGCGCCATTGTCGGTCGCTCCAGTCCCCGCGTGCCAGGAATCGTAGTGAGCGCCAAGCATCACGATCTCGTCCTTCAGATCGGTCCCCGGAATCTCGGCTACGACGTTGTAGCTCATCAGGTCTTGATCGTAGAACCGAGCGGCTATGTTGACTTCGAGCTGCACCGGCACGCCCTTGGTGATCATGCGAACGAGGCGGTTGTAATGTTCGGCCGCGACGCCGAGTTGCGGGATCACCCCTGTCGTTTCCTTAGCCCATGGGCGCGGACGCTGGTCGAATGGAGTGTCAGCCGGAGTAGGAATATTTACCTGCTGGACGAATATCGTGCCCCCATCGCCCCGGCCCGGATCGAGAATCACCGCGGCGCCTTCGGACTGGCACATCTGCCACTTCTTGTTGATGAGATCGGCTGCCGCCTTCTGCTCTGCCGTCAGTTCGGGCCGGCGGCCGAAGCCCCCTCCAGGCGCATCGGCGTTGGCCATCTTCAGCAACTCCTCGTCCGTCAGCCTCCGGCCTTCGGGGGTGAAGTGTGCCTTCACCTCGCGGGCGGAAGCGATCAATACGATTGCGCCCTTGAGCTGGCCCTTGTACTTGTCCAGATCGGCGTCTGTCTTAGCATCCAGGTATATGGCTTTGCCGCGGATGGTTCCGTTGGTGCTCGGTGACCAGGCCCTCGGATAAGCCATGAGGGGAATGAACTGAGGGTTGGTCACGTTTGCGCTGAAGCCCTCGAGGCTCCAGCCGCGACCGAAAGGTCCCCAGGGTTCTAGGTGTGAGTTCTGAAGCCCCCATTCGGAGAGCTTTCCTTTAGCCCAATTCTGGGCCGCTTTGATGTTGGGCGAGCCTGTCAATCTCGGCCCATAGACGTCGGTCATGTAGCTCAAGATTTCCATCACCTGGGAATGTTTTAGCCCTTCATCTTTGATCTTGTTGATTGAATCGAGGTCGATCTTCTCCTGGGGACCTTGAGCGCTGACCCCTACGCCCGACAGAAGAAGACTGAGAATGAGTAAGCAAACATTTGTTGAGCGCCTGAACATGTTTATCCTCCTGATGAACGCGATAGCTGGCTGCCGTGAAGCCAGGTTCTGAAAGCAGTGTACTGTTGATTCACTGAGTTCGTTACGCGTGATTCCACTGGGCCGGAAACTGTAGCCGGACTGCCGACGGCTCCTGCTTCGCCGACATTTCAGCGAAACGTGTGCGAGAAGGCCAATGCTAGTAGTCGGGATGTCTATCGTCAAGCTCGAAGCTGCACCGGACTAGACCGCCACTGCCGCGCCTTGTTACGATCAAGCCTTGTCATTCGGAGGGGAAAAGAGAAGCAACGAATTAAACGAATTTCACAAATTGACACGAAATCATTCGTGGACATTCGTGTAATTCGTGCAATTCGTGGCTGCTCTTTCCGGTCCAAACAGTCAGATGAATGCTTCAGCAAAACAAGCAAAGGCCGACGAACTGCGCGAGAGGTATCGGCAATTTACCTACGAGAGCTTCTCTTATGAAGCGATCGACGGCGATCTGGCTCTTCGCTTTCATTTCAGCATAGTCCCGGAGATTCGCTTCGCCCCCGAGATCAGGATCAAATCGATAGCTCAATCCAGGATTGATTCGATCGACTCGACCGTGCTCGATGGCCTGGTCTTTCATCTGGGCCTCATCGAGATGCTCAGCTACTGGAAGGCGACCTGTTCGCCTGGGATCATAGTGAAGCCGGGCTCGATGAACGCCGAACAGATCGCGTGGTGGAAGGACCTGCTACGGTGCGGGATGGGAGAGTTCTTCTATGTGAATGGAATCGATTTCAGGCAACCTGACTTCGTCGATATCAGGGTTGCGTCGAAGGCTGGTGGAGCTCAGCCATACGATAACCTCATGAGTGACCGGACTCTGGTGATGTCGAGTGGCGGAAAGGATACAGCGCTTACTCTTCAGCTCATTCAGGAGGCGGGCGAGGAGTTCAACTGCGTCATGCTCAACCCGTTGCCGGCCGCCTCCGGGCTTGTAGCCCGGGCGGGTTGCGGATCTCCTGTCATTGTGAAGCGAACGATCGACCCCGGATTGCTCGATCTGAACAGGCGCGGCTTCTTAAACGGCCATACACCATTCTCGGCTTTGCTCTCTTTTCTGGGCGTGACCTGTGCAGTTTTGTCAGACTATCGAACTGTAGTTGTCTCGAACGAACGCAGCAGCAACGAGGCCAACGTCGAGTTCCTCGGAACGCAGGTGAATCATCAGTACTCGAAGACCTTCGACTTCGAGCAGCGTTTCCGCTCCTACTCGCGAAAGTACCTCGCGTCGGAAGTCGACTATTTCAGCCTGCTGCGGCCGCTCTACGAGATTCAGATTATCCGCTTGATGGCGGGCTATCCGGGACTTCTGCCCATCTTCAGGAGCTGCAATCGCAATCAGCTTGAAGGCACCTGGTGTGGCCGCTGCCCGAAGTGCATATCGGTCTTCACCCTGTTCTATCCGTTTGTGCCACACTCAGAGTTGATCCGCACGTTCGGCGAAGACTTCTTCGAACGTGAGGATGCAATACGTGTAGTGAAGGAACTCGCGGGCACCACCGGGCACAAGCCGTTCGAATGTGTCGGCACTCACGAAGAGACGATAGCGGGCCTTTATCTGGGTCTGCAGCGGGCAAGGAAGGAGCGGAAAGAGTTGCCGGCCGCGTTGCGCTTTGCTGAACAGGAGATTCTTCCCGCGTATCCGCAAGCTGAGGAGATGGCGAGGAGTGTGCTCTCAGCCTGGTGCTCAGAACACAATTTGCCACTTGAATTCGAAACGTTGTTGCGACAGCGACTCAACTCGGCGGCGGAATCGGAAGAGATCTAATTCGAACGGGTAATCAAGGTCCCAGCAACCTCGGTTCTCATTAACGCCCCATCTGAAGTGAGGTGCTAATGAGATGAGCCTTTGGCGATCCAGGTGTAGATCTCGATGTGGAAACTTGAAGATCTCGAGACTAAATCGATTCTAATTCTCGGCCTGGGCGTCGAAGGACTCAGCACGCTCAAGTTCCTTCGTGAGTTGTTTCCAGAAAAGACCCTGGGGATTGCTGACGTTGGGCCGCTCGAACTCCTTGACGCCGAAGCCCGGAGGGTCATCGAGGCAAGTCCCCGCCTCGAACCGCATTTCGGCGAGAATTATCTCGGGTTCCTCGAGCCGTACGACTTGATCATCAAGACTCCGGGGATCAGCATCGTGAGACATCCCGAGATCCAACGTGCCTTAGTGGCGGACAAGCTTACATCTCACACGGCGCTGTTCTTCGCGAACTGTCCGGGCACGATAATTGGAGTGACCGGCACGAAAGGGAAGGGAACCACGTCCAAGCTTATCCACAGCATGCTGAAGGCTGGAGGGCTCGATGCATACCTGGTAGGAAACATCGGCAATCCGCCTCTTCCGCTTTTGAGGCAAGCCGGAGAGTCTTCGATATTTGTTTTTGAGCTATCGGCCCAGCAGCTCGAGACTCTTCGCCAGAGCCCGCACATTGCCGTTCTGTTGAACATCGTTCCCGATCACCTCGATCACTTCGCGAGCTTCGAGAACTACGTGCAAGCCAAGCAGAACCTTGCGCGGCATCAAACAGAGCGGGACTACCTGGTCTACAATCCGGCGTTCCCGGCTCCGAGGCGTATCGCCGACGAGGCACGCTCTGAACTGATCCCATGCGCAATTGAAGGGCCACTCGCTCGAGGCTGCTTCGTAGACGAGCGGCAGGTGATCTGTCGTTTGCGCGACGCCGCAGATTCAGTTGCTCTGGATGAGGTGAGCGCAGTGCTGCCGGGTTCGTTTAACCTCTACAATGTTGTCCCCGCGGTTGCGGTTGCGAAGTTGGTCGGTCTCGGCAATGGACAGATCATCGAAGGGATCCGCAACTTCGAACCGGAGGAACATCGCTTCGAACGTGTCGGCAGTTTTCGAGGAATTACATTTTATAACGCTTCGATTGCTACGGTGCCCGAGGTGACAATTGAACATCTCAAGTCGCTGGGCGACGACGTGCAGACGATGTTGCTCGGGGGATTCGACCGGGGCATGGCGTTCGGCACTCTCGCCGAACGGATAGTGCAGAGTAAAGTACGAACGGTCATTCTGTTTCCCGAGACGGGTCGGCGAATATGGGAAGCTATCAGCGCCTGGGCGGTTGGGACATCAAGCGAGTTGCCGCAGCATTTTTTCATAGACGGGAGCGCCGGCGCTGAGAGCGCGATGAGGGAAGCGGTGCGGCTCTCATATCTTCATACCGGCGAGGGCAAGATATGTCTTCACTCGCCGGCGTCGCCAAGCTTCGGCGTATTCAAGAACTACAAAGAGCGCGGCCAACTGTTCAAACGGTTCGTGAGGGAACTGGGCGAATAGGACAAATGCGAAATGCGAAATGCGAAAATCCCTAATTTCGAATTTCGCATTTCAGATTGGTTTGAGGTCGGGTTCGACCCATCGCATTCGAGCTTCCAGTGATAACAACCGATCGCGGCTGTAGTACTCGAAGGGTATGTCCTTGTTTCCGAATGCGCGGATCACGCCGTTCGCCAGTTCCACGATCGACCTGCCGGCATCTGCGGTTGAGAGATACTCGGCCACCAGTCTGGTCCAGAACAGGGTGATCGTTTCGTGATACCCGCTGTTGGCCGTAGTCTTGATCCCGTTGGCGCCGTTGTATCGCAGGATGCCATTGCGGATGCAGGTGGTCGCTTCGATCTCCGATCGCTCCATCAAGTACCACAGTGCGACAGTCAGGTGCGCCGGATGGGTCCACTCGCTTTTTGGCAGAGCACACTCCTCGAATGCGCGGATGAAACGTCTGATCTCCTCGGCGTCGCGATACGCGCGGGCCTCCTCATCGATTACTGAAGTCCTCACAGCCTCTCTCCTTTCATTGTTTGGGCCGAGGTTGCCTGAGAGTATCAGGCAACCTCGGTCTGAGCCTCTTCGAGGAAGAGGTACTTGCGCCATTCCGGGCGCGATTCCGCTACATGACAGAGCGCAGCCCGTTCCAGGGCATAGGTGAGCGCGCTCGGATTGGACAGCAAAGGCATCCGCGCCTCTTCAGGGGTGCGGTCGCCCTTGCGCTGGTTGCACGCAAAGCATGCCGCGCACAAATTATCGGACCTCGTGCGTCCACCGCGTGAACGGGGCACGATGTGATCGATCGTCAACTCGAAGCCGTTGCCGCGGACGCCGCAGTACTGGCAGCGGTGACGATCTCGCATCAGGATTCGTGAGCGCTTGGTGCTCGACCGTCCCTGGCGACCCCGAACGTCGATGTACTCGATCAGGCGAATGACGCTCGGCGCGGGGAAGACGAAGTGCTGCGACCTCAAGACGCGGTCGCCATCCAACTCGACTACTTCGGCCGAGCGCTTCCAGACCAGGCGGACCGCTCGAGGAATTGATACGATGCCGAGCGCTTCGTATGAAGCGTTCAGCAAGAGAACTTTTCGTGTGAGCACCATAAAAACCTCCGTTGCGCGTTTCGCGTTTTACGTTTTGCGTTCGAGGTCGCCGCCAGCTTTTGTTCGGTCAACGCGAGAAGCCGAACGTAAAACACAAAACGTAAAACGCGAAACGCCTATAAGGTAGTCGGAGAAGGAGTCGAACCTTCGACATCCGGTTTGTAGGACCGGCGCTCTGACCAACTGAGCTATCCGACCACAATTCAAGAGCCTCGTGCGGGAATCGAACCCGCGCCATCGGTTTGGAAGACCGAGGTCATAGCCACTAGACCAACGAGGCTTATGGGGCCGGCGGTGAGACTCGAACTCACAACTTGCGGTTTACAAGACCGCTACGCTTCCAATTGCGTCACACCGGCAAAAGAAAATTCGAAATTCGAAATTCGAAATTCGAATTTCCGTATTCTGGCGGGCCCGGCAGGACTCCAACCTGCAACCCCTCGGTTCGAAGCCGAGCGCTCTATACATTTGAGCTACAGGCCCAAAGGAATTTCGAATTGCGAATTTCGAATTTTCGAATTTGAGAAAGTTTGGCAACGTTCCGCTACCGCGATCCCAAATTCGCAATTCGCAATTCGCAATTCGAAATTCTGAGTCGGGATGGCAGGATTCGAACCTGCGGCCACCTGCTTAGAAGGCAGATGCTCTTATTCCACTGAGCTACATCCCGAAACCTGGTGGAGTCGACTGGAGTTGAACCAGCGTCCCTCGGGTGCAAGCCGAGTACTCTGCCGATTGAGCTACGACCCCACACTCAAATTCGAATTTCGAAATTCGAATTTGCTTTCTGGCTACGGGGGAGAGGGTCGAACTCCCAGTCTCGTGGTTCAAAGCCACGCGTGTTGCCGATTACACCACCCCGTAATGAATTTGCGAATTGCGAATTGCGAATTGCGAATTTGAGAATGTGGAGACGACATTCCGCGCCGAGGCAGCCGCCATCTTCCCAGTTCGAAATTCGAAATTCGACATTCGAAATTCGCAATTCTTGGTCGGGATGGCAGGATTCGAACCTGCG
>DASYSA010000159.1:0-5745 GCA_036003885.1 Blastocatellia bacterium | reverse complement strand
TTGAAAACGTGCACGTGAAGGTGTCAGGGGTCAGCTCGATGAGCAAACAGGCGCCGCCCCACGAAGACACGTGGCCGTGGATCCAGTCGGTCACCAACTCCTTCGGAGTGAGGCGAGTGATGTGGGGCTCGGACTATCCTTGGGCGCTCGAGTACGGCACACTCGCCGATTCGGTATCCACAGTAGCCAAGGCGTTGTCCAGCCTCAGCGACAGTGATGTCGCGCTTGTCTTCGGCGCGAATGCCCGGCGGTTGTTTCGCCTCTCTGAAGTATCGGAGTAGCCGTGCACCTGACGAATCAAACGCCTGCAACGCTTGCAATCATTGGCTATGGAGCCATCGCCGACTACCACGCATTGGCTTTGGCGAAACTCGGAGCCAACCTAGTTGCCGTAGCTGGCCCGAATCGCGACTCCGCAATCGCCTTCGCCAAGCGGCACGCGATTCCGAGCGTATTTGAGGATCTGGAATCCGCTGTTCAATCCACCAAGTTCGATGGGGTCGTTATCGCATCCCCTAGCACTGTGCATGCAGACCAAGCCGTGGCTGCACTGAAGGCAGGTAAGTCGGTCTTATGCGAGATTCCGATTGGGATTTCGCTGGCGCAGGCGGAAGAGGTCAATCAGGTAGCTCTTCAGTCGGGCCTGGTCGCCATGGTCTGTCATACCCAGC
Source organism: Blastocatellia bacterium (assembly GCA_036003885.1). GTDB lineage: Bacteria > Acidobacteriota > Blastocatellia > UBA7656 > UBA7656 > DASYSA01. The sequence goes on along the minus strand of DASYSA010000159.1, from coordinate 5,074 downwards.
GATTTTGGCCCCCCGTCAGGGCCCTCAGGACTCTTCTGGCTGATCGTGGGTTAGACCCCCGTCATGTTGTTGCACGGAGCACGATGCTTCGCCGTGAAAACGTCGGGTGGACCGGTCGCCGACGAACTTGGGTTGACAACTTGCTATGGCATCACGGTTGTCATGTGATCGATACGACCTTGCTGTTGATCGAGCAAGAAATCGAATTCGTTTCAGCAGTCAGCGGTCCACTCGTGCCCGAAACGGGACTGCCTCTTGATATTGCGATCGCAATCAAGGGCGGCCGCGGACTGGGCAACATATCGCTTTCGTATAACTCAACGGTTACCACCAACGATTATGTCGTCATCACCGATGATGAGGCGTTCGTAATTGAGGACGCCAAGTTAGTCGGTCAGGATGGGAGGATCCTCGCCGGAGGTGATCCTGAGGAAATGCTGCAGCTAGCGGTCACCAGCCAAGCCGCTGAGTTTCTTCGCGCGATCGCAACCGGCGAGCGGCCGAGCACATGCGTGGATTGCATTCTCCCCACGATGCGCGTACTTCAGACGATCGATGACCTTTGTCACGCTCAAGAGTCCGCAATTCGTAGGGAAGACATTCGCCCGTGAGCGGTCAGTTCACAGACCAGAGGCGGTTCGTCTGACGATGAACTTCGAACTCACCGATGCCCAGAGGGAGCTGGTTTCAACAATCCGTCGTTACTGCCAGGAGGAACTGGCACCGGCAGTTACGGACCACCTTGAACGTGAGGAGCAGCCGAATGAGGCAATCGCCGGCTTGGCCTCCTTGGGTGTATTCGGGCTGCCATATCCCGAGGAGTACAGCGGCACTGGAGCGGGTATGACCGGATTCGCGCTAGCACTTGAGGAAATAGCTGCTGTCAGCCCTTCTGTGGCAGCAGTCGTATTCGCGCACTCGTCCCCGGCAACGCTGATCTATCTAAATGGCACTGAGTCTCAGAAACAGCGATGGCTTGTTCCGCTAGTTGAAGGCCGGTTCCTTGGGGCTATCGGAATGACAGAACCCGGGGGAGGGTCGGACATCGCCGCGCTGCGCACGCGGGCTCACCGAGATGGTGGCGATTGGGTGCTCAACGGGAGCAAAACATTCATTACCAACACTGGATCCACCATGAGTGGGGTCACCGTGGTTGCCGCGCGGGCACCAGGCGGCATCAGTTCGTTCATCGTGCCGGCAGACGCCCGCGGATTCAAGGTGGGCCGGCATTTGCGCAAGATTGGTTGGCGAGCGGCGGAGACCTGCGAGATCTTCCTCGATGACTGTCGCCTTCCGAACGAATCCCTCTTGGGGAAGGAAGGCGAAGGGCACCGGCAAATGCTTACCGCAGTCACGTATGGCCGCATTTGCGTTGGAGCAATCGCAGTGGGTCTAGCCCGAGCCTGTTACGAGCTCGCAGCGCGCTATTCAAAGGAACGCACCGCCTTCGGTAAGGCCATTGCGTCCCGCCAAGCAGTGGCATTCAAACTCGTCGACATGTCAGTTAGCATCGAGGCAGCCCGCCTTCTCACGCTACGTGCGGCTACCCTGGCCGATACCGGCCGTGCATTTAGAGCAGAGGCATCGATGGCCAAGCTCTTTGCTTCGGAAGCCGCCTTCGATTCGGCTCGTCAGGCGATCCAGATTCATGGAGCCTATGGCATATCACGTGAGTACCCAGTTTCATGGCTCCTTGGCGAAGCAAAGGTTTTGGAGATCGTAGAAGGAACATCCGAAATTCAACGCGGCCTGCTCGCGCGCCTGCTAAACCTCACCGAGCGAGACGAATGACAAGATCGCCGGGCCACCTGATGGCCAACTATGAATCGGCTCGGCAGCAATTCCGACTTCGGGTCCCAGAGCATTACAACTGGGCAGAAGCAGTGCTTGATCGCCTGGCCGCGGATCCAAACCGAATAGCAATGCACTGGGTCGGACCTGATGGCACGGGCCGCGCAGTGACGTTCGCCGACTTTGCCAATCGCAGTCGACGTTTCGCGAACGTGCTTCGCGGTCTCGACGTGAAGCATGGTGAGAGCCTCTTCGTCATGCTGCCCCGTGTCGTTGAGTGGTGGGAGATTGTGCTGGGCGCACTCCGCGCGGGAGTGGTCTGGCTACCCGGAACAACATTACTAACCGCCAGGGATCTGGAATATCGCCTAAACGCATGTGGGGCGGTCGTGGCGGTGACGGACGATGAACAAGCGCCAAAGATTGACGAAGTACGCTCGGCCTGCCCTTCACTCCGACACCTAATCGTCATTGGTTCGGCAAGGAAAGGTTGGCGGCCGTACGAGGGTCTTATGGATGCGGCGTCGTCTCGATTTGCATCAGTACATTCCCGCAGCAGGGATCCCGCGATGGCCTTCTTTACTTCGGGGACGACGGGCAACCCGAAGATGGTGCTCCACTCTCATGCAAGCTATCCAATTGCGCACGAGATCACCGGCCGCTTTTATCTCGATAATGATCGCCACGACCTGCATTGGACGATTTCGGATACTGGATGGGCTCAAGCCGCGTGGACGAACCTATTCGCGCCCTGGAACCGCGGAGCTGCCGTTTTCATTCAAGACGCCCGCGGTCGATTCAATCCGCGTAACGCTCTGGACGCTTTAGAACGCTATCCGATTACTACTTTCTTTGCCCCACCTACTGTGTACCGAATGCTGGTACAAGAGGATATCGCCGCGCTGCGACCGAAGGCCCTTCGCCACACCCTGGGGGCCGGGGAACCGCTGAATCCAGAGGTGATCCACAGCTGGCGACAAGCGACAGGTTTGACCATCTACGACGGATACGGTCAAACGGAGACTGTTCTCGTCAGCGCCATGTTCCCGTGCTTGGACTTTCGTCCGGGCTCTATGGGAAAGGCAGCTCCAGGATATGAGGTCGCCATAATCGACCCCGACGGCATTGAACTGCCCCGGGGCGAGGAGGGTGTGCTTGGCATTCGGGTTCATCCCAGCCGTCCCGTAGGAATCTTTATGGAGTACTGGAAGAATCCCGAAGCCACCGAAAAATGCCACGTCGGCGACTTCTATTTGACAGGCGATCGGGTCAGGATGGACGACGACGGCTACTTGTGGTTTGTGGGTCGAGACGACGACGTGATAATCAGCGCCGGATACCGAATCGGCCCGTTTGAAGTGGAGAGCGCCCTGATCGAGCACGAAGCGGTGGTCGAGGCGGCCGCTGTCGGAGTGCCGGATGAAACCCGCGGCCAGGTAGTGAAGGCATTTGTCGTGCTGGGAGGCGGATTCACGGCTTCCGAGACCTTGGCGCAAGAACTGATGCAGCATGCCGGCCGCGCGACGGCACCGTACAAGCGACCGCGCCAAATTGAGTTTGTTGACGAGTTGCCGAAGACGATCTCGGGCAAGATTCGTCGATCAGAGCTCAGAAGACGTGAATCAACAAGGTCGGGGTCAGGCATTCACGCCTCATGACCACCATATCCATGCCCGCCGAGCGGATTCCCGTGATTGCTGACACCGATGTGTTGGTCGTAGGCGGGGGGTCCGCCGGCTTGGCCGCCGCCGTGTCCGCCGCACGCAGCGGCGTTCGGACGATGCTAGTAGAGCGTTACGGGAGCTTGGGCGGAATGGCGACAGGGGGCCTCGTGATCCTGCTCCTGACAATGGACGACGGCCGGGGCAATCAGCTCGTAGATGGTCTCTGTCAAGAGATCGTTGACCGCTTAGCAGCCAGGCGCGCCGCCTACTTTCCGCCCCAAGGTGACTGGGCGGAGGCAGATGAGCAGCTCGTCAATCATTACCGTCGGTGGGGACTGGTGTGGGGCAAAGGTCCGCACGCCGTCCGCTACAACGTCGCATTTGACCCTGAGGAATTCCGCTTCGTCGCTAACGAGCTCTGCGTCGAGTCCGGAGTCAGATTGCGATTTCATACGTGGGCGGGGCAGGTACGTCTAGATGAGGGTCGTATAACGCACGTGATTTGCCAGAGCAAGGCGGGCAGGGAAGCCATAGCCTGCAAGTTCGTCGTCGACTGTACTGGGGATGGCGATGTACTTGCGGTTGCGGGAGAGGACTTTGAGCAAACCAAGTGTGTGCCCTGGCTTTGGTTTCGGATGGGTGGAGTGGACTCTCCAGAAGAGGCCATCGAGAAAGGGCGAGGGCGTTTCTTTCCCACGTTCGGTGGGTTCTTTTTCCACACTCTGGGTCAAGGACGAATGCTCATGCCGTGGGGCGCTTCGGACGCTTCCGACCGCCGGGTAGATTCAACGAACCCAGACGACATGAGCCTCGCAGAGGTTGAGTGCCGGAGGCTGGTCATGGCCGAAGTCGACCGCATGCGGGCAGAACTCCCCGGCTTCGAGAATGCCTACCTAAACGACATCGCTTGGCAGCTCGGCATCTATGAGTCTCGCCGCCTCCTTGGTCAACATCAGTTGATACGCCAGGAAGAAGGCCAACCATTCAAGGACACCATCGCGCGCACTGGAAACTGGACTAAGTACGGTCAGGTGTACAACATTCCATACAGGTCTCTCTTGCCTCGTCGCACACGCAATCTGTTAGTCGCTGGGCGGTGTATATCCGTAGATCCGGTTGTCCACCACAGCACCAAGGAGATCCCGCCCTGCATGGCTACCGGCCAAGCGGCCGGCGTAGCCGCTGCGTTGGCCTGTCAGGGGTCGATGGACGCCACGATGGTTAACATGGGCGAGCTACAACGTCGCTTGCCGGCTGTCCACGTCGCCCATTAGCGCTTGTGTCATTAGCACCAAGCGCCCCCCACTCGTCCAACTGCTGGCGCATGGCTCGTTGCGACTCGCGATAGGCTGACTGGGTGGGGAGCCGCTTCATATCTGGAAATTGGGCAAGGCGGCTCCGACGACCGCCTCGACGCGATCGCTAACAATCGCTTATCGAAAGCATTCCACCGTCGCTCGAAGCGTTTCAGACCGCCTGCGGTTGTCCGCCCTGACGGCGGGATTCCCGCAATGCCCTCCAATGCATTGGGCGTTGTCTGCACTAAGCGGACTGACGGCATATCGTGCCCTTTTCGGAGGTGACCTATCGTGGAGCAATGAATCCAGAAAGAGCTCGCC
>DASYSA010000158.1:0-11541 GCA_036003885.1 Blastocatellia bacterium | reverse complement strand
AAGCGGCTTGCCCCTCAGAGGAACAGGCCCGATTGGTGAGTTCTTTCCAGCGATAGCGGGAACCTGGCCGACCACCGCTTTGACGCGCGAATCGAGCGCAGCGACCACAATCACGTTGCCGCCCGCGAAACTGGATCCCCAGATGCCGATGCGATCAGGATCGACGCCGGGCTCGCCTTGCAGGTATGAGATCGCGTTCCGATAGTCCTCAACTTGTTTCAGAGGAATCAGCCGCGTTCGTTTGAGAACGACATCCGTCTTCACATTCGCCGACCGGCTGTCGTCCCGTGTCGGCTCCGGGTCGGCCCTGGTCACGGTCGATTGAGATTGAGAAATGAACCCATCGCTCGAGCCCCATCCGCGGTAGTCGATAACCATCGCAACCAGGCCGCGCTCGGCAAACCGCGCGCCATACTTCTCGATAGAGAAATGCGTGCCTGCCCAGCCTTGCCCGAGCACAACGCCCGGGGTCCTAGCCGTCGTAGCGAATCCTTTGGGAAAGAAAAGCTTCGCATAGCAGCCCACGCCGTCACTGTAGTAGGTGACCTCTCGAGTCACCACTCCTTCGGCGAGCTTATATCGCCAGTCCTCGTTTGTGAGCCCGGTCTTGATCTTCTTCTCCTGGGCGAACGAGGTGGTCATAAGAGAAAGCACAACCGATGCGCCGATGAGAGGCAATCTGCTCTTGTTCATAAGCCAATCCCTATCTTTCGAATAAAACCCTGTTCCGGAAAGCGCTCGATGTTTTCATCGAAGAATACACCTGGTTTGACGGCGTCGGTCAAGCGCGATTGCATGAAGTCACTGGCCGGCGCAGCTGACGCCTCGGGCAGACATCAATGGTCTCTTTCCTCTCTGAGTAGCGGCTACAACTCAAACCTTAGAGTCAGGACTTTCAGCTTGCCGTTCTCTTCGATGAAGTAAAACTCGAAGACCCCGCGCCGCAGATAATAGACGTTCGCCGAGTCCGGCACGCCGAACTGCGAATAACCGCGGTCGATTCTGAATCCTTTTTTGTACTTAGAACGGCTAGCAGCCTCTTCCTTCGAGTTTTCCAGATACCGCGAACTGGTAAAGACTCCAGCCGTAAGATGCCTACGATAGACCGCCGAAACGCGGTTCGATAGCGAAATGAACTGTGCTACTTGTAGACGCGCGATTCGCTTCTGGTTCAGTTTGAGGCCTCGTAGCGCGGCAAAAGGGCTATTCAACTCGGCGGGTCCTTTCAACTGGCCCATCTGTGATTGATCGCAGGACAGTTGGTATTCATTGCGAAGGTACCACATGTTCCAGAATGCGAAGAACCCTTCGCGCAGCAGTTTCTCATCAACGTCTTTATCGACCGCCGGTCCACCGCCGGCTGCCGCAAGGAACCTGTAGACGCCGTAGAAGAGGCGGGCGTTGACTCGCCGTTGCTCGGGGTTTGAGACATACAGCTCATCAAAAAGGATGTTCAAGTCCAATGTCTCCTGCCAACGCTTGATGAAGTGGTCGCCGGCCTGCTCGGCTAGTCCCTGCTTTTCCAACTCGTCGGGAGTTACTGGAACCGGCTCGTGATCGATTATCTTCTTGAGCAGTCCGCACGCCTCTCCATCGAGGGCCAGCCCAAGTCGAGCGTAAGCCTTTATGACGTCGGCCATTCGATCGCTCGAGGGAAGTTCTGATCGCCAGACTTCATTGAGAGCGTAGATCAGCACCTCGCTTGCGCGCTTCGGTTGAGCCGCGCGCGCGAACTCGCCCGCGGTTGCGATAAGTCGTACAATCTTAAAATCGTCGGTTTCTCGAGGAATCTCTTTGGTGAGGTTGAATGATTCTTCAAGGGATTCAGTGCCCGCTCTTGAATCGCCTGCTCTGAAGTAGGCGCGGGCTATCTCGATAAAAGAATCCGCCTTCGAGGGCATGTAGCGAATGGTCGCCGCCAGGCTGCGCGCTTTCGCCGTCTGTCCCAGCTTCGCATAGCTCGCCACTATCTGATCGATAGAGTTACTCGCCTGCATCCGCTTTGACATGCTCTCTGCTTTGGCGAGCAACTCGACGCCTTCGTCCTTTAAGCCGGCCTCTCCATAGGCATTGGCAAGCAGTGCGCATATCTTAGGCTTTGAGTCGTCGACCGGACCGTGGGGCTTCAACCGTAAAGCTGCCTCAAGCGTGCGCGAGATCAATGTCTTCGCTGTGTCGAATTGCCCAGCCTTGCCAATCTCGACTGCAATATAGGCCATCGTCTCGACCTCGAGGGAATCACTGAGCGGGTTTGCTACTTGTACCGCAAGACGGTCAGCGCTATCAAAGTCGCCGGCTGCAGCATAGGCGCGAGCGATGCGCGAAAGCACTAACCCTTCGTCCCTGGATGCACTGATGGTATCGTACGCGCGAGACAATGCGGATCGCGCTTCGTCTTTCAGGCCCGCATCGGACATTACTTCCGCCAGTGTCATGAACTGCCAGGCTCTTTCCCGACTCTCGCGGATCTTACTTGCAATTGAGAGGGCCTGATCGTACAAGCGCAGTCTGGCGCAACAGGCGATGACCCGTCGAGCAATCCGTCGCGTCCTATTCTCCAACCCCGGTGTGAGAATTGTTCGCTTATCATTCGGGACAGGAGGATCAGGCGTATTCACACGGCCGATTTCTATTGCGCGAGCGAGAAACCGCAGCGCTTCATCTCGACGACCGTAATCCGCGCAGATCTCGGCGAGCGCGGTCAGCAGTTCGACTCGCTCCAGGTCTTCAGTTGCAGCCTCTGCCAGGATGAGAAAACCCATGTAGCATTCAGGGGGCTTCGGAGCTTGAACTGAATTGGTGCTCGCTGCCGAAAGGAGGGTCGGCGAGATCAGGACTATGCACAACGACGAAGACAGTAGCCGGCGTGACACCATTTTGCCCTCCGGTGAATCAGGCCTTTGGGGACGATAGTATATACCCGGCATACAGGTACGAACACATTCTGACGCAGAGAATTAGACCCTGGCGATAGAAAGTCTGGCATCCAGGGGCATTCCCAACTAAAGATTCTTGTGGCAGAGTGTCGATTCGGACACTCGCCCTTCGACTTACTGATGGAGGCAAATGCTATGAAATACATGTTGCTCGTCTATAGCGATGAGAAAGCAATGACTGATGCCGAGCGGAAGGACTGCTATGTGAAGTCTGCGCAACTCACGCAAGATCTCAACAAAACCGGGCACTATCTTGCTGCCGGCCCCCTGCACCCGGTGTCGACGGCGACCAGCCTTCGAGTTCGGGATGGTAAACGAATCGTAACAGACGGTCCGTTCGCTGAGACGCGCGAACAGCTGGGCGGATACTACCTGATCGAGGCGAGGGATCTCGACGAGGCTATGGGCATCGCCCAGCGCATTCCAGTAGCCACTCTGGGGACCATCGAAATCCGGCCGCTGCTGGAGATCCCTGGTTTGCCGGAGAATTAATCTCAACTCGTAAACGAAGTTTTAAAAGAAACAGGAGCGGAGCGTCGATCCGTGCGTTCGCCATTCGACTTACTCATGGAGTTAAATACATGAAATACATGTTGCTGGTCCACCACAACGAGGAGGTCCTTGCCCGGCTTGCCGAGACCGAGTTGCAGAAATTGCGCGAAGAGTCCGTACAACTCGCAAACGAGATCAACTCGATCGGGCAGTACCTGGACGCCGCTCCGCTGCACCCAACTTCGACCGCGACCTGTGTCCGAGTGCGCGAGGGCAAACGGATCGTCACCGATGGCCCGTTCGCGGAGACGCGCGAACAGCTCGGCGGTTACTTCCTCATCAGCGCAGGGGATCTTGACGAAGCCATTGGCATCGCCGGAAGAATTCCAGGAGCGCGTATCGGCACCGTCGAGATCCGCCCGGTGATGGAACTCGCGGGTCTGCCGGAAAAGTAATCTCAATCCAAAAGGAGACTTATGCAAAAGATCACCCCATTCCTGTGGTTCGATAACAACGCCGAAGAGGCGATGAATTTTTATGTCTCTGTTTTTAAGAACTCAGAGATTGTGAGCGTTACTCGATATGGAGAAGGAGGACCGGGACCAAAGGGGACGGTTATGACCGGGACATTCCATCTCGATGGACAGGACTTCATGGCATTAAACGGCGGTCCGCATTTCAAATTCACGGAAGCCATATCGTTGTTCGTGAACTGCGAGACCCAGCAGGAGGTCGACGAACTCTGGGAAAAGCTTTCAGAGGGCGGAGCAAAATCACAATGCGGCTGGCTTAAGGACAAATATGGTCTGTCGTGGCAGATCGTTCCCAAGGTTTTGGGCGAGCTGCTGAACGACAAGGATCCTGAGAAATCAAAAAGAGTCATGGAGGCGTTGCTTAAAATGACTAAACTCGACATAAAGACTCTGAAGCGTGCCTATGAGGGGAAATAATCCACCACAGGTCTTAAAAAGGAGACTCATAATGACCTACGCGCTCTGGATCGTTCAGGGGTTGCTCGCGGCCCTCTTTCTGTTCAGCGGTTCCGTCAAGTTGATTCTGCCGCCCGAGGCGCTAAAGGGACCGGGGGTGGCGTTGCCGGTTCTGTTCCTGCGGTTCATCGGAGTGTGCGAAGTGCTCGGCGGGATCGGCCTGATCCTCCCGGGACTGCTGCGCATTCGGCCTGGCCTGACACCGCTGGCCGCCGCCGGGCTGGTGATCATCATGATCGGTGCAACAGTAGTCAACCTGATGGGAGGTAGTGTCGGGACGGCGCTGGTCACGGTGGTAGTGGGACTCCTGGCGGCCTTCGTCGCCTACGGACGATGGAAGCTGATTCCGCATCGCGGACGCTGAGCTCCTCACGTGAGAGCAGAGACACGACAACAGAGAGGATTCCCATGAGGAAAGTAAAACCTGATGCTAAGCCGGCGAAGAAGATCGCAGCGGCGGAGACCGTAGACGACTACATCGCGGCATTGCCGGAAGATGCTCGGGCTGCGCTCGCGAAGCTGCGCAAGACGATTAGAGCCGCTGCACCCGAGGCCGCAGAGGTCATCAGCTACCAGATCCCTTTGTACAAACACCATGGCCACCTCGTGGCCTTCAAGGCGGCCGAGGACCACTGCGTCTTCGTCGTCATGAGCCCCGCCCTGCTGCGAAAACACGCGGCTCAGCTCAAGGGCTATAAACTCGGCAAAGCCTCCATCAGCTTCGCGGCCAACAACCCGCTCCCTGCCGCACTCATCACGAAGCTGGTCAAGGCGCGCATCGCTGAGAATGAGTCGGGCGAGAGTTATCAAGACCGTCAATGAGGACTTCGAAGTTGGGACTGGAAACCATTCGAAAGGAGATGAAGCTATGAAGGCATGAACCAGTGCCTCGATAGGCTTGCAGATGTTTTGACGAAACGCTAACGTCGATCGGGTATCGTTAGCTTGGCTGTTTCTCCAAACATTGCCAAACTGACACCCTGGTATTTTTTTGCAATCCAAAACTTCTCGGAAGGAGAACCTTATGACTATCTTTGGCAAGCGTCTGTCTGAGTATTTTGCATTTTGCAGGCCGTTCCTCTTTCTGATCCTGGTCGTCGGAATTCTTAGGCTTGCAGTGTCTCTCGGCGGGGTGTCGGATTCGACGGCGAGGTGGCTCAGCATCACGGCTGTGATTTGGATCGGAGTGTTGTACTACGCGATCAAAGTCCATATCAGCGGCTTCGGCAGCTACAAACAGCTCCTTCCAATCTGTGTCCTCCAGGCCATCACAGCACAGGTGATAATCGTTCCGTCAATCATCCTGGCGATCCTGACCGGCAAGGACAACATCTACAGCGTGCCGGAGAGCTTCTTCGGCCGCGACGGCAAGACATGGATTCATGTTGCGGGCCATCTGGTAATAGGAACCACCCTCGCGCCTCTGCTTGGCTGGCTCATCGGGTGTGTGATCATGTTTGCAACCAAGAAGCTGGCCGACACAAGAAGTGCGGCGCGCGCCTGATATAGAATTCTCTGATAATCAAAGAAAGGAACAAACGTATGAGCGGAGCACGAGTACTTGTTGGTACGAAAAAGGGAGCATTCGTTTTGACGTCGGACGGAAAGCGCAAACAGTGGGACATCAGTGGCCCCCACTTTGCCGGCTGGGAGATCTACCACGCCAAGGGGTCTCCGGTTGATCCGAATCGGCTGTATGTATCGCAGACCAGCGGCTGGTTCGGCCAGATCATTCAACGTTCGGACGACGGAGGCAAGACCTGGCTCCAACCCGGAACACCGCCAGGCGAACCGACCACTACCCCGGAGGGGATGCCCAAAGCCGAGAGCAACAAGTTCGTTTACGACACTTCGGCTGAAACCGGCAAGCCGCTTACCACGCATCAGTTTTACGACGGAACGCCGCATCCGTGGGAATTCAAGCGAGTCTGGCATCTCGAACCATCGCTCACCGATCCCGACACGGTCTATGCCGGCGTTGAAGACGCCGCCTTGTTCCGCTCGACCGACGGCGGGAAGACGTGGCAGGAGCTCTCCGGATTGCGAGGCCACGGCACGGGGCCTTTCTGGCAGCCCGGCGCCGGCGGGTTGTGCCTGCATACGATCATTCTGGATCCGAGTGATCCCAAGCGCATCTTCATTGCCATCTCGGCGGCGGGCGCCTTCCGTACGGACGACGGCGGCAACACGTGGCGCCCGATCAATCGCGGCCTGTTTTCCAAGTACATCCCCGACCCGAACGCGGAGGTCGGCCACTGTGTTCACCACATCGCGATGAACCCGTCTCGCCCGGGTGTGCTGTTCATGCAGAAGCACTGGGACGTCATGCGAAGCGACGACGCCGGCGATTCGTGGCAAAAAATCAGCGGGAACCTGCCGACCGACTTTGGGTTCGCGATCGACGTTCACGCGCACGAGCCGGAGACCGTCTACGTCGTTCCGATCAAGAGCGACTCGGAGCACTATCCACCCGATGGAAAGCTCCGCGTGTACCGCAGCCGCACGGGCGGAAACGAGTGGGAGGCGCTCACAAAAGGTCTGCCGCAGAGCGACTGCTACGTCAACGTGCTGCGCGACGCGATGGCGGTCGACTCGCTCGATTCGTGCGGCGTGTACTTCGGCACTACGGGCGGCCAGGTTTACGCATCGACCGACGCAGGAGACAGCTGGGCTCCCATCGTTCGAGACCTTCCGGCCGTGTTGTCTGTCGAGGTGCAGGTGTTGAAATGATTCGAGTCGAACTCCCGTACCATTTGCGAACACTGGCGAAGGTCGACGGCGAGGTGCAGATCGACGTGCACGGTGAGGTTACGCAGCGTTCGGTTCTCGACGCACTCGAGGCGCGCTATCCGATGCTGCGAGGGACGATCCGCGACCAGGTCACAGGGAAGCGCCGGCCATTCCTGAGGTTCTTCGCCTGTGAGGAAGATCTGTCTCATGAACCACCTGACGCCCCGCTGCCCGAACCGGTCGCGACCGGCAAAGAGCCTCTTTTGATCGTGGGGGCGATAGCCGGCGGCTAGGAACCATCAGCAGGTGCGAAACGACCGCGCATCGATGCCGCAGCGTGCTCCGGCGCCAAAGCGCATCATAAGCACCATTGAAAGGTGTTTAGTTTCATGCGAACGAAACTTGCAATCACTGATTAAAAGAAAGGAGTGAATGATGCAAGTTAGTACATATATCTATTTCAATGGCCAATGCGAGGCAGCGTTCAAGTTCTATGAGCAGTGTCTCGGCGCCAAAATCGATGGACTCTTGAAATACCGGGGAACTCCGGGGGCGGAGCAAGTGCCACCTGACTGGATCGATAAGATCCTTCATGCCCGCCTGATTGTGGGCGAGACGTCTTTGCTGGCTTCCGACGCCCCGCCTGGCCACTACGAAGAACCCAAAGGCTTTTCAGTTGCGCTCCACGTCAAGAGCCCGGCGGATGCTGAACGCATATTTCGCGAGTTGTCAGAAAAGGGGAAGGTGACGATGCCCCTGCAGCAGACCTTCTGGGCACCCCGGTTCGGCATGCTTGTCGATCGGTACGGTATTCCGTGGATGGTTAACTGCGAGCAACCTGCCTGACCGTTCTGTCACGGGGACGCCCAGAGAGGGCGTCCCCCCTCCAAGCCCGTCTTTCGCCGGCCTGTACTACCTTGATGTGAAATAAGACTTCACGAATACTATTCAGTCAAAGGAGTCCACCATGCAATTGAATCCGCATCTCTCTTTCAACGGCCAATGTGAGGAAGCCTTCAAGTTCTACCAGCAGTGTCTCGGAGGGAACATCCAAATAATGATGAAACACGGTGATTCGCCGATCGGCGATCAAGTGCCGTCAGAATGGCGGGATAAGATCCTCCACGTAACCCTTATTGTGGGGGGGACGGCACTGATGGGAGCTGACGTGCCGCCTGATCACTATCAAAAGCCAACAGGATTTTCTGTAACGATCCAGCTCAATGAGCCGGCTGACGCGGAACGTATATTCCGTTCGTTGTCCGAAAGCGGAACGGTGACGATGTCCCTCCAGCAGACCTTCTGGGCGACACGCTTCGGCATGGTTGTCGATCGATTCGGCATACCGTGGATGGTTAACTGCGGGCAGGATTCCTAATCACTGTTGGTTCACGGGATAGCGTGCCTTCCATCGGTTCACGCCAGTTGGCGCGGTACGAAGGCTGCATGAAAGTAGTGAGAAAAATTAGGACTACTTGACTACTCTGTCGGCCGGTGAACCGGTGCGTTCCGGTGACCACGACCGACAATCAGCGGAATCAAGAGGAGATGACAATGACAAGCACAAAGACAACTGCTAAGATCGCACACCCAAAAATCGCCTCTCGAGAGGACTGGCTCGCCGAGCGCAAGAACCTTCTGGAGCATGAGAAGGAGCTCACAAAACAGGGCGACCGGATAAATGCCGAGCGGCGCCGCCTGTCAATGGTGAAGCTCGAAAAGCACTACACCTTTGATGGCCCGAAAGGAAAGCAGAGCCTCAACGACCTCTTCGAGGGGCGCCGCCAGCTCATCGTCTACCACTTCATGTTCGACCCTGAGTGGGAGAAGGGATGCCAGGGCTGCACTGGTTATGTGAACGCCCTGGGCGACCTGTCGATGCTCAATGACCGCGACACGACGTTCGTGGTCATCTCCCGCGCCCCGCTTGCAAAGCTCGAGGCTTACAAAAAGGAGAAGGGATGGAGCAGACCGTGGTTCTCATCATTTGGCAGCGATTTCAATTACGACTTTCACGTCACGCTTGATGAGAACGTCGCTCCGGTCGAATACAACTATCGGAACAAGGCAGAACTGTTGGCAAAGCAGGGTCCCAATCTTGTCAAGGGTGAGGCGCACGGCCTGAGCGTCTTCTTCCGCATCGATGACGACGTTTTCCACACCTACTCTGCCTACGCGCGGGGGGTCGAATCAGTCACCGATTCCTACAGGCTTCTCGACAGAACTCCGTATGGCAGGCAAGAGGACTTCGAGGACTCGCCGCCCGGTTGGCCTCAAAAGCCGACATACGGATAGGCGTCGCCTGGCTCAACCATTGAAGGCTCGCGAAGGGGCGCAGAGATTTGATTCGGGGACTCTGCGCCCCCTTTGCGCCCTTTGCGCCTCTGCGGTGAGCCGGCCTTCGACCTCTATCAAACTTTGACTCTCAGAAATCCCAGGGTCCGCCCGGCTCTTCGCAAGACCGACGTCCGTTATGACCCCTCAACACTGATGTCGCCGCTGACTCTCTTGTATTATGTTCGGTCCAGTGGTGACATGCTTCGACCCCAAACTGACAATGGTGATCCAGCAAGACATTGCCCAATCCTTTCATTCGCCTATCGTGCGAGTGTTGCTGGGCGCGATCGCGATTGCACTTCTCTACGTTCTGTGGAAAGAAGTCCGGAAGATCCCTGCCCGCCTGTTCACCCTCATGGCGACGGCATTCGTGGACATGGTGGGACTGTTGATGATCATTCCGCTCCTGCCGTTTTACGTGAAGGAACTTGGCGGGGCGGGGATCGACCTGCTCGGGCTGCACTTTGGAATCGGGATCATCTCCGGATTCATCGTCGCCTCGTTCACCTTTGCACAACTGATAAGCGCGCCGATCTGGGGCCGCTTTTCTGATCGCGTGGGTAGACGGCCGACGCTGCTTATCGCGTTAGGCGCAGCAGGAATCGCCTATCTGATCTTTGGCTTCGCGCACTCGCTGCTCCTCTTGTTCCTGTCGCGCCTGGTACAGGGCGCGGGCGGGGGCACGGTAGGCGTGATCCAGGCTTACGTAGCCGACTCGACCGATCCGAAGGATCGCGCGCGAGCTCTCGGATGGCTCTCGGCGACGACGAATCTCGGAGTGGCACTTGGGCCGGTGCTCGGTTCGTTCGCGATGGCATTGGGCAAGCGCGACCTGATGCCCGGACCTGGGACGTTGGAGTTGGGGCGCGCGGCACCGGGAATCATGGCGGCAGCGCTCTGCGGGCTGAACATGATTTTCGCGGCGCGCTATCTGACCGAGTCTCGTGATTTAAGTGCGCAGCCACAGGAGGGATACAAGCGTCCATCGTCGGCTCAGGCGATCTGGCGCGTGATCTCGCATTCGGGCGAGCCCTCTTCCCGCCTTATCTGGATTTATGCGATAGCCATCGGCGCCTTCCAGGGAAGTTTTTCGGTGCTCGCGCTCTTTCTGAACGCGCGTTTTCAGGTCACAGAACTTACGATCGGCTACTTCTTCATGTACATCGGCTCAATTTCGGTTTTCGCTCGAGTGCTGCTCTTAGGACGCGCGGTCGATTGGCTCGGCGAGGCGAATCTCTCACGTCTGGGCCTCGTGCTGCTGGCCGCCGGGGTTCTCGGGATGCCACTCTCGGGAAACCTGGGAATGCTGGCCTTGGCCGTAGCGTTGATTCCTCTGGGCACGGCCTTTACGTTTCCGTGCGTAACGGCGCTACTGTCACGGGTTATTGATCCCGGAGAACGCGGCCTCTACATGGGGATGCAGCAGACGTATGGAGGTATTGCTCGCATCATCGCGCCGCTATTTTTTGGGTGGGCCTTTGATTCGATCGGGGTGGCGGCGCCGTATTTCTTCTCGGCAGCGTTCCTGGTAGCGACGATTCCTCTTGGATTCGGGTTGGATCAGTATGCGAGGCCGAAGCCTGCCGTGGCGCCGGAAGGAAGCGGAGGGAGTGAGGCATAGAAAATAGCACTCCTTGTGCTGTGGCCCGGCTTGCTCAAGGATGAAACTGCGGAGCTATTTAAGGAGCGCTATCATCACCCCATTCGCGGACTCCCCTGTACCGTGCTTTCGCAGTTTAGTGATTTAGTGTCTAGATACAGCTGAACCCAATCTCTCTCAAATAGTCGAAGGTAGGATCGTAAAACTCAGGCTTGTTGGAATACTACCCGAGGGTTGAATTCCGGCTATTGTGGAAGGGCTCCCTGTCATTGGTCGTATTGATTGATTCTTGTTGTTGGGATTGCCGACTGGCGCTTTTTCCTACCGAATTCGCCAGCCTTTATCGATGTAACGGTGCGGACCCACATCCGTTACCTGAACAGCCGCGCGGTATCCGCCTGCCGCCTCAGTCCTCAAGACCTTTGTTTCAAAAGCAACCTGCTCTTCGTCGGGTCCA
>DASYSA010000157.1:0-4778 GCA_036003885.1 Blastocatellia bacterium | reverse complement strand
TAGCAGAGCGCCTCGATGGCCCTTACTCAACTTTTGATTACTGGCAATGGGAATGCCAACGACCAAGTTACAAGCTTTTCGCGAAAACCTGCGCTGAGCAACTAATTTTTTGAGGGCCGTCTTAGTTTTGATCTTGGTCTTATAAACCGGGATGGCTTTTAGGACACCTGGGATGGCGCAAATGACATGATCACTAACGGTTCAGCGAGTGCTTTTCTTTTTCACTGCCTCATTTACTCAATGACTTAGCCGGCAGTTATTTGCTGGCACTGCGGTTGCTGAACACGTCACCGTGATGACACGGACCGCACCCCATCAGAGAAACAGCTAATCAAGACCGAATGAACCGTTTCTCAACACAGGTTTGGTCGTGCCAAAAGATTTTGAACCTAAGAGAGCCAAGGCTGAAGCGGATGTAATCCGTTTTGTCTTTAGAGAGTTTAGCGGCCAGACGTAGGCCACGACTCAAAGGAGGACCGATGAGTGCTTGGTTAGTGTCGCTTCTCGGCGGCGTTGTATTGAGCGGTATCAGTGTTTTTGGAATCGGTTCGACTTTAGCCAGCGTCATACCAGTCCCGGCAGACTATGATGGTGAGGGGAGAGTAGACACAGCCGTCTACCGGGATGGCATGTGGTCTTTGTTTATCTTTCCGCCCTTCTCCAGTAGTCCGAGCATGAGAATAGGTTGGGGCGGTGCACCACAGGACATTCCGTTACCGGCGGACTACGACGGCGACGGAAAGGCAGACGTAGCGGTGTACCGTGACGGAATCTGGTTCATCATTCGGTCGTCGGATGGCGAACAGACCACAGTAGAATGGGGCGGTGAGCCGCAGGATATACCCCTACCCAGAGACTACGACGGCGACGGGAAGGCAGACCTAGCAATATATCGAGATGGAGTGTGGTTCATTTTAAGGTCCTCGGATGGCGAGCAGATTACAGTGGACTGGGGCGGAGTGTTATCCGATGTGCCAGTACCAGCAGACTACGACGGCGACGGAAAGGCGGACCTAGCAGTATACCGTGCTGGAGTCTGGTTTATTTTACGGTCTTCAGATGGCGGGGGGAGCACCGTCGATTTGGGCGGAGCAGCTCAAGATATTCCAGTGCCAGCGGACTACGACGGCGATCGGAAAGTAGATGTGGCGGTTTACCGAGACGGAAACTGGTTTATTAGACGCTCCTCGGACGAAACAGAGACAGTGCAGACGACATCGAGTTGGGGCGTTCGGCCAGAAGATGTACTCGTGCCGGCAGACTATGACGGCGATGGAAAAGCAGATCCGGCGCTGTACCGTGACGGGGCGTGGTATATCACTCCATCCGCCGATCCTTCGTGCGCCGGCTGCTGGGACTATTGAGAGGCTTCGGAGCGATCACCATCAAACCTCGGTGGAGGTTGCAGGTGCAACTGCGGCGGGAAGTGAAGGTTGATATTAGCCGGAATCAAGCACCTAGGGAGGTTCTATGAAACAGCTCAGCCCTATAGGCAAAATCAGAACGAATGTCTCTATCCAGCGAATAAGTGCGGGTGGCGTTCTCGTCGCTTGCATCGTCTTCAGCCTGGCCGTGAGCATAAGGCCTGCCAATGCAGACAAACCTGACCGCGCCGTTCATGCGCTCTTTAATCTTCACCACCCGGAAACGGGACCCTTTCCGAGCGACGTCTTCACGGTTCCTGATCAGACTCACAACACCGGACGCAGGGTGAACCTGCCGTACCCTGACTGCACGATTCGCGTGTCCGATTGCGAAGATCTCGCCGTGGTCAATACGCTGGATGGATTCGGCCTGCAGACTCGCCTTTCGATCCCGTTCGACGGCTCGATTGATGTGAATACGGCTACGGCGGAGACCGTGTTTCTCATCAGTCTGGGTAGTACGATTGACCGGAACGGCGATCCGCCCGGCACGGTTATCGGCATCAACCAAATCGTGTGGGATACCTTCACGGATACGCTGCACGTCGAGTCCGACGAGCTGCTCACGCAACACACTCGCTACGCGCTCATCGTCACCAATCGACTGCGAGATATCAATGGGAGGCCTGTCGAGGCGAGCGATAGCTTTCGCCGGTTCCGGCAGACGGTGCGAGGAAAGTACAAGCAGGCGCTGCTCGAAGCTATCCACGCGGCGCGGGGCCTCGGCGTACGCGAACGCGACATAGTGACCGCGAGTGTCTTCACGACGCAGAGCATCACGGCGGTGATGGAGAGAATTCGGGACCAGATCAAGGAGGCTACGCCGCCGCCCGCGAACGAGCGAAGACCACTATGATTCAGACCGCTGATTCAACGGCCACAGATCTCTTACGCAGCGTACACACCTCGAATCTCCCCGCATTGTTTGCCGAGTTGGGGATCAGTCTGATCGTTTCCACTTATCAAGCGGGCAAGGCGATCGTCGTGCGCAACGACAACGGCGCGCTCAATACTCACTTCCGAACATTCGCCAAGCCGATGGGCATCGCCGCCGACAACACTCGGCTGACTATCGGCGGCGCTAACACCGTCTGGGAATACCGCAACATGCCGGCGGTCGCACAGAAACTGGAGCCGGCAGGAAAGCATGACGCCTGCTACCTTCCTCGGCGCATTCATGTCACTGGCGACATCGACATTCACGAGCTTGCGTGGGACGGCAACAACGATCTTTGGGCAGTCAACACCCGCTTCTGTTGTCTCTGCACGTTCGACGCAGATCATAGTTTTTCTCCCCGCTGGCGCCCGCCGTTTGTCAGAGGTTTGGCCCCTGAAGATCGTTGTCACTTGAATGGCATCGCCATGGTCGATGGCCGCCCCAAGTACGTCACCGCACTGGGAGAAACCGACACACCGGGCGGGTGGCGAGCCAACAAGGCGAAGGGCGGCGTCCTAATGGACATAGAGAGCAATGAAATCCTGCTCCGTGGTCTTTCCATGCCCCACTCGCCGCGCTGGTATCAGGGAAAGCTCTGGGTGCTTGAATCCGGCGAGGGAAGCTTGGCAGCGGTCGATCTCGAGCGGCGCACTTGGCAAACGGTCGCACAAGTGCCCGGCTTCACGCGCGGAATAGATTTCGTTGGACCGTTGGCTTTCATCGGTCTCTCGCAGGTACGTGAGAGCGCGGTGTTCAGCGGCATTCCCTTGGTCCAGCGGCTGCGCGAGCGCAACTGCGGAGTGTGGGTGGTCAACATCGAGACGGGAAAGACAGTTGGGTTCCTGCGCTTCGAGGCCGGCGTGCAAGAGATCTTCGCCGTCCAGGTGCTGCGCGGGATGCGCTTCCCCGAATTGCTGGAATGGAACGATCAGCGTCTCGCCCATTCCTATGTGCTGCCGGACGAAGCGCTGGCGGACGTGGTGCTGCCCACCGAGGAAGAACTGGCACGGTCTCCTTCATTTCATTTTCAGCACGGTAACGAGCTCTACAAGCAAGGCAAGCTTGACGAGGCTATCGCCGCGTTCCAGCAATGTGTCGCTTTGCAGCCGGAATTTCCCAACGCGCGATATCATCTCGGAGTAGCGCTCGGCGACACTGGAAAGTTCGGGGATGCGCGCGCCAGCCTTACGCAGGTCATCGAAGCCGAACACGAAAACGCTCAGGCGCATAACAGTTTGGGATTCGTCGCCAGTCAGCAGCGTCAACCTTACGAGGCTATTCATTGTTTTGAACGCGCTATCGAGCTTCAGCCAAATTTCGCGCAGGCGCATGTCAATCTCGGCATGAGCCTGCTGCAAGTCGGAGACTATCCGCGCGGCTTCACCGAATACGAGTGGCGGCCAGTCAATGGTTTTCACTGTCCTCATCCCAAATGGGACGGTCATCCAATTCCCGAGAAGACGCTGCTGATCTACATAGACCAGGACACCGGAGATGCGATTCAGTTCGCCCGCTATCTACCTCTCGCGGCAAAGCTCTCTAAAAATATGATCCTCGCCTGCCCCGCGGAGCTGATGCCGATCTTCGCGACGATACCCGGTATCGCTCAAATCCGAGAGAGAGAAGACATCGCGGTCGCGGAATTCGACACGTACCTTCCGCTCATGAGTCTGCCGCATGTTTTCGGAACAACGCTCGACACGATTCCCGCAACTGTACCCTACGTAGATGCGTCGGCGCTCTGCAGGCGCAAAGACAATCCTTCGTTATTATTGAGTGAGTCGGACGATCCAAGAATCGGCATCGTCTGGGCGGGCAATACCAACAACCGAATTGATCGACATCGTTCGTGCTCGCTTGATGATTTCCTACCGATCCTGACTGTTCCTGAAATCAGTTTTTACACTTTGCAACGGGGAGAGCATCAGAAGGATCTCGCCGATCTTCCGTCACACGTTCAAGTGCAGGATCTGGAGCCGCAGCTCGGCGACTTCGCCGACCTGGCGGTAATCATCGACCAGTTGGATTTAGTCATCGGCGTCGATTCCTCAGTAGCTCACATCTCCGGCGCATTGGGCAAGCCGGTATGGACGTTGCTGAGTCACGTAGCGGATTGGCGCTGGATGTTAGATGGCGAGACCACGCCGTGGTATCCGACGATGCGCCTGTTTCGCCAGACTCGCTCTGGTGACTGGACAGGTGTCATCGAGCGAGTAGTGGAAGCATTGAGCAAAGAAATGAGGGCTACGCCAGAATATTCACCGCTGAGGCGCGGAGGACGCGGAGAAGATCCGAAACTGCTGATGGAGGTTCCATGAATTACTTCGATCTATATTCATCCTACCCTGATCACACCATCACTGCTGCCTGGGATTCGCAGATCAAAGAAGCAAACACGGCCCCGTGGATCGCTGAGA
>DASYSA010000156.1:0-15278 GCA_036003885.1 Blastocatellia bacterium | reverse complement strand
GTGGAGGACAGATATTCAATGAAGAGGTGCTCAGAACTTTTTGCCCATGTCATCCGTCAGACCGTGGAAGATTACGGTTCCTCAAAGCGCATCTTTCGCTCGAGGCTGACTTCTCATGTGAAACCCGCGTCAAGCTTGGTGGAAAGCGCTAGAGGCGATGGTGAAGCAGCGTTATCTGAATAGGATATTCAATGACCGTTTCCGGCTTGGTCAAAACAATTGAGACGGCGACTGACGGACTGGCTGAGTATAGTTGGCGTCAACAGAGCTGTCCGCTTTGTCCGAAATCCAGCAGGCGCCTCTTAGGGCGTCGTGGAGGCGCGGCACATCGGTTAGGTCTCGGTTTGGTTAGTTTAATTTATCAATGCCGGGGTTGCGGCTTGATTTTTCCCGATCCGATGCCGATTCCTTCTCAAATCGCCGAGCACTACGGCGATGCCGAAAAGTACTTCCTGGAGCATCCGCTGGAAGGGAAGGTCGCTGCCTATGACAGCGTCGTGAAGACCATAGAGGAATTGGGACGCAGAAACGGCAGGCTGTTGGATATCGGAGCGGGTCGCGGTGAAATGTTGAGAGCCGCAACGGCGCGTGGGTGGAAAGCAGTAGGATTAGAGCCGGCCAGCAACTTCGCGCGCTTTGCTCGCGAATATTCCGGCGCTGAAGTCGTTGAGGCTAAGCTGGAAGATCGCCCATTCGACAGAGAATCTTTCGATGTCGTAACAATGGGAGCCGTACTGGAACATGTATTCAACCCGGTCGAACTCCTGACCGAGATCAACAGAGTGCTTCGGCCAGGGGGAATGCTGTGGCTGGACGTACCTAACGAAGCCGGGGCGTTCTACAGGTTGGGCAACGTGTATCAACGGCTGCGAGGCAGAGATTGGGTTGTAAACCTTTCACCGACGTTTCCGCCGTATCACGTTTTCGGGTTCACCCGTCGATCTTTGAGTGCGCTTATCGATCTGACCGGTTTTGACGTGGTGAAGTTTCAAACCTATGCTGCCGGCGCCGTGATTGAGACGCAACAATCGCCGGTGCCCGCTTACATTCGACCGATTGTCCGGCGGTTGCTGAGCTTAGGTGAGCATCTTGGGGCTGGTACCTATATGGATGCATGGGCAATCAAACGTCATTGTGCTGGAAATACCTCACCTTAAGTCATTTATAATGGGTTAGCGAGTAAATATGATTCTAGTAACCGGCGGTGCCGGGTTCATCGGATCTCACATTGTCGAAGAGCTGCTGCGGCGTGGTAATCGTGTGCGCGTGCTGGATGCTTTTGTCCAACAGGTGCACGGAGACTCGGCTTCGGAATTGCCTTCGGATGTAGAGACCGTTCGGGGAGACGTTCGCGATCGGCGCCTGGTAGACATGGCTCTCGAAGGCGTGGAGGTAGTATTCCATCAAGCCGCGGAAGTCGGCGTGGGCCAGTCGATGTACGAAATCGAACGTTATGTGGGCGCTAACACGTTTGGCACGGCGACGTTGCTGGAAGCGCTCGTGGCTCGCCGCGGAGATATAAAGAAACTTATCGTTGCATCGTCGATGTCGATCTACGGCGAAGGTGCTTACACTTGTGCGCAGTGTGGGTCTGTAGCTCCGTCGCTCAGGTCGATTGCACAACTCGAATCGCGCGACTGGGAAATGCGATGCCCGCAGTGCAGGGTGAGCCTTGAGGCGGTTGCAACGCCTGAGACAAAGCCTCTCGATCCGGCATCAGTCTACGCAGTGACAAAGCAGGATCAGGAACAGCTTTGCATAATCACTGGGCGCGCTTACGGAATACCGACGGTTGCGCTGAGATACTTCAACGTCTACGGCGCACGACAGGCGCTTTCGAATCCGTATACCGGCGTGGCCGCGATCTTCTCATCACGGTTACTTAATGGACAGCCACCGTTGATTTTCGAAGACGGACTTCAAAGCCGCGACTTCACTCATGTTTCCGACATAGTCCAGGCGAATCTTAGAGCCATGGAGTCTGAGGCGGCAAACTTTCAGACGATTAATATTGGGACTGGTATTGCAACCAGCGTGAAGCGAATGGCGGATCTCCTGGCCGAAGGTTTGGGAGTCGACATCGAGCCAGAGACCGTCAGCCAGTTTCGCGAGGGCGATATTCGGCACTGCTTTGCCGACATATCACGCGCGCGTCGATTACTGGGCTACGAGCCGCGGGTTTCGGTCGCTGAGGGAATTCCGCAGCTTCTTGAATGGGTTCGAGCACAACAAGCTGTGGATGGTGTCGAGCGCGCAACACAGGAATTACAGTCGCGCGGGTTGGTGCGATAAACGTGATGGGTGATTCCGATTCCCGCGCCTGCGAGCAAACGTGAACCACTTCGGGCGCGAAGAAAACTCCGGCTAACAGATGCGAAACAAAATCATCGCAGCGGTATTTGCAGTAGCGGTCATCTGGGGATCGCTGTGGCTGGGAAATGACGTAGTCGTTTCGGCGGATTTGTACGTTGCAGTATTGGTTGGGATCGTGCCGGTGATCTTGTGTCTTTGGATCATCTTCAGAACTCAGACCTCTGATAAACAGTTCCTGTTGCGGTTGTTTTTCGCCGCACTGGGCGTGCGATATTTTTTGGCTTATATCGTCTATACGCATAATTATCAGGCCTTTCTCGGGGGTGATGCCATAACCTACGATGCGTTTGGATATGCGCTGGCTCAGTCGTGGAGGGGATTAGTAGATTCGAATGCTCCGTGGCTTGTCAATTACAGTGGCGTGACCAGGTCAGGCTTCGGAATGTTTTACTTTGTGGCCGGGATCTATTACGCAATAGGTCAGAACCCTCTGGCAATCCAATTGATCAATTGCGCTTTTGGAGCAGCGGTCTGCGTTACCGGGTATCGAATCTCGATGCTTGTGTACCCCCACATACGGGTTGCGCGAACTGTGGCAATCATGACGGCCTTTTCGCCGTCGCTCATTCTATGGAGCTCGCAGGAATTGAAAGATGGGCCGATCGTTCTGTGCTTGTGCCTATGCATTCTGTTCACTTTAAGAGTGCGAACCAAGTTTGAGGTCAAGAGTTTCATTTTCCTGTTGGCTTCTCTCGTATGCCTGTACACGTTGCGCCACTACATGTCATACATTATGTTCGCGGCCATCGCCGGCGCGTTGCTGTTCACTACCAAAAAGCAATTCAGCCCCATGCGCATGCTCCAGGGCGGAGTAATGGTGGTGATCATCGGGTTGGCCTTCAGTTATTTTGGAGCGGGGGAGACCGCGAGGCAGGCGTTGGACGTTCAGAAGGTGCAGCGATCGCGAGAATGGAACGCCAGGGCGGCGAATAGCGGCTTCGGTGGCGACGTGGACATCACCGACCCCAACGCGGCGATTGAATTCCTTCCTGTGGGCGTGCTGTACGTTTTGCTGGCGCCATTTCCGTGGATGATCACCAATTTCAGGCAGCTCATAACTCTGCCTGAGTTGATGGCGTGGTGGTTGCTCATGCCAATGATGTTTAAGGGATTCTGGTTTGTCATCAGAAACCATCTCCGGCGGTCTTTTGTGGTTTGTACTTTCGTTGTTGGCCTGACGCTGGCGTTTGCCTTGTTTGAGTCCAACGCCGGTACCGCATACAGACATCGTTCACAACTCTACGTCTTTTTCTTTGTGTTCATGTCGATCGGGCTGGAGCTGAGGCGAACTGCAAAGCTCAGCAGGCTCCGACAAAGACAGCCTGTCCCGTTTCGTACGGTTGCAAGTGTTTCGCCGCCACAGCCATTAGTGAGCAACACGAGTTCAAGATCATAAACCGGGTAGAAGAACCAAAATGTGTGGAATTGTCGGCATAGTCGATTCAATTGCCAGTTCGCCGGATGAAGCAGCGCTTCGCGATATGTGCGCGGCGATGGTTCATCGAGGGCCGGACGACGAAGGCTATTTCCTGAGCGATGGATCAGGCTTTGGAAGCCGATTTCAGGGCGGCGCTGCGGCAGGGCTTGGAATGAGGCGGCTCGCGATCATCGATCTCGCCACAGGCAAGCAGCCCATTCATAATGAGGACCAGACAGTCTGGGTCGTGCTGAACGGCGAGATTTACAACTACCCCGAGCTGCGAGTTGAGCTGGAATCGAAGGGGCACCGCTTCTACACACAGAGCGACACCGAAGCAATTGTGCATGCGTATGAGGAATACGGTTGTGACGTACCCAAGCACCTGCGAGGGATGTTTGCTTTCGCGTTGTGGGATGCCACCGAGCAGCGCCTCCTGCTTGCTCGAGACCGCGTTGGTAAGAAGCCGCTTCTCTACTCAGTCGCAGGGAGCAAACTGATATTTGCATCTGAATTTCAAGCTATGCTCCGACATCCGGACGTTTCGCGCGAGATCAACTTCGAGGCGTTGAACAATTACCTGTCGTTCATGTGTGTGCCCGCGCCGATGACGGCGTTCGCCGCCATTCGTAAGCTTGAACCCGGTCACCTGCTAATCTGGCAGAACGGTGAGGTGGAGAAGCGCTCGTACTGGTCGTTGGACTTCTCGAGGAAGATTTCGATATCCGAAGAAGAGGCTGGCGAACGTGCCGTTGAGTTGCTGCGGGAGGCTGTGCGAGTGCGTTTGATGTCGGATGTTCCACTCGGCGCGTTTCTCTCAGGAGGGATAGACTCCAGCGCAATCGTCGCTTTAATGAGCGAGTTGTCGCGGGGGCGCGTCAAAACCTTCTCAATTGGATTTGAAGAGCAGGACTTTAGCGAGATTGAGCACGCGCGGCGGATTGCAGAACGGTTTGGTACCGAGCACCACGAGTTCATCGTGCGGCCCGACGCGTTAGAAGTTTTGCCGACACTTGTGCGTCACTACGGAGAGCCTTATGCCGACTCCTCAGCCATCCCCACTTACTACCTCGCCAGGATGACGCGCCAGCACGTAACCGTCGCGCTCAGCGGCGATGGCGGCGACGAGTGCTTCGCCGGCTATGAACGATATGTGGCCATGCGAATCGCGGAGCGCTACAGCCGCCTTCCGCGAGTGTTGAGAGATCAAGTGCTGCAGCCGGCGATAGCGGCAATGCCTCCAGGCAACTCCAGGCGTTCCCAGTACGGACGAGTCCGCAGGCTTCTGGGAGTTATGGGACGACCGCGAAGCGAAGGCTACCTGAGTCTTACCTGCGGTTTCAGCGAAGAGTTAAAGGCCGAACTCTGCACGCGGGAATTCCTGAAGCGAACCGCTCACAGTTCCGCGCTCGACTATATGCAGCCCTGGTTTGCGGGCAACGGCGAGATAGATATTGTGGACCGCCTGGCGATGGCCGACACTGCCAACTATTTGCCGAACGACTTGCTGGTTAAAGTTGACATCGCAAGCATGGCGGTCTCCCTCGAGGCGCGCGCTCCTTTCCTTGACCACCACCTCATGGAATTTGCCGCGAGCCTTCCCGCCCGTTACAAGCTCAGGGGATTGACGACAAAGTACTTGCTAAAGCAGGCGCTACGGGGATTGCTCCCGAAAGAGAATCTTTCGCGCAAAAAGATGGGATTTGGAGTGCCGCTCGGCCGCTGGTTCCGCGGAGAGCTGAGGCAGTTTGTTTCAGAGACAATCCTTGCTGAACGAAGTCTGATGCGCGGGTATTTCAAGCCAGAAGCGCTCCGCCATCTCGTCGAGCAGCATGTCGAAGGGCGTCGCGACTACGCACAGCAGTTATGGACGCTGTTGATGCTGGAACTGTGGCACCGCGAATTCATTGATTGAGTAGAGATCGGCAATGACAGAGATTACGAATGCCCTGACTATCGATTTTGAGGACTGGTATCAGGGACTGGAGATACCGCATACGGAATGGGGAAAGTTCGAGGACCGAGTGGTCCCCGCTGGCCGCCGGCTGCTCGAGCTGCTCGATCAAGCGGATGTGCGCGCCACATTCTTCGTCCTTGGTTATGTCGCGGAGCGCCATCCGGAGATCGTTCGCGAGATCGCTGCCGCCGGTCACGAAATAGGAACTCACGGTTATTCGCATACGCTGATCTATAAACAGACGCCTGAAGTGTTTCGATCTGAGATCGAGAGAGCGGTCAGATCTTTAGAGGACAACATTGGACAGCGAGTGCTCGGCCACCGAGCGCCGTTCTTCTCGATCACTCGTGATTCGCTTTGGGCGCTTGAGGTGCTGGGTGAGCTCGGAATTCGATACGACTCGAGCATCTTTCCGGTGCTCAACTACCGGTATGGGATTGAGGACGCGCCACGCTGGCCGTATGAACTTGCTGCAGGAGGCCGCACCTTAATAGAATTCCCGATTTCAACGTGGCAGTTGTTGGGGCGGAATCTGCCCATAGCTGGAGGCGCTTATTTTCGGATCTACCCCTACTCGTTAACGCGCCGGGCATTTCGAGCCGTTAATGAGAAAGGATATCCGGTTGTGTTTTATCTGCACCCGTGGGAGTTGGATGCGGATCACCCGCGCATCCCGCTGCCGCGGCGCATTTCGATGACTCACTATTTCAACCTGCGAAAGACCGAAGATCGACTCAAACGGCTGCTGCGAGACTTCAGTTTCGCTCCGATGCGGGAGGTGCTTGGTGTCAGTTGAGCAAAGAGTCCGTAGCCATTTTCAGGCCGATGCTCGGCGCTTCGATGCTATTTATGATGAAGAAAAGAGCGTGATCGGCCGGTGGGTCGACAACGTCTGGCGCGGTGTTGTGCGCCGGCGGTTCTCTCTTACACTCGACCTTCTCGATCCGCTTGCGGGGAAGAGCGTGCTTGATGTCGGGTGCGGCTCGGGGCGCTATTGTGTAGCCTATGCGTTGGGAGGTGCGGCCAGAGTCGTTGGCGTTGACTTTGCAGCCGCAATGATTGAACTTGCCAACAAGCATGCCCGGATGTCCGGTGTCGCCGAACGGTGTGACTTCCGAGCCGGAATGTTTCCCGACGCCGTGAATGATGGACCCTTCGACGCCTGTTCGGCGATGGGGTTCTTTGACTATGTTGCGGAGCCGGTGGCGATCATAACCCGGATGCGCGAACTGACCCGGTCGAAGATGATCCTGAGCTTCCCGAAGTCCCGCGAGTGGCGTGTTCCAGTGCGCCGCTTGCGCTTCCGGCTTCGTGGTTGTCCTCTCTTTCTCTATTCCGAAACCCGGGTGAAAAACATTCTTTCGGATGCCGGGGTGACCGACTACCACTGGATCGAGCTTGATCGCGACTACATTGTAGCAGCTGATTTGTAACCATGGCTAAAGGTGGATCCATAAGAGTCCTCCATGTGATCACGCGACTGATTGTTGGAGGCGCGCAGGAGAACACGCTCCTGTCAGTCGAGGGTCTGGACAGATTGCCGGACTATGAAGTCACTCTCCTGACAGGGGTTGACGAAGGGCCCGAAGGAGATCTGCTCGGGCGCGCGCGCCGCACAACGCGTCTCATCGTTGTGCCCGAGTTAGGACGCAGCATAAACCCGCTGGCAGACATACGGGCATTCTATAAGCTTTATCGGTTTATTCGAAAAGGACAATATCATATAGTGCACACGCATTCCTCAAAGGCCGGCGTCCTCGGGCGATTGGCGGCAAAACTGGCCGGCACCCCGATCATCGTTCATACGCTGCACAGCCTGGTCTTTCACGAATATCAACCCTGGCTCATCAACCGGCTGTGGCGGGCGGTTAAGAAGATCTGTGCTCCAATTACCGACCATTTCATTAGTGTGTCAGAGATTATCCGGCAAAAAGCGATCGTGGCCGGCATCGCGCCTCGGGAGAAGTTCAGCACGGTCTACAGTGGGATGGAACTGGATTGGTTTCTACAGGCCGATGTAGATCCGCTCAGAGTGCGGCAGGAGTTCGGTATTCCCGCTGATGCCCCGGTGGTTGGAAAGATAGCAAGGTTGTTTTCTCTAAAGGGCCACGATCAGTTATTGGATGCCGCTCCGGCAATCGTTGCCCGGCATCCGCACGTGCGTTTCCTTCTGATAGGAGACGGCGTTCTGTACGACCACCTTCGGAACCGGGCGCGCGAGGCAGGCATCCTCGACAATTTCGTTTTCGCGGGTCTCGTTCGGCCAGAGAGGATCCCTGAAATGTTATCGGCGATGGATGTGTTGGTTCATACATCGCTTCGAGAGGGACTGGCCCGGGTGCTGCCACAGGCGCTGGCAATGGGTAAGCCGTGCGTTTCCTTTGATATTGATGGTGCGCCGGAAGTGGTCATTCCCGGCGAGACAGGCTACCTGGTTCGGCCGAATGATGCCAGGGCGCTTGGGGACGCCGTTTCTCGATTGCTGGCCGATCCGGAGCTCAGAAAGCGATTTGGAGAAGCCGGGCGGCGACGAGTAGACCCCGCATTTCGCGCGGAAACGATGGTGGCAGAGATCTCCTCGGTTTATCAAACACTCATCGCCCAATATTCTCGGCGGCTGGCTCGATTCAACCAGCGCCGGCCTCGCGGAATCGCTGAGCGCTCCGAAAACGCGGCAACCTAGTCTCGGCGAGCGACATGTGATGACAGGAACGAGAATCAGCGCCTACGGCGCGAGTTCGCACCGGTATTTCAATTTCAGGGGGAAAGGAATTTAGTTTATGAAGATTCTAATAACAGGCGGATCAGGGTTCATCGGGTCGCATCTCGCGGAGCACCTCCTTGCGCGTGGTGATGAGGTGTATCTGCTCGATGACCTATCTACGGGCTCGATCGAGAACATTGCATTGATCAAGAATCATCCCAACCTTACTTACCACATAGACACGATCCGGAACTATCGACTCACCGCCGAGTTGGTAGATATGTGCGACGTAGTGTACCACCTGGCCGCGGCGGTAGGGGTCAAGCTGATCGTCGAGAGCCCGGTCAGTACAATCGAGACGAACATTCGCGGAACGGATATTGTACTCAGCCTTGCGGCCAAGAAGCGCAAGCGTGTGCTCATCACGTCAACGTCTGAAGTCTACGGCAAACGAAACAAGGTGCCGTTCAAGGAGGACGACGATCTGGTGCTGGGGCCAACGAATAAAGGTCGCTGGAGCTATGCATGTTCGAAGGCGATCGACGAATTCCTGGCCATCGCCTACTGGAAAGAGAAGCGCGTGCCAACCGTGATAGCACGCCTGTTCAACACTGTTGGTCCACGTCAGACCGGACGCTACGGAATGGTCATTCCTAACTTCGTGCAGCAGGCATTGACGGGGCAGGACCTCACCGTATACGGCGACGGTTCTCAGACTCGATGTTTCACGCACGTACTGGACGTGGTCAAGGCGCTGATCAGACTCGCCGAGCAGACCAACGCCGTTGGTGAAGTATATAACATCGGTAGTGACCAGGAGACCACAATCCTGGAGCTTGCGCAGAAGATCAAGCAGATGACCGAGTCCGACTCCCGCATAGTTTTTGTTCCGTACGACCAGGCTTACGAGGAAGGCTTTGAAGACATGATGCGGAGAGTCCCTGATATTTCGAAGGTACGCGACCTGATCGACTACAAACCGACGGTCGACCTGGAGGGAATACTCACCAGCATCATCGAGTACCATCGTTTGAAGATGGTGGGTGAGCTCGGGATACCGGCGAGGTCCCTGGTGTTTCAGGAGTGGGGATCTCTTCCGAGCTGACGATCAAGAGACTGGGTCCGAAGCCCCTATCATTTGGGTTGTAATATGAGAATCATCCTGGCTAGCTTCTGCACGTTGCTGTTAGCGGTCATCCTCACACTTGTTGCCCGCGCAGCGTCACGTCGCACCGGCGTCGTAGCCGTGCCAAGGCTGGACCGCTGGCATAAGAGCCCAACCCCGATGCTGGGCGGCGCGGCGATCTACTTCGCGTTCATGATCGGCTTCGTTATCTTTGCGCCGCGACTACCTGGCGCATACGCGATTGTGGCGGGGGGCACGTTGTTATTCGTTGTCGGGCTGGTTGACGACATCGCTAATATCAAGCCATATGCGAAGCTTGTCGCCCAACTTGTCGCTTCGGCCATTATAGTCCGCTTTGGTCTTCACCTGCCCTGGGTCAACTACCAGTGGATCAACGATGTGCTCACGATCTTCTGGCTGGTCGGCATGACCAACGCCATCAACCTGCTGGACAATATGGACGGCCTCGCCGGAGGTGTGTCGGTTATATCGTGTGTGTTCCTTGCCGTCACGTTCCTGCTCAATGGACAGACATCTGAGGCGGTTCTCCCGGGCATTCTCGGCGCCGCGGTTTTGGGGTTCCTATTCTTCAACTTTAAGCCGGCGTCGATCTTCATGGGAGACTCAGGTTCAATGTTTCTTGGATTCGCGCTTTCCGGGACTGCCCTTTTGAGCGACACTGGCCGCTTTCGCAGTCTGACGTCAGTGCTGCTCACGCCGGTGCTGATTCTGATGATTCCGATATTCGACACCTGCATGGTGACCATAACGCGGAAGCTGGCGGGACGTCCGATCTCGCGCGGCGGGCGCGATCACACCTCGCACCGGCTGGTTGCCCTCGGCATGTCAGAGCGGCGCGCGGTGTTGATGCTGTATTTCTTCGCGGGCATGTCAGGGATACTGGCACTAATGGTCAGGTTATGGGAGACCTCATTGGTGCTGTTACTGGTTCCGGCGTTCGCCCTGCTGGTGATATTTCTTGGACTCTACCTGGGCAAGGTGCGGATATACGAAAGCGCTCAACAAATCACCGGCTATCGCCTCATCAATGCCGTCAGGGAGTTTTCGTACACGCGGCGGATATTCGAAGTTCTGCTTGACGTGGTGCTTGTCGCGCTTGCTTACTATGGGGCCTATGTGTTGCGGTGGGACGGGACATTACCCGACGAGCAGATGGCAATCTTCCTCAAAACCCTGCCAGTCCTGATCATCATCGAGATGACCTTCTTCTTGTTAGGAGGGGTGTACCGGGGATTCTGGCACTACGCGACTGTGGCCGATCTTCTGGTGATTGTGAAGTCGGTCCTCGCGGGGTCGGTTATGAGCGGATTGGCCGTGTTCGCGTCTTATGGCTTTCGAGGGCCGTCACGGGCAGTGTTTCTGCTAAACATGCTTCTGCTGCTGGTCTTCATTAGCGCCAGTCGCTTGTCCTTCCGGTTGCTACGAGCGCTGATTGTGGGCAAAGGCGCCGCGCGCCCCGGCGCGAAGCCGGTGTTGATTTACGGCGCAGGTGATGGTGGCGCGCTGTTGATCCGCGAGATTCTAAATAATGCCGAGCACCAGTATACGCCAATCGGTTTCATAGATGATGATGACAGGAAAGCAGGAAGGCTAATGCACGGCTACAGAATCTTCGAAAGCGGCGAGGTGCCGGAGCTTATTCGCAACTATGGCATCAGCGAGGTACTCATATCGAGTTTCAAAGTACCTGAAAGCAAACTTGATAACCTGCGGACGATGGGCGTGTGCCTCAGGAAGTTGAGCATACGCATCGAATAGCAATAGAAATTTCGGAGCGAGCGCCGGACATCATCGGTCGCTCACTGACGCAGTACTCTTCTCGCCGCCAGATGGGTGGTTCAGGGGGGATAGGTACCTAAGTGGGTAATTCCATTAGGTTTTCGGATAAATAGTAGTTGACTTCTGAGGCACCTTCTCGTACCCTTGCACGGTAAACATTATGAACGCACATGCGGTGGGGCTTTGATTCCGCTAGACTCTCCGCCATTACTAGGAGGCATGATGAGAATACGCAAGAACTTGAGAGCTTCGTTCGGCGTTCTGCTGTCACTATCGATGGTGACAGTCTTTTCGCTCGGCTCGTTTGCGGCTTCCGCGGGAAGTGACGTAAGCGACGAGTCGATCTTCGACAGTATCCTGGTCGGACAGGCGCCGACTGCGACGCTGACAGCCAAGGGCAGGGTCGAGATAAATGGCACTCCTGTGCAGACAGGGGCAACGGTGCTCAGCGGCAGTCTGATCGTGACTGGCGGTGGCAGCTATGCGACGATCGAGATGGCTTCACTGGGCCGAATGGATGTTCATGACTTGACTGAGATTACGTTGATCCTGTCTGGGAACGAAGTCCGAACAACCCTGCACCGGTGTGGCGCCATAACCGAGACAGTACCTGGCGGCGTGACAGGCATCGTTAAGATAGTTCAGCGTGAGGACCACCACGTTAAGGTATCGCGCGGGCAGGTGACCGTGAAGTACGGACAGGGCAAAGAAAAAATAGTAAAGGCTGGCGAGAACAAGGAGTTCGATGATGCAACCGAGGTCATCGCTTCGGGCGACGCAGTATTCAAAGTTTATTGCGGTGAAGACCGGCCCCTGTTAGCACTACTTGTCCTTCCGGCGGCCCTTTTGCTCTTGGCTCGTAGAGGAGGCGAGGACGCGATACCTCCGGTTCTCAGTCCCCTTGCGCCCTAGAGAAACTCAAAATCTATTAGTGCTCACAATGAGTTGAACCTCGATAGCCTGGGGTCAAGAGCACCAGAGTGCTCGATTCTCCAGGCGGCCGAGGTAACCCTGCCGAACACGGCAGACGGGCGTAATCGGGTGAATTCCCGCGGATTCGAGGCGCTATTCTGACTCTATCTGTAGAGTGGGTGAGGATCGACTTAGTGGGTCAAGGACGCAGAGTCTTCGTCCACGACGGAACGGCTAGCCTCGGGACCAGGTTTCTGAGATCAGTATGCTGGAGGCGGTAAAATCGCAATTCAAGACTGCCCGTCATGCCGAAGCGAGAGCGGTGCGCGGCAGACTGGTCGCGGAGTTGGTTGCCGGCGCGTGGAGAGGTTCAGCGCCCGCCAACTCGGTGGAGCAGTTGGCGGATATCTCCAACCTGGTCTTGAGGTCCGGGGCTGGCGGGTTGGCCTGGTGCAAGATTCGCGGCTCGGACATTCGGACCCATCCCATCGCGGAAGGGTTTCATGCGGCTTATCGATTACAATCCCTTCAAGCAGCTCTTCACGCCCGCAGTCTGAAGCACGTTATCCCATTTCTGCGTAGCGAGGGTGTCGAGCCGCTTCTGGTAAAAGGATGGGCGGCGGCCCGGCTCTACCCGGAACCGGGTATGCGGCCTTACTGTGACCTCGACCTCTGCGTTCTGCCGGATCACTACGCGAAAGCCAGTGTGGCGTTGAAGGGCGTCGAAGGTCTTGGCACTAACGTGGACTTGCACTTCGGCTTTGGTAAGTTTTACGATCGCCGTACGGACGCCATCTTTGCGCGCTCGAGGCTGGTAAAGCTCGACGATATCGAGGTACGGGTCCTCTGCGATGAGGACAATCTGCGGTACCTTTGTATGCACTTGTTGCGTCACGGCGCGGTACGCCCTCTGTGGCTATGCGACATCGCGGTGGCCCTGGAGTCGCGGACGAACGAGTTTGACTGGGATCGTTGTCTGGCTGGTTCGCGACGTGAGGCCGATTGGGTTGCCTGCGCCATCGGACTTGCGTCACTTCTTCTCGGCGTCGATATAGAAGGCACGCCCATTGCGCATCAGGCAATGAGGCTCCCGAGTTGGTTGGTCAAGGCAGTATTGCGCGACTGGGGAACTCCTGTGCGATCCCCGCGCCAACTCTATGCGATGTTACGTCAGCCCTCGAGATTGCTGGCCGAGTTGCCCGAAGAATTGCTCAGCCACTGGCCGAATCCAATCGAAGCGACGATGACGTTGCGCGGCCCATTAAACTGGGTGCCCAGACTTCCGTTCCAAATTGGCCATGTGGTTTCGCGGAGTGTCGCTTTGGTATCGGAACTGATCTGGACATCGAGGGCCATTCAGCATCGGAGTTGACATGGAGATGGTTCTACTTTTCGCAAGAGTCTTTCTGGCTTTGGTATTCGGCATAGCTGGAATCGCAAAAGTCGCGGACACAGCTGGCTCTCGCCAAGCGATCATAGGGTTTGGCGTCCCCGACAAACTTGCGAGGCCGCTCGCCTGGTTCTTGCCTTTCGCCGAGATCCTGATTGCGTTGGCGTTGATTCCTGTGACTACAGCGTGGGTGGCATCGATAGCTGCGTTTGCGCTGTTGTTCATGTTTGCTGTCGGGATCGCTGTTAATCTGGCGCGCGGACAGTCGCCTGACTGTCATTGCTTTGGGCAGCTTCATTCAGAGCCGGTCAGTTGGCTCACGTTCGCACGCAACCTTGCCCTGATTGCAATAGCTGGAGTCATCTTCGTGCTTGGGAAAAACAATCCGGGGCTGAGCGCGGTAAGCTGGCTTGCCGCACTAAGGACAGGCGAACTAATTAATCTGATCCTTGGCGGTATTGCGGTCGCGCTGCTTGCATCGGCAGTTATGTATCTTCGCCGGGTCCTGACCCAGCAATCGGTCGTTCTGGCGACGGTTGAAGCGATGAAGAAGGTGATTGACGAGGACTATGCAGAACCGCCGGTTGAGCGCAAAGATGCTGCCCCACCGCTTGAAGGGCTTCCCATTGGAGCGCCGGCTCCGAGTTTCTCACTTGCATCCGTAGCGGCAGGGACTGTGACTCTGGACGACCTGCTGGCTTACGGCAAGTCGGTGCTGTTGCTCTTTGTCAGTCCTAACTGTTTTCCGTGCGAAACGCTTTTGCCGATCGTTAAAGTTTGGGAGCGTAATTATGGTGATCAACTAACCGTTGCTCTTCTTAGCAAAGGTGCCCTGAAGGACAACCAGGAACGAGTCGAGAAGTATGGCGCCAGGCATTTGTTACTGCAGGGCGAGCACTCAGTGGCAGAGGATTATCAAGCTAAGTGGACTCCGGCTGCTGTCTTTGTCAGTCGTTACGGAAGAATCGCCAGCCAGGTGGCCTACGGCGACGAAGCAATCCGCGCGCTGGTCGCCGAGACTGTTGACAGTGACGTACGTGTCAGCGCTGGCAACGGAGCGAGACCACACGGACACGGGCCTCAAATTGCCGAGGGATCTTCGCTTAGAGTTGGGGATCCGGCACCGGACTTTTCGATTGTTGACCTTCAGGGTCAAACAGTCGGCACTAAAGACTTCCTTGGTCGAGACACTCTCCTCTTGTTCTGGGATCCGGGATGCCCGTTCTGCCGAGCATTATCGGAGGACGTCACGAGATGGGAAGAGAAACCGCCGAAGGGCGCACCGCGACTTGTATTCGTCGCTTCAGGTGACGCGGAGAGAATCGAAGAAGCGGGCAGGAGTTTCAAGTCTCGGTTTCTACACGATCGGGAAACTGAGGTGTCCGCGCTTTTTGACACGGGTTCAACCCCGTCTGCGGTTCTGATTGATCGCGATGGCAGAATCGCTTCAATCGTGGAGGTCGGACTTCCGAATGTTCTGGCGCTCGCCGGAGTTCGAAAAGTGGAACTGCCGATAGCGTCCAACTTTTAAGTACAACTATGAACGCTTCACTGCCATTGATGCCTTACACCAGAACGACGGCGACCGGACCTGAAGGG
>DASYSA010000155.1:0-7296 GCA_036003885.1 Blastocatellia bacterium | reverse complement strand
CATCGCCAATCTGCTGCTGGCAAGGGCCGCCGCGCGACGCCGCGAAATGGCTGTCCGGCTCAGCCTGGGAGCGGGACGGTTCCGCGTCGTGCGGCAGTTGCTTACCGAGAGTGTGATGCTGGCGTCGCTCGGCGGAGCATTCGGGGTCTTGTTTGCGATCTGGGGCGTGCGATCGCTGACGTTTCTGCTCTCCAACGGGCCGCGGAACTTCACGCTGCACGCGGAATTGAACTGGAACGTGCTGGGCGTGACGGCGGCGCTCTCCGTGGTTTGCGGCCTGTTATTTGGCCTCGCGCCGGCGATTCAGTCGACGCGTCCGGACGTCATGCCCGCGCTAAAGAATGGCCGCGGGGGCGGACCGCGCCGCCGCGCGCAGCACGTTCTGGTGGTCGCCCAAATCGCGATCTCTTTTCTCATCCTGGTCGCCGCGGGTCTGTTTGTCCGGACACTCGACAAGCTGCACTCCGTCCAACTGGGATACGCCCGCGAGCACATCCTTCTGTTCTCGTTGAATGCGCGCCAGGCCGGGCATCGCGACCCGGAGATCGCCACATTTTACACGGACCTGCGCAAGCGCTTCGAATCGATCCCCGGAGTGAGCAGCGCGACGCTTTCGCACGCCTCGATCATCAGCGCCGGCCATGCCGGGGCGACATACAGGGGGACAATGAAGATCGGCGCTGTTACCATCCAAGGCGCAAGCGTCCTGGTCGCCGGATCGCGTTTCCTCACGACGATGCAGATTCCGATCCTGGCCGGGCGTGAGATTGACGACCGCGACCAACCGGGCTCCACGCCGGTTGCAGTGATCAGCGAGCGGCTGGCGCGGACTTACTTCGGGAACGAGAATCCGGTGGGCCGGCGCATCACGTTCCTGGACGAGAAGCGCGATTTCGAAATCGTCGGCGTGTCGGCTAACCTGCGGTACGGTGGTCTGAAAGAGGGGGGGAGTTCAATGACCGTGTTCGCAGCGGCCAGCCAGTTTTCTCCGGACCGAGTGACCTACGCGCTGCGCACTGTGGGTGATCCGCTGGGGTATGTCAGCAGTGTGCATGAGATCGTGCGGGAGGCAGATTCACACATACCCGTCACAAACGTGATCACACAGGCTGCGGAAATCGATCGGACGATCAGCCGGGAAGTGACGTTCGCGAAACTATGCACGGGTTTCGCGGTTCTCGCTCTCCTGATCGCGTGCGTGGGACTCTACGGGACGATGTCCTACAGCGTCGCGCGGCAGGTCGGCGAGATTGGAATCCGTATGGCTCTGGGCGCGCAACGCGGCGCCGTGGTCTGGATGGTTCTGCGCCGCGTTCTACTACTGGCGGCGATGGGACTCGCGATCAGCGTGCCTGCCGCGTTGAGCGCGTCCCAGCTTGTCAAATCGTTTCTGTTCGAGACCCAGCCCAATGATCCGGGAACCCTGGCGCTGGCCGGTGTCATCCTCCTAAGCGCCGCGATTCTCGCTGGCTATGCGCCGGCAAGGCGAGCGTCCCGAATTGATCCGCTGGCGGCTCTGCGGCACGAATAGGACATAGTCTTTCGTGCCGCAACGAAGGATGAAAATGTTCCGGGCCTGCGTACGTCAGTCACGGTAGGCGCTCGCATTAGATGCCGACCTACTCTGGCGCATATTGGCAGCGCGCGAGTATAGCCGGATGCTGCTGACGCACAACGAGGGTTGCTTGGCTAGACAGGTTGACAAACCTCGCTTCGTCGGTCCGCACTGAAGTGTGCAGTCCGGAATCGTCTCACGAAAGAGACGACGCAACTCGGTTCGTTGGGATGGGATCGAGGACGCGGGCGCAGCGATGTCCTGGACGGCGCCCCATCCGGTGGGTGGATAGAGATCAAGTTGACCGAAACGCCCGACCATGAGAACTGGCCGCTGATCGTAGCCCGTCGCTAACGCTGGCCCCGATTAGCGCATGCTGCACGTGCGGTCCAAAGAATCCCGTAAACTGGTCCGCCGATGAGTAGTGGTCGCGTTAAGGCAATCTGTAACGACGTTCGCAGGCCGGCACCACGTCACGTGGCTTGCGCTGCGGCTTGCGCTAATGTTGAGCTCAGAGCTCCCACACAAGTACCGGCAGCGTTCCTGCCACTGCTGCTGCACATAAACGAGTTCTTACCATTAATCGAGAAATGTGGAGCTCCACATTTCTGGATGAGGAGGGCAAATCTCGCTTTGAATGGCTTGTGAATCCGAAAGGTACCAAAGGACAGTCCGTGTTTTACGTTTTTGACGTGCTGTATCTGGACGGACGCGACTTGAGAAACTTGCCTTTGATTCGCCGAAAGGCGCTTCTGAAGAAAGTGGTGCGATCGGTCCCTCGTGTTCTTTATGTTGACCACATTGAAGAGCAGGGAAGAGCGTTCTTTGACCCAGGGTGGGCAAGGGCTTGAGGGGATCGTGTGTAAGGATAAGCAAAGTCCCTATGTGAGCGGAAGAGAAACGTGGCATTGGTTGAAAATCAAGAACCGGCAGTTTGAAAGGAAGCAGCCAGTGGAATTTAAGACAAGACCCCGGAAAAGATAAGAAAGAGGGACGGAGAGACCGCGTGTTAAGGCCGATTTAGAAATCAGCCAAAATAGTCAGTGGCTCAAAAAGTCTCACATTCTCGCAATAGACTTCGAGCGGCTCCAAAACACAGACTCCACCAACTAGCAGGGGGAGACACACCCGAGACAAATCTTTAAATCAGTTCATTCTCAAGAGTTTGTAGAGCTTGTCCTATCCATTCTGCAATGGTGTTGAGGTCTCCGTCGGCGAACCCATCCATCGGTTTTCGTATCACCAGCCGGCACTCATTCTTGCTCTTACGTTCATAATAATCTACAAAAGAGTCCGTCGCGGCAGCAAAATCGACTAACTGGTCTTTAGCACTCTTGAGTTTCGCATTGAAAGAAAGTGCCTGCTTAGCGTCTTCCTGAATATCTCTAACATAAACGATGGCCTCACACGAATTGCCCAGCAGTGGGGCATGATAGTACCAGTTGGTCCCGTATCGAAAACCGAAGTAGATTGGATAGGACTCGATCATCCTGTGTCCCAGCAGGTAGTTTCCGGAGCTGGCTTCCACACTTTTCTCAAATCCTGTTATTATGTGTGATAGCTTCTTAGTAGCCTCGGCGGCCAACGACAGAGCCTCTATTTCTTCTCTTGTAATGTTGGGCATCTCCACCTCCGACAGGAATCCACGTACAGCCAGCAGGTAATTTGCCTCAAACCCGGAGAGACCGCTCCCTTGGGCCAGATAAGCTTCAATCCATTTGACCATTACTTTGTAGCTTACCTGCGCAAAGTTGCCC
Organism: Blastocatellia bacterium; assembly: GCA_036003885.1. Taxonomy (GTDB): domain Bacteria; phylum Acidobacteriota; class Blastocatellia; order UBA7656; family UBA7656; genus DASYSA01. Next base: position 3,984 of record DASYSA010000155.1, on the reverse strand, counting down.
TTCACTGGAGGCTTTTCCGCCTCGGCAAGTCTGTACAACGATGGACTAAGGAAAAGCAAGACGAAAGGCACTGGTTGTCTGCGTAACCATTCATCGTAGCGAATCAGCTGACGAGGCTGAAGGGAGGCGCATAAGTTCTTGAGATCGAACTGGAAGTCGTCTCGGCAAAACGGTCGTACGCGGACGAACGGGGTCGCATGCAACCGGCGGCTAACAGCAAAGCTTTTGTCGGTGAAGAGCTGACACTCGTGCCAGTAAGTATGGATCAAATCTCGAGACTCAAAAACAAGAAGGTCTGGAGCGACCAGGTTCCTGGAGCATGGATCACCCACGCCAAACCAGAGGACCCGAAACCACGTGGTCCCAAGCGCACACCGAGCGAGAGTGAGAATCTCTTTGAGAGGATGGGACGATTGTGAGCGGCAGTCGAGGGATCGCGGACGATATCGAAAGGAAAGTTGCCAAGATCGAGCGAGAGGTGCGCGAGCATGTTGCCGACAAAGGGCGTCTGGCGGTGATCCAGGCGCCACCGGGTTCGGGGAAGACATGGTTGCTCCTTAAAACCGTCGAAGCCGTGCACAAGTTAGGACGACGAATCGCGATAGCGACTCAGACGAATGCTCAAGCGAACGACATTTGCCGGCGGTTCGATCGAGACTATCCCAAGCTGCACATCGTACGATTTGCGAACGGACGAGGATCTCAGACGCATTTGGGAAACTCGATCGAGTGGACGACCGAGACGAGCGAGCTCCCAACTTCGAAGTGCATCGTAGTCGCGACTACCGCGAAGTGGTCTCTCGTCAACTTGCATTACCCATTTGACGTAGTTTTTGTAGAGGAAGCCTGGCAGATGGGTTGGGCGGACTTCATGCTGTTGGGCCAGGTCGCCGAGCGCTTTGTTTTGATTGGAGATCCCGGTCAGATTCCCCCAGTTGTCTCGGTTGATGTTTTGCGCTGGGAAACCTCGCCTCGTCCCCCACACATCGCTGCTCCCCGCGTGATCCTCGAGGATCCACGTCAGCGGCCCGAACAATGGCAATTGCCCGCAACGAGGCGGTTACCGCACGACGCCGCGGCGCTGGTCCGACAGTTCTATGACTTTGACTTCGATGCCTTTGCACAACCCGGCGAACGAGCCATCCTTGCGTCGCGTGGCGACAATGGCACTGTAGACAAAGTAATCGACTTGCTGGCTCGCAATTCTGTCACCGCTCTTACCATACCGACCCCCGATGAAGGCCCTCCGATGCATAGTGATGCAGAACTCGCGAAACAGGCTGCGACTTTAGTCCAGCGGTTTTTGAATCGTGGCGCTCGCGTGCGGAAAGACAACAAGACTCAGGTTCTCCGGCCGGAGGATATCGGGATCTGCAGCACGCATCGAGTGATGAACAGTGAACTGGACCTCTCACTGCCTCGTTCATTGAGAGGGAAGGTGATCGTTGACACGCCAGAACGTTGGCAGGGTCTCGAGCGTCCTCTGATGATTTTTGTGCATCCTCTGTCCGGGGTTGTCAGGCCTTCAAGTTTTGACCTGGAGACGGGCCGCCTCTGCGTGATGGCTTCGCGGCACACAGCCGGCGCCGTGATTCTCGCGCGGGATCATGTGACGGAGACACTGGAAGGGTGTATTCCTTCGGCGTTTGGGAATATCAGCCATAGCTAATCCCTCCACTCAAAGTCAGGATCAGGAATCTCCTCTTCGAAGCCGGAACCTTCAAGGGATTCGCCAGCCAACGCGGCTGCGTCGGTGACGTTGGCAGCGTTATTACCTTCTTCGGCTGGCGCGGACTGGTTTGGTCTTACGTCAGGCATGGATGACCTCCTTTCGAACTTCGGGCAGTAACAAGGCCCGCATGGAATCGAGCTGTTCATAGATTCCTCACTGGTAGTTGCGCAGCCGGGCGCGGACCAAGAGGCGCGACAGGATTGGGCCCAGGTCGTGGCCGCGGGCTGAGACCCCGTCACAAGAGTCAAGAACCTCCGAGATGGTCAAGTTCAACCGCTCCAGCTCCGTTTGATATTCCTCATCCAGTCGCGGAATGACCACATGAAGCGGGTGGAAGAGACTCCGGAACTGGGCCGCTTCAACAGTCTGCTCATAGTCGGGCAAGTAGTCGCCATCTTTGAGGTTCTTGAACACGACGTAGCGAACGCGGTCCTGGAGAGCGGCGACCCAGGCAAGCAAGGACTGAACACTGTCTGGCGAGCTAGTGATGGAGCCAAAACAGACGAAAGTCATCCCCATGGCCTGGAGCTCCTCAAACGGCACATCTAGCCACCACTCCAGAACCTCGCGCCCGGTGCCAGCCTTGAGGTCTGCCAGGATCAGGGAATGCCTGCCACTGATGGCCTGCTCGACCAGAACATCGTGTGAGGACTTCTTCTTAATCACTACGCGCTGCGCTTCGGGGAAGAAACGCGACAACGTTGTGCTTTCGTCGTCGAGATCCAACAGCAGCGGATCCGCGTCATTCTGGCGGAGATAAGTGACCAAGATACGCGCGGCGGTGGACTTGCCCGTTCCACCTTTGGCGCCGGCCGTGAACAAAATCGTCGAGGGCATAATCAGTCTCCTTCTGATTGCTTCTTCAGGCCAGTCAACTGCTCGGGAGTGAGTCGGGTGAGGTTGTAACGGTCGCTGGGGGCATAGTCAAATTTCGGTCTGGGCCTGCCATCAGTGGTTGCCGAGAGGGCAGATAATCCGAGATCAGAAGGCTCCCGTCCGTCCGAAGTCTTTGCATTGAGATCCCGGCAACTGGCTTCTAGCGGTCGAGCGAAGCAAAACACCTTCCTTCCATGCGACCGCACGCGAACGAAACTGTGTATGGTGTCGCGGTGAACCGACAGAGCATACTTTTCGCGGAGGATTTCGGCGATGCGAGTGTAAGGCGTGGGTGGCCGCGTAGCGCGCAGAGCCGCTATCTCGGCTTCGTAAGCGATGAGTTTTGACTGGTACGGTTTTGGCATAAGCTAACCAGCTGAGCCGGCAAAAAATGCGGAGGTTTCTCGGAACTGCGAGCGACCTTGCCGGCAGAAGTCCTGAAACAACCTCCGACAAGGCTCCGATATGTCGGAGGCGTGTCGGAACACCGCAATACGTCGAAGCCCTGCTTAGACGTATTGCGTCTTAGCTCCAATGTCCTTGTACCGGGCTGCATCGCACTTGACATTGGACCTACTCCCTTTCGAAGGCCGGAACCGCATCAGCCGGAGCGATCGCCAGGATGCTGTTCACCCACAGCTGGTCGCCCGGCATGGACACTGCCGGACCTTCCAAAATCATTCCCAGCCTGCCAACCATGGCATCTTGAAAAAGCGTCTCCAAATGCTGACCGGCCACTTCGATCGTGCAGCAGCTATAGATGAGTCGAAGTAGCCGGCCGTATTCAGCAAGCTCAGCTTGCGCAAGCCAATGGTCCGGGATCAAGCGACGAGTTCCATCTGCCATCACAAAGACGGCACCGATCGCGGAGGGTTGCGACGAACGGGGAAAGTAACACTGAAAAGTCACACGATCCTCCTGGCGAACCCGCATGCGTTGGCGCGGACAGTGCCAAATCGCTGGGCTGGGTCTACCAGCTGGCAAGGCACCGTCAGATAGATTGGAGTCATAGGCTTATCTCCATTCGAGTCACAGGTTCCCGCCTGCACAGAAGGCTAACCTCGGACGGCGGCAGCAGTTCCCTCTCGCGTTCGGGCTTCCTTGAAACTGTCTGCAAAACCAAGGCGTGGTCAACCACACGACGCCAGGCCTGCCGCTCCTGCTGGCGCCAGATATCATGTCGCAAGGAGGCTGCCGGCAAATTGAGAACTTCGGAAGCCGCCAGGCGGTCTCCCGATTGTTCCACTCGCTGGAGCAGGTGGGCTTTGTCAGGAGTGAAGACAGAGGCTTGATGGCGGCCGCGGGAGCAGGCGACATAGGCGGCTTTGGCATCCATTTGCTCAGCCGCGATGACGACTTGATCGTGAGTACGGCCT
>DASYSA010000154.1:0-24622 GCA_036003885.1 Blastocatellia bacterium | reverse complement strand
AACGGGATGCCGAGGCTTGCCGACCGAGTCAATCGCATGGCCGTCACCTCCGCCTCCGCGGGGCTGCATCCGATGTGCCAGCGACTGCCCAAGAATCAGACAGCTTCCTGAACCCTAATGCTCCGATTGACTGAACGATCTCGGCAATCTTCGGATCACATGAGCCACTCTACTGGAACGGCTATGGGAAGAAATTTCCGACTCGCGTGTAGGATTTACTGAGCGGAGCGCCACCACAGTTGCACAAATGGCGCGCCCGGAGGGATTCGAACCCCCGACCCTCGGCTTAGAAGGACGCCGCCATCGGTGACCCGCTGCAACCCCCTGCAAGCCAACCCCGCGATCGAGTTGCACTTCGCCTGTCAGACCTGAGGTAGCTGGACTTCGGAATTGTAGCAAGTTGTAGCGAGAACGCGGAGAGGAACGCGGAGAGTAGATCCAGGCTACCGCTTCCTTTTCGCCTTGAGGCCTTCCCAGAGGGCGCGCATGAGGTCCGACCTTCGCTCTGGCGGGACCCCCTCCCAGCGGGTCCGGCCGCCCCGCGCAGCCCCTTGCGAGCGCCCAACTTGCGCAACGCCACGGCGCGCCGACCTAGTGGCGTTTGATCCGGGCGCGAAACGCAATGACGAGCATCGCGATTTGAATCAGGCCAAGAACTCGAAACACAGTATCAATCCACGCCTGTGGTCCACTGGAGGCCATCCAATCACGATCGAAACCCTGAAGGGGCACAAGGATCTTGAGAGACCGCAGCCCCGTGTCCAATATTGATCCGATCAACAACTGAACATCGGTTTTGCCTCGCAACCAAATCGTCATCCCCATATGAAGTAAGAAGAGAGAAGCCAGCACGCGAACGGCTGTGGCGACGCTCGTGCCGTACCTACTAACAAACCGGTAGGCTGCTTGAACGCTGAATAGATGCCGCTGAAAGAAGGGCAGCCGAGCGCGTGCAGCTTCCATCTCGGCAATGTAGAAGTCCGATGCAACGTTGAAGCTGCGGCTCTCTTCGAGGGCAACGCGCACATTTCGGCAGGTTTCCTCCAGTACTGGCAGGCTTTGATAGCGAAACGGACCGTCTGACGAGTATCGTATGGACAGTTCATCATACAGGCCATTCCTGCGAAGCTTCGGCTGCCACCAGTTGACGCCAAGAAATCGGACGCCCCGCAGGTTCGTTCCGCGAAAAAACACCCGCGCCAGATCGACTCCTGAGAAGAGCGTTTGCTCAGGCTGCATGAACACAGCGTCCTGAAGCTGCCCTTCTGCTCCGAACACGCGAAATATTTCTACATTAGGATCGCTCCTGGCGAAGCGCCGCCGGAACCTTTCGTAGCGGTCGCGCACACTCGTTCCTATCCTTGTTGCTCGCCTTTTTGCTTCGCCCCAGATACGCTTGATGCGCTCCCACGCTGCGCTGAAACCTGCAATGAGCCGCTGCCAAAAAGTTGGCTCCTGCCCAGTACCGAGGACTACAGTGCCCCCGGTCAGCCCTATTGCCTCACCGCCGAGACGCATGTTGTAGTTACGCCAGCCCGCGAAGCTGACTGCCTCGCGGAATAAGACTTCGTTCAAATTTGCGGAACCCGCGAAGTTGATGCGGAAAATAGCTCGCCCGGAGAACTCCGCACGGTAGAAGGAGGCGTCCTTCTTGCACTGAACATTGAGAAGGTCGACGGGGCCGCCGAATCGGCAGCGCTCGAAACGGACGTCGCCCTCAAAGACGACTCCACGCACGACCATTCCGGATCGAAAGATGCTGTCCGAGAAATTCACTGATTTTTTGAATACGACCTTGCCCTGATCAAACGCGCTGAATTGACAACCGCGCGCATCAACCTCGAAGTCGACCTGTTGCGGGAGCGCTACGCCACGGGGGAATACGAAGCCGCGCCAGTCTCCAGCCTGGGCTGCAATGACCCTGGCGAAATCAGTCTGAAACCACGGATTCTCCGGAAGATCATCGTCCGGACTCCGATTGAAGCCGTAGTGAAGCGAGCAATGATCCACACCAGAGACCACGGGCCGTGGGCATGGCTTGCCATCCGGCGTTTGATACGTGCACATGCGCCTGCTGAACCACCTGCTCAGCATGGTGGCAACAATGATTCTGCGCGGGCACTGGCGCGTCGGTCGGCGCTGGCCGTGTTCATCGACCCACGTCGGCGGGGCCATTCGGTCGCTCAGGGGCTCGGTGCGGTGCCGAGCCCCCGCTATACGACATTAGGGCGCGCTGGTATCGACGAAGAGTTCCACGAGGAGGTCAGCGACGATATCAATCACTCTCTCCCCAACTTAGCATGGTTAGAGATTCGATTCCTCTCGGGGATCGCCATTCTTATGGCGCCCTCGGTCACCAAGCGGCTTGAAAGGCCGCCACGCTCAGTAGTCCGTCGCTTTCATATCAAAGTCAAAAGCGTAGTGCTCGAGATGGTCAATACCGTTCTTCTCAAAATCGGCCAACTCACTCTTCAGATTCAAACAAGACTAGACAGTCTTGTACGGATGGAACACCTCTGCAGGAGTACCCAAGAACGTAGGCCTCAACATTGGTAGGGCCTTTCGTGCTTCCGAAGCGCCCAATCCCTTCAACGACGGAATCTCGCTGATCTTGTCCAATCCAAATCTGCCGCGACCTACCGCGGGACAGATCCTTATCACGTTTTCATGCCCCGCGAGTATCTGTGCGGTGCCCAATGAAGCCGACGACTGAGCAGTCATGAACACACTTACGCTCTTCCAGGCCCAGTAGGACAGGCCCAACCCATACCGAATTCCCAATCCAGCATTCAGAGGCTCTGCTGTGCAGCCAAGACTAAGCACTTTTAGCTCAGCCCTGTCCCAACCCAACACTCCGATCGCCTCCACAACTGCTAGTCCTACCGGGTTATTCGCCCACATTCCACCGTCAATCAACGGAACTCCGGCTGCAGATCGGTGTGTTGGAAAGAATGTTGGCGCAGCCGCTGTTGCTAGGGCTACGTCAACCGCCTTGTCGCGATAGTCACGCTCATACCTCGGATGGTGTGCCGTCTTGTAGATATACACCTCCCCAGTTTCTAGATTCACCGAAGGAATCACCAGTCTTGTAGTGCTCTCGCCTAGTTTCCTTTCTCCAAATTTACCCTTCAACGCCGCTCTTAGGGCCTCACTCTGATACGCTGATAGCCCTACCCGTCGTAGCGCACGCCAGAGGCGGTTTCCCCCGAAGACGGGTGGACCGAGCTCCTCATAGAATTTCAATATGTCGCTGCTTGAGAATCCCAAGCCTAGCCCGATCGCAATAATGCCACCCGTCGAAGTACCGACTATCAAGTCGAAATACTTCGCGATTCCCTCTCCTATCGATTCCTCTACAGTTGCGAGAAAGGCGGCTGGCATAACACCTTTGATACCGCCGCCGTCTATGACAAGAATTTTCTTCATGATGCTCGGGCTGGAAAATACTCGTCCCCTAACACGATCTGCCAGAACTTGATCGCATAGTCGCGCTGCGAGGAACGGTTAGCATTCCCCGCGCCGCTCGCCCACACTGCAACGGCCCGATGAAATGTTTCCCAACTTGATCGCTTCCACTCGGAGTCACTGAATATGTCCCGCCCGTCACTGCAGGGCGTCGGCAAAATCCTGCTGTACCAGGTTGCCGCTGGAGTCCCGGCAATATGGCTGAGCACCCTCTCGATCCAATCAGCCGGTGCACCTAAGAACACACTATCTGGCAGCGAAAACAGGAGACATTCAATATGAAACGAGACCCCATCAAGGCCACAATACGACCGCAAATGCTTTAGGACTTTGATAGCAGGAATGAAGTTCCCGACTGTCTTGTCGGCGCGATTTTTCCAAGTGAGCCACTGCTGATGATACCTTGCGTAACCGTCCTCCCACAGTGCCTTCTCGGGGCGATATAACCGGAATGGCTCCTTGCTCTGATCGTCGTTGCCGCTCTTGTACACGACTGGCAAGATCTCTACTTTGATGCCTAGATCCACCTTGATGCACATGCTTCCGCCGTCGAATCGAATCTTGGACTTGTACCGACCATCGTTCAAGAGAGGTGACGCGATGATTCGGAAGATTTCATCGCGTCCGTATGACCTTCCCGATCCACCACCACCAGGCTGCCAAAGCCGACACAGTGCAACAATGTCCACGTCATTGATTGTGTCGATAGCCGTCTGCTGTTTATACGATCCCTGCAGAAAACATGCCGGCGCCAACTCGCGCGCTAAACCGAGACGATCTTCAATTAGCCCCTTGATGGTGTTGTATTGACTAGAAGCCTGACCCTCAAACGATGGGCCCGGATTCAGTCTTTTGAAGAATGATTGAAAATGCTCGCTTAGGTTAAAGATCGCCATGCGGTACCTTGATGTCTTTGGCCGATCACTCGGTACAGTCCGGGCTGGCTCGAATACGATCGAGGTATGTTCTTCGTGGAGAAGATTGCAGACCGCGTCAACGCGCAAATAGCGCTCGCCATTCTCTGCCCCTAAGAGCTCCGACTCAGAGGATGAGATGCGTGGGCATGGCCTGTCACTTCTCCGCGGGCGACGACGATTCGACCATGGTCGCGAGGGACGGTCTTCGCCCCCTGCAGTTTCAGCTTTCCCGATCTCACGAGGAAACATCCCCTTGCCGATATTCTGTGCTCATGGCAGATGTCCCGTCCGGCCGCGATTGTCGTGTATGTGTATGAGCAGCTTGGCGCTGTGCCCGCCACAGCTGCAGTCCATCCAGACGACCGAGTCAGTATCCAGAGTTTCGCGGATACCGCTTCTCAGCTCACCCGCACCGTCGATGCTCCTAGAGAAAGGTTTTCGAGGTTCGTCGAGGAACGGCATGCACAGAACAATAGCGCCAGGTTACTCAGCGGAGAATGTCCAAAATCAGATACATTGGTCACGATCCTTCTGAGCAATCAAGACGTGCTTTTGAAACCGCGCCGCTGAGACTCCTCCAGAATCTTCAAGCCATGATCAGCCTGCTTCGCCGTTGGCGTCTTCTTATTGGCCGCCAGTTTTCCCAAACCGAAAGCTAGGCTGCGTTGCCAAGGCAAAAGGTTGTCTGTCTCCTTCGCCCAGCGCGACATCTTGAACCAAGTCTCCGCGGGCACCTCCATTACGCGGCTGATGTCCCGCGCTACCTTCGGGTTATGAACCGGCGTCCCTGCCGAGAAGGTCACCCGCCCTCTGTCGCCCGGTCGGCTGGTATCGACCAGTTCGGTCTCCAGCCCACTTGGAATCTGAATCGATTTGCTTCTGAACGCCTCCCAACAGTCCTCTAGCTTGGACCATTCGCTAGGGTTTCGACGGTTCGGCGGCGGATTCACGATGTGCGCATTCGCGACTTTCGAAACAATCGTTATGGCATCACCCAAAGATTCCGACAGCTTCTGCTCCTTCCAAATTGTCTCCAAGTCGATTCGTTGCGCGGTGCAGTGTGACAACCAGGCCAGCGTATAGGTCACGACGTTCGCGCGAAAGCCTCCATAGTCTTGCGCACCCACGACCTTTTCGGCAGTCCTGAACAGAATTGCCTTAGCCACAAGGCGGTGAAAATAATCCTCGTCCACGACCGGGTAACCCCTGTCGACCAGCAACACGGTAAATTTAATGAAATTCTTTTCTGCGCCGAGAGAGACCAGATGAGGGTACTGATCCCAGGTATTCTCGTATTTCGCGAGATCCGTTTTCGTAAATTTCTGCCTCAACGGATTAAGCGCTTCGAACGCACGCATGCGGGCGGGAGTTCCTTCGCGACCCTTGTCATCAAGGTACGACCCGCGTGCGCGTTCGTAGTACCAGTGCGTTTGCCGTTCCGTACCACTCATCGGTGGCGCCCATAGGCGGCGCGACAGTTCCTCCAACTTGATATGATATGGGTGGTTCGCTGAGAAATCTGCAGCGTTCACCTTATTCTGGCTGTTCGCATACTGGGAAATGAGCGGCACAAACACTTCCACATTCTTCGGGTCATTCAAGACGGTCAGCTTCACCTGTACCATCAGGTCATCAAGGCTTGCCCTGTCTCGCTTGAAGGCATGGTAAATCGATGCCGTCGTCTGCCCACCATTCACGATCTGAAAATCCTTCGCTCGCTTCAGGAGCTGGATCCCTTTTGTCGACTGGTCCAGTTCAACCTCTTCCGCCGTGGCCGAGATGCCGTTGTTGTAAGCCAGAAAGCGCTGTGGTTCGTTCAGGATCGTGTTCCTGATACCCCTGTTGATCTTGCCCTTCGCTTGAAGAAACGAGCGTACGTTCTTTTCAAGCAACCTCGGTCCATACTCCCCGTAAAGGTTGGCCAGCAACGTCCCCGGAAAGAACGTAAGAAACGTTCGATACTCTCCCGCTGTGTCCAACGCTTCCAAGCACGGTACCGCTCCTCCGAAGGCGCCGGCAAAATCAATCTCTATGGCTTCGCGTTGCAACCGGGATGTGATGAACCTCCTAAGCTTCTCCAGATCCCACAGATAATGTCGGATCTCTACCCCGTCGACCGTCAGGGGCTCGACGTCAGCATTCCGTGCGATGCCGTCAGTCAACAGGAAGAAGCGAGCCTTGGTGAGATTCTCACGCTGCCCGTGAAGTTGCTGCGCAACGTCGAACACGGGCGACGATTCCTCCATGTTGCGAAAGGCGCCCTTGAGTGCGGCTTCAAAAAAGCGCCGCAGCCATCGAAAGTGGGTGTTGACGTCCGAATTCGGCACTGACTCCGGAGGTACCGTGCCGCGGTAGCACGAAACAAAAAGGTCCGCGCACTCGCCATCGCCCGAGAGATTGAACCCATTCAGCTTTTCGCCGCGTGCATTGCTTTTGTGATAGCAGACGTCACCCTCATCCACTTCATTGGCCTGGGCGAGATACTCAATCATGACTTCCGTAAACTTATCCTCTCGGAAGTGGCCAGACTCTTCCTCATTGCATCGAGAGAGAACCTCCTGCCGGAATTCTTCTGCGAATTCTTGAATGTTCATGGCAGGGTTCTTCTTATCAGGTTTCGCGTCTCGACCTCGGTAACCGCGTAACGTTCGCACTCGGAATACAGGATTGAATAATGCACATCACCAACGCCTGGACGCAGATCCGACTCAACTATTCTCGGAAAGTTGTCCCTCACGTCGAAGAAATGCTGAGAACGAAGGGCAAAGCGGGCTGTATAGTGTCCGGCATCCGAGTCCGTGTAACCGCTCTGGAGAAGTAGTTCAGAAAATAGAAGGGCCGCATCAAGATCCGCTTGCAGATCCTTCCGGATGGCCGCTACGAGTTCGGGAAGCGACATCCCGCCGGCCACCAAGCGCTCCAGCAACAGACAGTACAAAATGAGCCTGCTAACACCGTGCAGATCAAGTTGCATTTCACTGCTGATGCTGAAACGGCTGTGCTGTTTTGAAGAGCTTGCCTTGACTTCAAAGGCAACCCCCGAGAGCTGGAAATCCTTGGCCAACGCCTTGGGTCCGGCCCAGGCACGCACAGCCTTCAGGGGACCAATCTCGCCCAGCAGAAGCTCTCGAAGGAACCAGAGTTCGGCGAACAGACCCTGTTGAGCCTGTTCGCTGAACCCATCTCGAGGCAACTGATCGAGAAAGTGCTGCCACTCATCTATTCTGGCTGCGAATGTGCCGAAGGCCGCCTTGTCGTCGGAGCACTGCACAATGCTCCGGAGTACGTCGTTACCGATGACATCGAAGACATCAGCGTGGATAGGCTCGGTCAGCTCGAACCGAAGACAGTTTTCACCTTCCGGATCGGCGGCCGTCACAATAAAGTGAACGCTGAACCCGCGGCCTGATGGCAGGGAGTGCGCCGGGCGCACATCGGGCTGGTTCGATTTCAGCAGTAGAAACCGATGTCCCGTGGCCTGCTCCAATGCAGCAAACATATTGAACTTCGACTCAGGGTGAAGCCGCAAAACAACCACCCCGGTCGAATGACGGGTGGATTTCCCCAGCATATCCCATACGTGTTTATTGAGCATCAGTCGTAGTCATCGTCCCCAAGTTCCTTGCCGACGTAAACCAGATTGGCCTCGTACTCCACACCATCGGTCGGATTCAGGCGGTCGCCAGGAAAGCTGATTCCCAAACCGACCACGGGAATCTTGTAAGGAAGCTTGGCATAACTAGGGTCAAGGGGGTAAAGGAGGAGCAAGCCTTCCTTGAGAGAACGTTCCTTGCGCAACGCCGGCCCAGAAGGCTCTCTGGGCTCGTCCTTACTGCGTTTATCGGGCGGTCGAGTCGCCCACGCTACCCTCGTTTCGCGCAGGGCGTCCTCAATCGCAGCAGGAGTCAGGCCGTATTCCTCGTCCGTCGGACTGAGCAGGCGCTGCACTGTATATTTCACTGATCCGTCATCCGCGGTTTCATTTGTGCGTCGTATGAGGCCCACCGGATATGAAAGTTCCTTTGAACGCACGGCCTCTCTGTCGCGGCTGGAAACAAGAACTACGGTCCAATTGGTCAGAAAGCCCTTAGCCGACTTGCGCGCAATGTAGTGTGCAAGCAGCGCACTGTTGACCTTCGGCGCATGAGGATGCGTTCTGTACTCGCGCAGAAATGACAAAACTGCGTTTGCCGAAATGCCGGACCATACAAACGGGTCGCCATTGAGTTTCGGAAGGTTACTCAGAAAGCGGTTCGCCGCGTCGAGGTTCTGCTTTGTGATCGCTTCGTCGCGCTGAAACACGGTTGTTTCAGAAATCCGCCCGTCGTAGGAGACCGTCAGCGTCTGGGACTCGCGCATCTTGACCAGGCTCGTGATCCACAATCCGTTGGGATGACTCCGAACGCGAAGCCCATAGTCGCGCGGCGTCTTATTCGCATCCACCATCAACTCGAACTCCTGCCGCAGTTCTTCCGCGGCAAAGGCGATGTGCTTGTACCACTCAGCGAGGTCGCCCGGGGTATACAAGCGGCAAAGATCCAAGTAACCCGGTCTGTAGCCGAACCAACGGCCCATCTGCATGAGCGTGTCGTACATCTTTGATGGCCGCAGAAAATAGCTGACCGAAAGACCTTCGAGTGTCAGACCGCGGGAGAGCTTGTCACCACCTATTGCAATCACACTGGCGCCATCCGGTGAGTTTTGGTAGTCCAGCACGTCGTCTGACCCCCCGCTGATGCGCTTCACGGCGACCTTCTGTGCGGCAGCGCTCAGCAGCGGCTTTACGTCCTCCCACTCTGCCTTAATGATCAGCGGATCGTTTATCCTGGCGAGCACCGCCTTCGTCGTGGGCACAAAATCTTCATCCCACAAAGCCTCTAACTCGCCCATTACTTGGCTAGCTGACGCCCCATCCCCATAACGGAGCCTGTTCGTGAGGTCCTTCAGTTCTTGGGCAACCAGCTCCTGAATGACACGCTGAACAGAGATGAATCTTGTAACGTGAATGAGCATTGAGTTATGTTCCGTGCCTGCGCCACGATGCGCCCGCGCCGCACAGGTCAGAATGAAGGAGCGAATCGCACGCTTGAGTGAGGCTGGGAGACTCTCAGGGACGCAATCGATTTTGTGATTCCTTGGTATATAAGGGTCGCTGTCCTTTACCTCGCGTATGACTGGCAGCGCTTCAATCCCATCGTCCACGCCAAACTCGGGATTAGAATCCATCCCAAAGATTGTTACTGGTCCGACGTAGTTCGTCGGAACTGGCAAGCTGATGATGAAGCTGCGAGGAAAGAGTCCTTCGCCAAAGGGAATTTCAATCTCGTTTGGCGGGGTGCCGACTATACCGGACGTTAACCGATCTTCCGGGTGGATAAAAATGTTGGCAAAGGGTGTCGCGGTGTAGCCAACGTAGGATTTCTTCGAAAAAAGACTGAGGAGTTGCCTGACCCTGCCGTTAATCGCCGTCACATCGTAATCGTCCTGTGGACTGCCGGTCATCGGATCCGTGGGGATCAGTTTCGTGTTAATCGACGCATGGTCGGCCTCATCATCGATAACTAGGAGTGGGACATCGGGAAGCGGACTTTTTCGCTTTGGATGTTCAGCGTCGCTGTCAGCGTACCCCGCAAGCCATGTTATGAGATTTGTAAGAATCGCCTTGTTCTTCTTTACTACGAGGATGACTGGGTCTTGGCCGAATGGACTGATGTTCAGGCCGCGAGCTGCCGTCCGACTGAAATCCTGTTTGTATCCGGTCAGCGAATTGGCGGGGGCACGGTAATTTGTCACGAGCATTCCCACGCCAATGGGTTGGTTCATCACCGAAAATGTTGTCGCCTGCGCAGCGCTGTACCCAAGGAAGCCTTCGTCCACTCGCATCTGGGTCTGAGTCCTCAAATTTTCGGTTGTCCCCGCAAGAACAATAATGATCTTGTATCCGGCATCCGCCGCCTTACAAATAAGTCCGATGAAGTTGCTCGTTTTGCCGGATTGAACATGTCCGACGATCATTCCTCGTCGATCCCACGGGCCTTGGCGATTAGGGTCTTCGACTCGTTCAAGAACCCTGTCCGTAAGGTCATCTACGGAATCGACGACGACTGGAGCAAGCGGTTTAGGCTTCACGGTCAGATACCGTCGATATCTATTCCAGAATTTCCAATCGATCACACCCCGCTTGGCGGGCAGCCATTGAATGTGGTCTTCATCGCTGTCGATAACGAAATCGCGACCGACCCTCCAGGTGACAAGGCCCTCGAGCTCGCGAACGAGCCTCGCCTCATCGATTTCCAAGGGCTTATCTTTTGGTGCCATCGCCGTGACAACCTGAACAGCAAGCCTCGCAATCTCGGCTATGTGAGCTTTGGAATGGCTGGATTCATGTCCAAGCATCAGTACGGCATGACTCAGCGCCTTTTCGTAGTCAGTCATAATTGTCTTTTGTGAGTTTCCTCTTTGAACGACTCGACCAATTCGGGAAACCGGTCGAACGGTTCCATTACGCGCAGCCGTTCGATCACCGTGGGCCGCGAAATCTTTGAATCTATCATCGCTTCGTAAACGCGCCTGAGCAGCGCGAGAATTTCTCTTACTGGGGCATCTTCAAACGGGGCGGAATGTTTGTCCGGATGCTCAGAGTTCGTGATGGCAAGAAGCGGAACCGGGACGGTTTCTTCTATCATTCTCAGAAGCGGCTCAAGCAGCTTGCCTTCCGCCTTCAATGCCTGTTGTACCAATGGGTGTTCGCGATTTACGCGATATAAGAATTTCCCACGCCTGCTCACCTGCTGCCAAACGAAGACGAACTCCTGTGAGGTCTTTCGAGCCAGAACTTTCCCGCGATGCCGGTACACCTCGCTGGCGCGTTTGCGTGTAACACCCGCGATGTACCTCAGCTCATTTCGCAACGCGTCGGGGGGCCGCGCTTTGGACTTGGTCACGTCAATGTCCCACTCCTGGTCCATTGAGTTCGGAATGTCCAGTTGGATGCGCGCGAGCTTGAAGTGCTCCTCTTTGGCGAATGGTAGGCCGAGCCAGTCACCGGGAACCAGCAGGCGCTCGTTCCGGTAAACATAAAAGCCCTGCTGAAGATTCCAGCCTTTGAGGCCAGCGGCTCTCTCGTGCTTCTCAGCGGTCAACTTTGAAATGTGCGGCAGAACGTATGGAATGACGCCTACCTGCCTCTGAAACAGTGAAATTCTCTCATCCGCGATTTGCTGGGTCGCCTTCTCGGACTTTAGAAAAGGATCCCATGGCTCGACCTCGTTCGCGTTCACGAAAATCCTTAATCGTCTCTTTCCTTCTAGGAAGCGGTGAAAGACCATCGCAAGGTGCCTTTCCACTGCTTCGATCCGGCCGTGGAAGAACCTTTTGTGAACCTCATCATCGACAGCTTGTCCCTTAACGATGCGATCCATCTGTTCCCAAAGAACGGTTGTGCCATGGCTCAACTTTCCCAGCCTAGTGAAGTGTCTCTCACTGCCCTCCCCCGCTTCGCGCAACAATAACCACTTGTTCTTGTAAGCGACGAAATCCAGATCCCAGCAGCGGGTCGCTGGAAGCCCGCCCGGAATCTTCGAGCGAGCGACCAGTCGACGACACTGCGAAAAGGACGCTGTTTTTAGTCCGAGCCCATACCTGCCCAGGTCTTTGGGATCTCGGCTTTCCAAAGGATTCCGACTGCCTGGGCGCATGGCATTTACGAGCTCTTCCTCAGTCATGCCCTTGCCGTCATCGGTAACGCAAATGGTGGAATCCTCACCGTTCCATGCGAAATCCACCCATACAGTCTTTGCGTCCGCAAAAATGCTGTTGTCGACAAGATCCGCTATTGCACTCGGCAGTTCATAACCGAATGCGCGAAGCGACTCGCTCATCGGCGCGGCATATGGCTCCGCCAGATCGCATTGCTCCTCACTAATGTACTGGTAGGGCCTTGACATAGTGTGATTAGGCGGCGGCCTTCTGTTCCTCGAACCTTTCCCTCGTCGCAGGCACGCTGCGGTAACGCATACCTGCGCTAACTGCTTCGGACGAGCCGGGGTGACTTCCTTCGTGAGGTATCAGCTGCGGTAGGCTTCGGCGCCGAGAGTCTGGGGCTCCCCTCAGGCCAAACAACTTTTCGGTATTCGCGAGGGCGTGTGCTCGTAATGATAAGCAGGAGACAAGGATCGTGCAATCCGCCGGGACTAACTGATCCCAGCTCCTGTCGGCGAACGAGCGATATCGCGACCCGCGCTCGTTCTCCTCAAGCAACGCGCACACCAACCTTTCTACGACGGCCTGTGCCGCTCGAGGTTGCCTTTGCGAATTCGCACGACAACTCTAATGGGCATTCGCCGCAATGCGGTTGCTGCGGCGTGCAGATCATTGCGCCGAGATCCAAGAGCGCCAGAGTGTAGCTCTTGGGGTCAGATGTTGGCACGCATACTCCGGCGAGCTCCCTGAACCGCTGATCTCTTCGCGCTTCCGGGTGTACCCGGAAGCCCCAGTACCGACCGAGAACCCGAATCACATTTGTATCGATGACCATCGCCCGGCGATTGAAGGCCATTATTCGCACTGCGTTCGCTACGTATTCGCCGACCCCGGTGAGCTCTTTCAATGCCGCCGGGTTCCCAAATTCTGGCGCGGGCACCTGACGAAGTTCTTGCGCGACAGCTACGATATTGCGCGCGCGCCAACGTAGGCCAAGGGGAGCAAGCAGAGGATAAAGATCGGCATCCTTCGCCCGTGCGAGGGCCGCGGGTGTCGGATAGCGCTTTACGAACATTTCGTAGACGGGCCGCACCTGCCCCGGCCGTGTCCGACGGAGCATCAACTCAGCGACAAGGACCCTATAGGGATCGCTTGTCTCCCTCCATGGGAAGCTCCGCAAGTTATCGGCTGCCCATCGCCTCAGAGCCTTCCGCAAGAATCGAACGCGGAGTCGGTCAACGCCCACGTCTGTCACGACGCCGGAGTCGCGCGAGCACGGCGCCGGCAATCCGGTAGGCAAGGAGCGGCGGTACCGCGTTCCCGATCTGGCGATAGCGATCACCGACGTTACCGCAAAACTGGAAGCCATCCGGAAAACTCTGGAGACGCGCCGCTTCCCGCGGCGAAATCGTTCGAGCCTGGCTTGGATGAATGTGCGTGTAGCAGTCGTGGGCGAGGTGGGCGGTGATTGTGCCCGCTGGCTTGTCCCAGGCCAACTTCCGGTACTTGTCTTCGAAAATATCGTCCCGATACCGTTTCAACTCCTCGTCGAGCGCCCCATACTTCATCCCGGGGCGCAGTGCCCGAAACGCCTCTCGATCCATATCGCCATGCAGTCGTGTGACGTGGTCGCGTAGAAGACCATTTAGACCTGCCCGCATTAGAGCCGGATAGGTGCGCGGTCGGCCCCGACGGTGCCTATAAATAGACACTTCGAGCCGATGATTATTCTGGAGCGGGGGCAGGTCCGAGAGGGCCTCTTGAACCGTAACGTGCCACGGCTGCTCAATGTAGCCCCCGCGATGGTAGAGATTAAGTTTCGCCGTTGGCGCGAGCAGATCCCGAACCGAATAACCTGAATGTTTTCGCGTGCCGACAAAGAATAGGCGGGTTCGCCGTTGCGGAACTCCAAACTCGACCGCATCGAGCGCGTACATCGCGGTCTGATAGCCGATCCGCGTAAAAGCTTGGATGACTTTCGGTGTTAGGTCCTTTCTCCCATGCGAAAGCATCCCCGGGACGTTTTCCATAATGAAATACTTCGGCCGGAAATGACGAACGTAGGTAACGAATCGCCTGAAGAGAATATTCCGCGGATCGTCCTCCCACTGGCCCGTCGGGCGACCGAGAGATTTCAGTTTGGCTCTCCCCACGCGTGACCAACCCTGGCACGGCGGCCCGCCTAGGATCACATCTACAGTTTTACGGCCGTGGATTTCCTTGAGAACTTTCGCGAGCTGCTTTGGCTTGAACTGGCGGATGTCTGCTCGAGTGCTGACGCATCCGTGTCGGTCGAAGTTGATCCTATGCGAGTCGCAAGCCTCGCGATCATTGTCGATCGATGCGAGAGGGCGGAAGCCCGCAAGGAGAAATCCGAGCCCGAAACCTCCGCATCCCGAAAATAGGTCGAGGAAGGTAAAGGGCTCCAGTTGAAGGTCCCGGCCTTCGTTGAAGCGTTTGATTTGCTGACGAAGCTTTTGAGAAAAGAGTTTGGGCGGCCGCACCTGGAGAAAGGTTCGCTGGTTCATGGGCTCAGTCAGATCTGGAGGCCTGACGACAGACACCTTTCCATGCTCATCTTGAGAGTCAACCGCGGACACTGCAGATCTTCACAGTCGCTTGGCGTGGATTCGCGCGCAGCCGTTTTCAAGTGCTCAAGAGTCTAAGCGGGATTGGCAGAATAGGCAAGATTTTTCACTTACTTGCGATGTGTCGGCCGTCAGCGGGGCGCCAAGGTCTCATTTCGACCTTGTGACTGAGCGGACAAACCTGCAAAAGGACCATGATCAAAGCCGTCGCGGCCTGCGAATTCCCGCCTTAGGCTCAGCGGATTCATTGAGGACGGCAGGGTCCCAATTCTTGCCGCCTTATTCAGAGCAAATGTTGGAATTTCTCTGGTACGAGGGAGGGGAGGCCCACCGCAGAGTAAAAACCCGTAAAGCAGGATTGCAGCGCCTCCGCGAACGGAGTGTCGAGGACTGCGACGCGGTCAAACCCCCTCTCAACCAGCCCGAACTCGAGGCTCTCTGCTTGAAGGAAATCGCAATACTGATCGGGCATTTCGAGAAATCGTGGAAGGAACCAATAGCGTCCGCTTGGCTGACCGAGCTCCGCAGGGGATTGTATACGCCGCCGTAACGACCTAAGCTTCACCTCAGGTGTACCGCCCTGGAGCGGGTGCGCTCCCAACAACGTTCTTGCTGGTATAGTTTTCACCGTCAGGACGAAATCTGCCCGCGGTGACGTGGCTCCCGTCTGAACAACAAGGTGACAATGGGGAGTAAGTACAACGCGAAACTCTTCCGTACCTTTTCCGCGCAAAATCTCGCCCAGCCGAAGCTCCGCGGGTGATATTGGCGGACAGATGTAAAACTCAGCCCCCTCGACTGAGCCAAGTTCCCTAGCCTGTTCCGCGGCCGGGTCGAGTCGACCAAGCTGGATCGATGCTCTTCTCCGAACAATGCGCTCAAGAGTCTCTCTGTTACCGAAGCCAGCATCGCGAAGTTCGGCCCACTTCGTCTCAAGGAAATCCCAGAGATACGAACCGGTCGCCCGATCGAGCTCGTCATGCAGGCTCCGTGCGATCGCGGGGACGCCTGTCGAAAGGAGCTCTTCAAGCTTCGCGACAATGTCTCTGTTCCCTTGACTTTTATCAGCGAG
Organism: Blastocatellia bacterium; assembly: GCA_036003885.1. GTDB lineage: Bacteria > Acidobacteriota > Blastocatellia > UBA7656 > UBA7656 > DASYSA01. The sequence continues at coordinate 8,879 of DASYSA010000154.1, read as the reverse complement.
TCGAATGAAAGGCCCTTCATGGAATGACTGGGGCGCTGATCCATCGGTGAAAGCGAGTACCGGGCAGAACCGTCTGCTTCTAATTTCTGCAATGATGTCGCGGGCTTTTTCGTCCGCGACCTCGATTCCCTTTTGTCCATCTCTTCTGTCTCGGTAAATGTCAGTAGCGACCAAATCATAGCGTCTGCTTGCGACCCGTTGTACTGCTTCCTCGAAGCTGCCGCATGGATCCCAGTTAATCTTGTGACCGCCGAGAGCTCGAGGCAGCGATTCGATGAGCTGTTTCAAACTCTCCGGATCATCTTCTACCAAGAGAATGTCGATAACAATCTCCCCAGCGGTCATACTCCGACTTTCCTCTCAAAAACCGCCTCAAAGCATGCGCCAGACAGATCGCCCTCCTCGCAGTAGATCAATCGCCCATAAGGTTCGATCACCAGACGCGCGATGTAGAGTCCCAAACCCATCCCATTTGGTTTGCGCGTGAAGTAAGGCTCGAAGATCGTTCCCAAATCCTCCACGGGGACGCCGGGACCATCATCCGTCACACGAAGTGTGAACCCTTGCTTAGTGGCCCTCCATCTGACGTGGATCTCACCGCCCTTCCCGGCACCCTTCTCTCTCGTGATCCAGAAGATACTGTTGTCAACCAGATTGGCGAGGATCTGTCCCAAGCAGGCGCGCGGCATCCTTACTCGAACGGGGTCGCGGGGGGCTAACGTGCGGTACTTGATTCGCTGTTTCTGAATCAAGGCGCTGTAGAGCTCAAACGTACTCTCGATCTCTTCGCGGACATCGAAGACCTCAACACGACCGCGCTTTGCCGGCGTCTGTGGCTCCAGGCGCTTTCGAAGATTGTGGATCTGCTCAAGCCATCCTCGAATCGAGACGAGCATCGCTGAGGCTCTCTTCTGCTGCTCCTTCGAAAGCATTCCCGCTAACTCGTTTTCGAGGATCTCCAACTGACGACTGATTTTGCCGAGCGGCGAGCCAATTTCATGGATGACGATGTCGACCATATGGCCGAGACCTGAGGACAGCAAAAGGCGCGAAAATACTTCCTGAATTCTCGCGACACCTTCCTCAACCTGCTTCCCTGTCCTGGCGAGAACCTCTGCTACAGGATGATCAGCGCCAAGGTCCTTCCGAGCTTTTCGAACCACCGTTGACAGGTCAAACGCCTCAAATAAGGGCTCCCCTTTTATCTTCCTTTCGCGCCGAGGGCGAAATTTGTATCTGACCTCCTCAACGAGGGACAGCACTTCCCTAAACCAGACCTCAAGTGCGGCATGCGCCGAGTTGAGGACCATTCCCTCGCGAGTGCTCCGATCGCGGAGACCTGGGTTGCCCGCGCGGCTTATCTTCACTGCCCCTACGATCTGATTGTTCGCGAGATTTTTGACGGGGTTCAGCCGGCTCCGGATGTCGAGATTAAGCCAGTCGTTACCCTTTTGGCCGTACGGGTACACGCGGAACCCGTCACGGTAGATGCTCACGCCGCAATAGTTATCAAGTGTCTGTCGAATGTCATGCATTGTCAGGCCGGTTCGCTCGATTATCGGTTGGAGTCCCTCTTGGTCACGATCCCATGCTCTGATTTCGACCTCGAGCGGACCGCACTCCGGTTTTCCATCCTTACCACCGAGTTTTCTCGCATTCAGAGTTTCTACAACAGCGCGATCAACTTGCACTTCACCCGAGAATTGCCCCTCCGCATTGACCGAACCTCGCAGCAGATATTTTGGCTTCAGAATCAGCTCAGGTGGTTGAACTTCTCCCGAGAGCTGGGGGTGGGTGGGGACAGACAAGTAAATGACGAACTCTTTGACATCATCAAACGGCGAAATAAGGCGTGACAACCGAGAGTGGAGTTCCTCGTAATCATTCTCCGACCAGACCTTGCGAAGCTTCTCAAGGGTCAGACGTGTTCCATAATCAAGATCCGGTACTGGTCGTACTTCGTAAGTCATCTCTACTTCGTCGAGATATTGCGATTCTCTGAAGTCGCCCCACTCAAGTAGAACAACCACCCCTTCTGTCGCACCGCGGGTCTTTGTCTCAAGGAAAAGGGACTCTGCGAGACGAGCCGCTGCGAATCTTCCGATTCCCTTAGCGCCCTGGAGAACTCGGCCCCCGGGCGATACTTCTGCTTTTCGTTTCGCGATCGTTCCCGGCTCAAACCAAGCCGATAGAACTGTGTTGAGGTCCATACCGTGGCCGTCGTCCACCACGACAATCTGCGCGGGTTTCCCTATCTCAGATGCGAATCGGACCTCGACCCGATGGGCGTCCGCGTCGTACGAATTTTTCACCAGCTCAACGAGGGCAACCGGTTCGTCACTGATGAGCTCCTCTCCGATCAGAGCGATCAGGCGAGCCCGAGGCCGCATCTTTGCGGAGCCGCTCTTGGGATATACGGTACTCATCGATTCCGTGTCGTCCTCATGCTGCCTTACTGCGCCCGGTGCTGCGCAGACAGATTCTGCGATTCAAAGAGAATAGGAATAGGCTTGCACGCTTCGCGCCGGAGAGCCGCTGCTTTTTGTTCACGTCGATCCGAGTGCTAAGGATGAATGCGTAGACGCCTCGCGCGAATGTTGTTGTTGTTGGCCGGTCTCCAATTCCGTCCATTCTAAGGTATGGCTTCGCCTGATAAGGTAAATACTTTCGTCTACTTCGAGGCCATCAGACCCTCTCGGGCGCGACGACGCCGAAGGTCTCGTACCGTCGCTTTGGCGCCTGCCAAACATCGGTCCACACAACCTCACAGGCAAGGAATTCGCTCAGGACTATTCGCACGATCACCGAGTCGCCCACATAGGCTAGGTAACGGTAGCGCCCCGGCTGAACAGTCAGCCACTGGGTGGTGCGAGCATCGGAAAGCGCGAGCCTCTGCATCCCGCGGCTACCGACCTCCGGCCATAGAACCCTGGCAGGAGCGCGCTCAAAGGCGTCGCGGTCCTCAGTCGAAAGCGATAGTAACGGCGCAAACATGAGCTTGGAAGGCTCACGGTGTTGTGGCTCGTTAAGCTCGAAAAAGGCGTGGCCACGCGCAAGCTTCAGAGCGACGCTTCGAACACGCTCTGCTTCAACTTCAAAGCGCGTGACGCCGCCGATCCGCGTGCAAGCATCGGCCAAGCGTCTCCCCAGAGTCGGCTTCTTGCTGAGAATTCGCTTGATCTTTTCGCGGCCCACATCATCGGCGGACGCTGACCTCGAAACGGTGCATTCGACTAGGCAGGCGACGTACTCCTCATCGGCGGATACTTCCCCATTGCATTCACGACAGGCCGGCACGACGGCCAGATTCGGCGGATACGGTTCGTCAAGAAGCACGCGGCTAGGCACGTGATCCCGCGTACCTGTCTGTCCTGCACAGTGGACGCAGTAGGCACCCTGCCGCTCGTCTCCGAAGTTCTGAAACTGCTTCACGAGGGATGGCCAGGGCTCGACGGTCTCGGTATTAGTACCAACTGCGAATCTCGGAAAGGGCAAGCGCGAAGTCGTATTCTTGCCGAGGAATAGCTGCTAGATCACGTAACGCATTCGCGAGAAGGTTCCGGGCATGCGTCCGCTGCTCCCCATCCCAGTTGAAAATCTGTTCCTCAAGAGGATCGAGGTCTGGATTGACGAAGAAAAGACGGAGACGGTCCTGCCTCGTCAGGTACTCCGCAAGTCGTCGTTCGGTCTCGCTCGACACGTCGAAAGCTGCGATGCAGGGCCGGTCCTCCAAAGCATTGCCTAACGTGTGCGCAATGAGGTGCAGAACCGGAGCCGTCGGCATCCGCTTGTAGTACAGATCGTGAAAGACCATTGGCGATTCAGCGAGTAACCGAACCGGCTCGACGCCGGGTCCTTTGATCGCGACGGCACACTCGCCGTCGGCTTCGAAGGGCACGCATGTTGTGACCGACTGCATGAGTGCTGTTTGAATGGCGGGTGCGTGTCTAACGTAACTTAGCATTCGGTCAGGGGACGGGAACGGGCTCGAGCAGTTCCGGCCCCTCGTTCCCTGGGGATGACACAAGAGCCGACACGGGAATCGCCTCCATCCGCTCCGATGGGAATGGACGCAAGCACGGCAGCACTCTGACCGGGGCGATAGGTCCGGGATCGAGCCAGAGGGCCTCGTCGTCCGGATCGAGGATGACCCGGCATCCGGTCGGCGAATCGGGGCCAGGAGGTCATTTGCCGTAGTCGTGATGATGGCGCAGGTGGGCGGTGCATCCGCGGCTGTGGGCGGTGTCCAAAGTCCCGCGAACCCGAAGGCTCCCCCGCCCTTGAGCCGAACAAAGTACGGTTGTTTGCGCTTCTGACCGGGCACGGGCTTCCATCCATAGAATCCTGTCGCCGGAATGAGGCAACGTCCGTCCCTGACAGCCGCGCTGAAGAGCTGAGCTGTCGCGACTGACTCGGCACGGGCGTTGATCGGCGCGAGCGTGGCGGGATTTGACCCAGGCGGGCCGGAAGCCCCAGTTGGCCATAATCAGCCGGCGCCCCTTATCACCCGCCCTGATGATGGGGACCATCTGAGTGGGTGCGACGTTATAGCGGGCCGTGAGTTCCTCGTTTGTGCCCGACTCGATCGTGATGCCGAATCGGAGAGCAAGCTCGTCGAAGGCTGCCGTCGAAGTGTAGCGGCCGCACATGACAGCTAGTTTATCTGCTTCGAGCACAAGGCGACGCGGATTCTACGATTGCTAGCAGGTTGTCGACAAATTGTTTTTCCGTTTACTTGCCTTTCGATGGGTTCCGCAAGGCTTCAAACTTTTTGACCGCTCATGGTTCCCACACGGCCTCTCGTGTTCCGCCGATGAGGGCAAAGTCATTGACCATGGGGCCAGGATTCTGCAGTTCGAACTCGGCGATGCGAACCAAATCGCCTGCGGCAACTCTGACCACGATCCTGCTCACACCCTGGCCTACCTGACGATCGGGTGGACGCTGGTTCGGTACAAGGTAATTCTCGTTGTTGAATCCGAAACATTCCAACTCGCCATTGAATTTTACGGCGACAACCAGCATTGCTGAATCTCCGGCGAGAATGTCCTCGCGATGCGGGACAAGAATGAGTCCAGGGTCTGGCAGCAAACCCGCGGCAACATACTGTCCTGGCTCCCGCTGATTTGCCCACCGCCCTTCAAACGTTATGCTCGCGTTACCGCCGAGCTGCACAGGATAGATCCGTACCCAAGCACGACACATGTGGGCTGGCAGGCGAGGCGCTAGTGTTTGAAGAAACCAGATCTGTGATCGATTTGAGACCCTTACGTGCACAAATCGCCTGCCCTGAGCCGCCGGCATCGGCTCTCCAACGGCGACGCCAAGAATTGGCCTCCGGAGGAACTCATATCCGAAGATCGACAGCACGCTCGCGGCGAATCCGATGAGCCCGCCAGCAACGTATGGCCAAACGCTTGGCGCGGCGGAGATGCTCAGCTCGGCGAGTGCCTTTCGAATCTGTGCAGTTGAATCTTCAATTCCTTGCAGCTTCTTCTCTTGCCGATCTAGGCGGTCGATTCCCTGCTTCTCGATTAGGGTCTTGAGCTCGATCACCCTGTCTTGAAGTGTTTCAATCCGGCTCTCAATTCCCTTGAGATCATTCCGCGATACTGGCTGCTCCGGGCGGGGCGCTCCTTCGCTCACAACGAGGCTGGTAGCGGCGAGGATTACAAGAAAGGATAGGAATGCTCGCCGTGGTTTGAGTCTGGCGTAGGTCGTCACCAAGGGTCTTTTACACTCTCCTTAGCAGCGATGGGTTCGGTGGCTCTTATGACGCGCTGCGGTGTGGCGCTGCCGAAGAAACTACCAAATAAAGTTTGACTCTTCGGAAATCTGTCCATATGTTGTGGACCACCCCGCAGCGCGAAGGGGGTGGAAGAGGAGAAAAGAGCGAGGCCGTGACCCCGGTTAGGGGGCCACGGCCCCTTGATGCGCCCGTAGCTCAAAGCGGATAGAGCACCGCTCTCGTAGGCGGGGGTTCCAGGTTCGAATCCTGGCGGGCGCAGTCTCCTTACGATACCAGCCCCATTCCAGCAGGCCACCCATTCTCTTTCCGGGAGAGGCTGGATTAAGCCTCCCTGATCGACTCCTGTCAACCACCATATCTTGCGTGGACCTTAGTCACTCGACCCATATCTTGTCAAGTAAATATTGTGGTTCTTATGCCATTCTTTGAACAATATTTCTCATGTCCAGAAGACCTAATCAACTCAAGAGTATTCCGATAACGATCACCACGACCGGTGCGATCAAGGATTATCTTGATGCGCTCGTTGCTACCGGCTTCTATGGGAAGAGCTATACGGAAGCGGCTGAACGGTTGCTCGCTCAGAGTCTTGAGACCCTTGTGAAGGAAGGGAGACTCAAACGCCGGTCTAGGTAATGGGCTTCTCGGCCATAGATCCGTAATGAACTCGCTTGTCGCGTCCTCTTCGCGCTGAGGTCTCGCTGACGGTTTTCGAGGGATCTGATGGGTAGATTCGGGACTGCCCCGGACGACAGCCGAATGGAAAGAGTTGTTCCCGGACCTGCTTAGACCGCACGAGACGTAGCGCCCCACCGCTCCCAAAGCAGGTGCGCTACCCGGCTGGCCAGGTCGCGAGATTTAAGGACGTTCCGCTTCACCGATAGCGCCCGCCCCTTCACTGTTTTATGCCCCGCAGGAGCAGGCGATTCTGGCTCCGGCGGTGAGATCCGCCTTGATGCCACTCCCCCCAGCTCGGTCCTGAAAGCTATCCCTGGCTCACGGGCGCCGCTTCACCTTTGGGTGAGAGCGGATTGTCATTCAGGATTCTGGGATCGGGTCCCCGAAGCGCCCACGGCGCACCCGCCACCACAGGGCGGCCGCCGGGTGCTCGGCATACCCCAGCAAAGCCTGACAAGAAGACCCCCGTGCACCTCCCCAAAACCTGACAAGAGACTTAGGGGCCCCAGGCCGTTGACCCATATATCGTTGACACGCAGTTGGCCCCTGTCGCGCGAAGCGGCCCGTGCCAACCCAACGTCACTGTCTGTTCATCTGGATCGATCGTGACTTGATCGGCGGTGACAGACAGAGCCAGAATGTTGGAGGACCATGAACCCCCCAGATAGCACGCTCCCCCTCCCACCTGAGCGGCTGGCGGTTCTCGACCGCCTGCCCGAGGGCGTGGAGTTCACCTTGGTGAAGCTGATCCTGTCCGCGGTGCCGCCCTTCACACGGACACACCTGTGGACGGATCGAGAGTCGCGCGATCCGCTCCGGGTTCGGTTCCGAACGCAGACCTACGACCAGGTGGATCGGGCACTCGACAAGGTCGCCGCAGCGTTGCCGCGACTGCCTGCGGAGCGCCAGCCCGCTGCGCGCCAGCGGCTGAAGGATCTGCGCTTTGAATGGGCCAGCCAAGTCATGGGGGAGGTGGCCGGGCTGCCCCGGTGGCCCGGCGCCAAGGTCGTCGACACGCGATCGGTGGACCCCGCGCGGCAGGGCACGCCCCTGGTCCCGACGGGCCTCGACGGCCCAGGCACGGTCATCGACGTCTGGCAACTGACGGACGAACTCCCCGTGTTGGTGGAGCGCTGGGCGCTGCCAGCCATGTTGATGCCCTGGCGCGAGGGTGACCCCGTGCCGTGGGTCGGTCGGGAGACCATCGCGGCCGTCTACACGGCGATCGTGCGCAAGCACTTCTCTGGGGTGCTCGGCCTCCGAGTCGGCCATCGCTGGCGCACGGAGCGGGAGCCGGCCGGCTGGCCCGTGCTCACTCGATACGCCATCCCAAAGCTGTTCGACTACCTGCGCCCCTCCTACGAGGTGCGAGCGTACACCCACGGGCTCTTGGCCCCGGGTCCGGGGCACTTCCCAGCTGCCCTCCGCCAAGACATCGTCGATCTCGTGAAGCTCGAGTGTCCCCACCTCGCCGCCTCGCTCACGGTCAGGCGGGTGACGGCCATCATTCAGCGACATGTCCGCATCGCCGACCCCAAGCGCCCCATGGGCTTCGACATGTTCGGCCGACGGTTTACCGACGCCACACCCTAAGGGGAGCGGAAAAAGGCAGAGAAAGTAACAATGACTCCGGGCCTCCGAGGGGCCACCCTCGGAGATCATGGATGAGAAGTGTCCACCTAGCAGAGCAACAAGGACACCGGCGCCGGAACCAGAGTCCGAGTACTCACGGTTCCTCAAGGCGCTCGAAGAGATCCGCGAGATCCAGCGGCTCACGGCCAATCTGGAGGCTCGACCGGCGCCCAGGTCCGGCGCCGAGCGTCGTGGACCTGCCACCAGATCGGCGCGCGGGCCTTCTGTTGAACCCCTCGATATCCCTTGCCCGGCAGGGCTGCGGCGGGCCACGTACCGCCGCCTCGTGAAGCGTCACGAGACACTTCGCGCGGCGCTGATGAAGCTCTCATACCGCCAGTTGAGCCCCCGGGTTCGGAATAGGCTTGCCACCCAGTTTCGCACCGCCCTCCGACGCGTGCGCCGTGCACTCGGTCTGCCCGAATGGGAGCCCGGGCAACAGACCTGGTATTCGCTTTCAGCAGCGGCGGGATATCTCGGCATCTCTCCCCGCACGCTGCTGCGCTGGGATGCAGCCGGCATCATCATCGCGAGCGGGCAGACACCCGGCGGGCATCGCCGATTCCACCACCGTGACCTCTCGCGGCGGCGCGCGGCACAGCGGCCTTAGGCGTGTCCCGCGTGGCCAAGCACGCCCGTGCTGCAAGAGCGACCAAGTGATTGAGTTCTCCCCCCTCCCTTTGAGTCCGGCCCCGGCGCCAAGCCTGGCCGAGGTGCTGAGGGATCGCAGCCTCCTTGAGCGCTTGCCCGTCGATGCCCTTCTGGACTTCCAGCGCCAAGTACGGTATCTCGCCGCCGAAATTGCAGCGGCTGTCGGGCG
>DASYSA010000153.1:0-11276 GCA_036003885.1 Blastocatellia bacterium | reverse complement strand
GCTTGTAAGCCTCAATCGCTTCCTGATGGCGCCCGATCTTGCTGTACGCAACCGCGATGTTATGGTACGTCTGGTCGGCATCGGGCTTGAGCTTAAGCGCCAACAGATATTGCGACACCGCTTCTTCGTAGCGGCCCAGATCGGCGTAAGCGACGCCCAGATTGTTGTGAGCTTCGAGGTAGTCGGGCTTGATCCGCAGCGCCCGCTTGTAATCCTCCAGCGCGTCCTGTAGTTGACCCAACATTGAATGATCCACTCCAGTTCCGTAATGCGCCTCTGCGTAGTCAGGCTTGAGCTGTAATGCATGTGTGTGAGCGTCGAGCGCTTCCTTATGCTGATCGAGCTTGTCGTATGCCCATCCCAGATTGCAGTAGGCCTCTGCATAGGAAGGCTTGATTCGAACGGCCTCGACATAAGCTGCGACCGCCTCTTTGTAACGCCCCAACTTGAACAGCGATACGCCCAGGTTGTTCATTGCCTCGGCGGTTGCCGGCCCCATTCGAAGAGCCCGATTCAGAGCATCAACCGCTTCCTGGTGAAGGCCCAGATGAGCGTATGCCTCCCCAAGACCGGCCACCGGCTCCACGTAATCAGGCTTGATTTCGATGGATTGCTGGAAAGCCATCACGGCATTTCGGAAGTTTCCAAGTTGTATGTAAGCCTCTCCAAGACTGTACGCAGCCTCGGCATAAGCGGGCCTGGCTCGCAGGGCCTTTTTGTACGACTCGACCGCTTCCTGATTGCGTCCCATCCTGGCCAGTGACAGCCCCAGATTGTAATGGGCTTCGGCGAAACCGGGTCTCAAATCGACCGCTGCCATGTAGGCTTCTATCGCGTCTTGATGCCTGCCCAGTTTGCCGAATGCAACGCCCAGATTGTAACGGGCCTCAGGGAGATCCGGCTTGTTCTTGATAGCCTGAGTGAGGGTTACGACTGCTTCTTGATAATTTCCGAGTTTGCCGTACGCATTAGCCAGGTTGTTGTAGGCTTCGGGGAAGTCGGGACTGATGCGAATCGCCTGTTTGTAGGCTTCGATCGCCTCTTGCACCCGTCCCTGGTTGCTCAGTTCTATTCCTCGGTTGTATTGCTTGATGGCGCTGTCCTTCGGGCGTCCCTTTTGAGCAAGGGTAGGACTGGCAAAGAGGCAAAGTAAGAGACAAAGAAGGCTCGCCGTTCGCGAGTTGAGATTCACGAGTCACCTCCGCGCGCAGCGGTTGCAATTCCACACTTGGAGGAACGGACAGGTCCGCGGCAATTGCAAACCGATCGAGCGCAGTCAGACGATTCGATTTCACAAACTACTCGACGCTCTCTCACGCGCGAGCATCGCAGCTCCGATTATACCCGCGTCGTCTCCGAGTTCGGACCTGACGAAGCGCACGTCCTTGATTGCGAAGTCGAAGGCGACCTTGCGCGCGACCCGATCGATCCTGTCGATCAGGGGTGCGCCAAGCGCTTCGATCACGCCGCCGCCGAGCACGACGACCTCCGGGCCAATCAGATTGACCACGCTGCCAATCGCGATGCCGATGTAGTCGGCCGCGCGCTCGACTACTCTGGTGACCAAATGGTCCCCGGCCTCAAAGGCCTCCTTGATCGCGCTGCTTGGAATCGAGTCGAGCTTCCTGCCGGAAAGCCTGGCCAACATCGTCTTCCGGCCTCTCTTTATGGCTTTGCGAATATCGCGGGCCATTGCTGTCCGGCTTGCGAGCGCCTCCAGGCAACCGCGATTACCGCAGTTACAACGCGGACCTCCTGCCTTGATGACGATGTGGCCTATTTCGCCGGCGTTCTTGCTGAAGCCGTGATACAACGCCCCATTCACAATGAGGCCGCCGCCTATGCCGGTGCCGATGAAGACTCCCAGGACGTCTCTTGCTCCACGGGCGCTGCCGAGCCTGAATTCGCCGTAGGTGCCCGCGTCAACATCGTTGGCAACCACTACGGGACACCCGAACTCTTCGGCGAGTTTCGGACCCAGTGGGAAGTTATGAAAGTTGACATTCGCGGACTCTATTACGTAGCCGGTGTCCGGATCGAGGGGGCCCGGCGAGCCGATGCCAACAGCGGCGATCTGACTTGAATCGACGCCCGCCTCACGGATGGCTCGATGCCCAACGCGAGCTATGGTGGCAAAGATCTCCGAACTATCGCGCCAGGCCTTTGTCTTTGCGCGCTCGCGGCAGAAGACCTTCCCGTCGGCGTCCAGCACTCCTGCGCTTACTTTTGTGCCACCCAGATCGATCCCCAAGACGAATGATGACATTATTCTCTCGTTTCGCGTTTCGCGTTCCGCGTTTTGTATTTACGTCCTGCGTTTTAAGTTTTGCGTTTGGGTTCTGTCGTCGCATCCGAAATCAAGAACGCGAAACGCGGAACGCGAAACGTCCTTTACCCCTCGAGGGCCTTTTTCAGGTGCGCCAGAGATGTGTTGCCCCCGGAGCATACGAGTCCAACCCTCTTCTTCGCAAGTTGTTCTTTCATGTTGTAGGCGGCGGCAAGAGGAGCCGCCCCTGCCGCTTCAGCAAGCGTGTGCGCCCGTTCGATCATCCAGACCATCGCTCGCATGATCTCGTCGTCGGTCACCAGCACGAACTCATCGAGGAGATCCCAGAGAATCGATTGAGGAAAGCTGAAGGCTGTTCCCGTTGCAAGGCCCTCGGCAAGTGTGAGGTTGGGTGCTTCAACCAGGCGACGCTGCTTCCACGACTGATAGGCCGCGGGAGAGCTCTCCGACTGAACACCTATGACATGAATCCTCGGATCGATGGCACGGGTGACGATCGAAACTCCGGCGGCTCCGCTTCCGCCGCCCACCGGGACGAGGATGACTTCGAGGTCGGGCTGGTCTTCAAGCATCTCGAGGGCCTGAGTTGCAACTCCCGCGATCAGCAGTGGCTCGTCGCCGGAATGTATGTAGCGCAACCCTTCATCCTTCGCCAACTTCTCGCAGTGGAGGCGCGCTTCATCGAAGTTCGCACCGTGAAAGATCACCTCAGCGCCCATTCCGCGCATAGACGCAACCTTTCCCGGATTCGCGCCTTCGGGTACGACGATTCGCGCCTTAACGTCGAACAGCCTTGCCGCATAGGAAACAGATTGTCCGTGATTGCCGGTCGACGCCGCGATTACTCCGCTGGCTCGTTCCTCCGAACTGAGTTGCGAGATCAGGTTGATGCCGCCGCGCACTTTGAAGGCGCCAATCGGTTGATAGTTCTCATGCTTTATGAAAACGCGCGTGCCGATGAGGTCGTCGATAGCGGGATAGCTGTGCAAGGGGGTACGCAGCAAATAGGGAAGTATCTGCTTCTTAGCGAGCAGGACGTCTTGAAGATCAGGTCTCGTCACGATGCTCCTTCCTCGATCGAGCTACTTCACCGGATTGGGGGGATTGAGATACTTCGCGAGAAACCTGTAGATCTCTTCGCGCGATTGCTTCGCCAGCTTTGTGTCAATTCGGTTGAAGGCATGACCGCCCGGCGCGTCCTGATATATCTTGTGCTCGAAGTTCTTTCCGGCGGCCTTCAGAGCAGTGATCAGATGCTCGACCTCCAGCACGTTCACATCTTCATCGTTGGTGTTGGTGTGAATCAGCAGCGGCGTCTGAAGCTTCTCCGCGTTGTAGGCCGGCGACCGCTTGCGATACTCGTTCACGTTCTCTTCGGCGCTCTTTCCAATATGATAGGGCGCCGAGAACAGCTCCCGATAGGATTGGCTCTTGTAGCCCATTCTAGCCACCAGGTCGCTGACCGGCACCCCGGCATACGCGACCTTGTAGTCTTGCGGGTGCTCGAATATGTTCATCAGGGTGATCAAGCCGCCGTGGCTCCAGCCCACAATGCCGACCCGCTGCGGATCGATGTTCGGGTAGTTCTCGATCATCCATTGCTTGCCCGCGAACACGTCCTCGTTCTCCAATCCGCCGTAGTCGATCAGCCTGTAGAACCCCTGGCCGTAACCGGTGCTGCCGCGATAATCGGGCGCAATCACGGCGTAGCCTTGCTGGACCAGCTCTTGAACGACGTGGGCCCCGCTCGACTCGAACGTGCCGTGGACTCCGCCGTGGACCAGGACTATCAGCGGGAGCTTAGCTGACGTCTGCTTCCTTGGAATGAACGTGTAGGCGGTGATAATGACCGGATTTCGCGCGCCCTGTCCGGTCTGATTGGGAATCACGCGCGGCGGAGGACCTGTGTAGCGGACTTTGTCGACTTCCGCGATGGCTTCCAGTTGGCGATACCACATCAAGTCGTCGATGTCCTTGGCGAGTCTTTGTCCCAGGAACTGCAGAGAGTCTTCGAGCGCACGCAACCGCTCTTGCACCGGATCTGCTGGAGGGGCCGGTGTCCGCTGCTGCTGCGACAGGCCAGCCTGCGCAGCAAACAACAAAACCAGGATCGAAGACGAAAGCCGCGTGTAGGCGAGTATTCTCAGCATGGCGCTCCTTTCAAGTGACAAGTGACTCCACGTCACTCGTGCCGTCTCAGGGCTTCTTCAAACGTTGTTCTTCAGCTTCCATCATCTTGTTCACGACCGCTATGGCCGTCCGGTCGATCTATTTCGTGTCCGGTGGAACCGCGGTCGTGTTGCCATTCAGAAATCTATCAAACCAGTACACCTGCCAGTTCAAGCTCTCAACCAGATGCTTTGGCTCGCCCGTTCGAGTCAGGTTGTGATTCTCGCGCGGAAAGATCACGATCTCAGCGGTGACGCCAAAATGCTTGAGCGCCCGAAACCACTGCTCGCCTTGCTCGAGCGGCACCCTAAAGTCATTGTCGGAGTGCAGAATCAAGGTCGGAGTCTTCACATTCCGCGCGTACTTCAATGGTGAGCGGTCCCAGTACATATCGAACTTCTCGAACAGGTCGCCGCCAAAGTCTCGCTTGTGGCCATATGCCCCGTCGCGAGTCCCCTCGTCGCTGATGAAATTCACGACGCTCCGAACCGTCACAGCGGCCTTGAACCTATCCGTATGACCGAGTATCCAGTTGGTCAAATATCCGCCATAGCTTCCCCCGGTCACGCCCAACCGGTCCCGATCCAGCCACGAATACTTCGCGAGAATCGCATCGACGCCCTTCATTACATCGACGTAGTCCTTGCCGCCCCATTCGCCTTCGATGCCGCGCTCGAACTTCTCACCATAGCCCGTTGAGCCACGCGGGTTGGCAAAGAAGACCGCCCATCCTTTTGCCGCATAGACCTGGAATTCGTGAAACCAGTCTACGCCGTACATACCCGCCGGACCGCCGTGAATGCTGAGGATCATCGGGTACTTCTTTCCCTCTTGCCAGCCGAGCGGCCTGACGAAGAAGCCGTCCATATCCCACCCGTCGGCGCCCTTATAAGCGATCCGTTCGACATCCTGAACGTGCAGTTGCTGGAACAAGCCGTCGTTCAGGCTCGTAAGCTTGCGCTCGTTTTTCCCCGAAAGCTCGCAGACGTACAGGTCATCGAGGTGTTTGAAGTCGTTCACGGTGTAGACCATCTTCCCTGCTTTGTCGTTGATGTCGAAGTTTCGAACCGTGCGCGCCCCGGACGTGATCGGAGTGACCCCCCTGGTCGCAGCGCCGACCCGAAAGAGGTGAGTCTCGCCTTTGACGCCCGCTTCGAAGTAGATCGCGCGGCCCCCTTCGGCCCACTCGATCCGGGATGGAATTAGATCGAGATCTTTTGCTGCAAGTGTAGAGGTCACGCCTCCCGAGCCTGGGGCGATCCATATCTTGGGATGGCTGCTCTCAGTAAGGTTGCCGATGAAAGCTATGGTCTTGCCGTCCGGGGACCATCGAGGTTCGCGGTCTCCCTCATCGTGGTCAGATATCTTTGTGAAGGCGCCTCCCTCCGCTGGGATTGTCCAGACATCCGTATTGCGGCTGTCATCAAATGCCCGGCCGCTGCGGTCCGATACAAAAGCAATCTTAGCTCCGTCAGGTGACCACGATGGAGCGGTGTCGTTCCAATCATCTCCCGAGGTGATCTGCTTCGCCGCGCCGCTCTTAACGTCGACTATCCAGATGTGGCTGCGGCGATCATCGAACCAACCAGTGTCGTTGAACTTGTACGAGATATGTGAGTAGTGTCGAACATCGCTGCGATCCGCGCCTTCAGGACGGCTGTCGTTGGGACCGACTCGGCTGACGCAGGCAAGCCGCGACCCGTCCGGGGACCACTCGAAACTGCCGACTCCGTTCTTGAGGTTTGTCATTCGTCTCGCCTCGCCGCCCTTCATCGAAAGCAGGTATACCTGGTTTCTCGAAGAGTCGCCGGCGGAAGGTGTGCCGGGTGAGGGACGGGAGGATAGAAACGCGAGGTACTGTCCATCAGTGGACCATCGCGGTGAAGTCGAAGACTGCGGGCTCGTCGTGAACTGCCAGGGAGCGCGACTCCCGTCGGCCGTTACCATCCAGACGGAAGAATTTCGGCGGTTCTGTTTCTGATCGACGGTTGTGACCACATAGGAGACCAGCTTGCCGTCCGGAGAGAGTTGAGGGTCGCTCAGGAATTCAAAGGCGAAGTAGTCCTCCGGAGTTATGCCGCGTCCGTTGGACGGCGGCCTGCCGAGTGAAGTCTGGGCGAGCGAAATCGCGACCAGCGAAATCAGGGCGAGCAGTCGATTGACAAATCTTGACATCAGAGGCGTCTCCTTTTGAAAACGTTTCGCGTTTCGCG
Organism: Blastocatellia bacterium; assembly: GCA_036003885.1. Taxonomy (GTDB): domain Bacteria; phylum Acidobacteriota; class Blastocatellia; order UBA7656; family UBA7656; genus DASYSA01. Next base: position 4,607 of record DASYSA010000153.1, on the reverse strand, counting down.
TTTTGCGTTTTGCGTTTCGCGTTTCTCCAAGCCTCTACAACTACATTGACCCCAGTTCATCGGGACTCTTGACCGAATCTGGTATTGATCCTGGCTCAGCTCTTTGGCCGCGTCGGAAGCAGCGAATTGAACCATTGCCGGCGCTTAGGGTTGTCCGGCGCGCGAGTGACGATACAGAAGGTTTCGCGCCCAACGCGCTCGAGGTCGGGCAGCCATGCCAGATCCGCAACAAAGTGGCCGGCGCCATCCGAACTGAGCGCGCGATCTGGAAACTGGGACTCCCACTCAACGTGAAAGGCGCGGCCCCAGAATTCATCCTTGCCTTTGATTTCTATTCTGATTTGCTGTTCCACCGGGGCTCCTCGAGATCAATAAGGTAACGCAAGAATGGAGAATTGAGAATGGAGAATTGAGAATGCCTACATTTCTCTCAATTCTCAATTCTCAATTCTCCATTCTTCACTCACCCCACAAATTTATACCCGAGGCCATGAATGGTCAGAATCAACTGTGGTTTGCGCGGGTTAGACTCGATCTTCTGGCGAAGCCACGCGACGTGGACATCAACCGTGCGAGTCGAAGGCATTGCGTGGTAACCCCAGACCTCGTTCAACAGCTGGTTTCTCGACAGAGTGCTGCCCCGGTGTTCGATCAGATAGCGGAGCAACTGAAACTCGCGAGCCGAGAGATCAACAGCTTTGCCGTCACGAGTGACTTCGGCAGCGCGAAAGTCGACTCGAATCGGACCGAATTGATAGGAGTCAGCCGGCAACGATACGGATGAAGACGATGCGCGTCGCATGAGCGCTTCGATTCGGGCGAGGAGTTCCATCATCTCGAACGGCTTCGTTACATAGTCGTCCGCGCCAAGCTTCAGGCCGACGACCTTGTCAACCACCTGACCGCGCGCAGTCAGCATGAGGATAGGCGTCGAAATGCCGCGCTGACGAAGGTCCCGGCAGAGGTCCAGTCCATTTCGTCGCGGCAACATTATGTCGAGTATCATCAGGTCAAACTCCTCGCTCGATCCTCGCGCCAACCCGGTATCCCCATCCCTGGCAGTCTCGACCGCGAAGCCTTCACTTGTGAGCCGGTCGGTCAACGTCATGACCAGTCCCGGCTCATCTTCCACGAGTAGGATTCGTTTTGTCATAGGGGTCAGAGATCAGACGTCAGACGTCAGACGTCAGAGATCAGAGGTCAGAGCCGGACATCAGACGTCAGAGGTCGGATCAGTCGCCGGTCGGACTTCTGACGTCTGATCTCTGACCTCTGACCTCCGACTTCCGACTTCTGCCGGCAAGTGGAGCGTGAACGCGCTGCCCTGCCCTTCGACGCTTCGAACATCAACTCTTCCGCCATGGGCCTCGAGAATGTGCTTCACCAGGCTCAAGCCCAACCCGCTTCCATGAATCTGCGCCGCAACGGTCGCCTGACCACGGTGAAACGGCTCGAAGACACGCAGCATATCAGCCGGAGCTATGCCCATTCCTTTATCGCTGACCGCGATCTGAACTTCGAACTTTCCATCGAGCACCTCGGTCCTCGCGCTCACTCCAATCCAGCGGCTGTCGCCGCTGTACTTCATCGCATTGTCGAGCAGATTCTGGATCGCGCGACTCAAAGCTGACGAGTCGGCCATAACCGGCGGCAGGTAGGATGCGACCTGCTTCTCGATCTTGAAGTGATCGCTCGAAAGCGCCGGCTCCAGAGCCAACAACGCTCGTTCTATCACGCTCGCGACATCAACCGATGAGATGTTGTAAGCCTTGCGACCCGATTGTATCCCCGCGAACTCGAGCACCTGCTCGACCATCTCTGTCAGCCTTCGGCCTTCATTTCGGATGACCTCGCCGTACCGCTGGATCTGTTGGCGGTCGTCGATCACGCCGTCGGCCAGATTCTCACCGGCAGAGCAGATCACAGCCAGGGGCGTACGCAACTCGTGAGAGACGCCGGCTACAAACTCCATCTGCTGGCGGGCGAGCCGCTGCGCCCGTTGAACGGACAGCATTATGATTGTCAGGCTCACGGCCAGCAGCACCAGTATGCCTGAGCTTGCGATGAGGTTGCGGCGGCGCGAAGAGGCGACAACCGTTTCGAGAGACCCCGCCCGGTGCTTGAGCAGCAGTTGCCAGCGTCCTTCGGCTTCACTAGCCATTGGATTGGCGGCGGGGGCTTTGTCGCCTTGCTGGAAGCTGAACACGCGGTAGGCAAGCTTGCCCGTGTGGGCGCCGTCCACTCCGCCCCCAGCGATTAGTGAATCGGGAAGCAGGCTGCCGATCTTGTCGAGCCGCAGCGCGAATAGCTCTGCTGTCGCATCTGGAGAAGGGAACAGCGGGCCAGAGGGGTCCGAGTTGTAGATCACCCTCGCGGCGTCGCGACGGCTGACGATTGCGAGATTGTAATCGAGCGCGCCGCCGCTTGAGAAGTAACGACGCGCCAGCTCTGGAATCAACTCTCGGCTAATGTAATCGAGATCAAGGACCACAATCGCGAAGCCCAATGGCAACGGCGCTGTGAATCCGTTCTGTTTCTTCCTGACCGAAAAGGCGAGGCTCAGTGACTCGATCGTTTTCGTTGCAATCATGGACTGAGAGAGTTGGCCGGGGTTTACAGGTCCTTTTGCGTCCCCGCCACCTGGCGTTGCGGGCAGAGTCACCAGGGGGATCATAAGCGCCGGAATCTCGTCGTCGATTGGCGAGGACGAGATATGTATGATCCGGGCGAGTCCGGGAACACCTGGTTGAGACTGCTGATCAAAGGACCCGCGCAGTCTATCGAGCTCTGGAGGCCAGTCGGTCTTTTCAAACTTGCCGCTGTTGCTGTTGAAACGCGTAAGCGCAAGCTGGCCGCCATCCTTCGTCTCCGCCAGTAAGAGGCTTCGCACAATGCGGGGATAGGCGGCCGCGTCCACCCATCGAGCCATGCAGCCGGCGTAATACTGGCCGGTCTTGTCGGGTGAGAGTGCGGTGTCCATTTGAAAGGTCAAATAGGCACGGGTCAACTCGCGGTCTATATCTTCAGTGAAATGCGACGCGGCAACCTGCAGATTCGCCTGCATGCGCTCGCGCTCGCCCTGACTCACCTCTCCGAGCCAGCGGTATTGAAGGACGGCAAGCAAGGCCAGCAATGCGAACAACGCGCCGACCAGCATAAGAATCCACGGGGCCTTCTGAATCCGCAGCTTCATCAAGCCGGATTATACCATCGCGGATTTGCGCCGACCGCAGGATGTCTGGCGATTTAACATCCTTAACAATCTCTTTTCGCCCTCTTAACCAACCGCCCGCGACTATTCGCTAGCATTGACGTTCAAGAAGATGACAACGGAGGAACTATGAAAAAACATTTGAGCATTTCAACCACAGTCACATTGACCGCCCTGATATTAGCCGCACTGGTGAGCCTGCCATCTGTCGATGCCCGGCAGGACAATCGCGCTCAGACCCTGCTTGCTCAAGCACGAGCCGCGCTTGGCGGAGATGCGAAGCTTAAATCGATCCAGACTCTTTCGACGTCCGCGAAGTTTCGTCGAATCATAGCCAAAGATCAGCCGGAAATGTCGGGAGAGCTTCAACTCGATTTTTTACTCCCGGATAAATACATCGCCACAGAAGTCTCAAACTTGCCGATGGGCGATGCGCAGATCACAAGGATCAACGGATTCAACGGAGATCAGGCGTTCAGAGACACCCGCACAAGCGGCGGTGGAAACATCGTCATTCGAATGGGCAATGGCCCCGACAACCAGCCGAATCAGGCGGCCCAGCTGCGGGCAGTTCGCGCGGAGTTCACCATCTACGTCATCGGCTGGCTGTTAGCTGCGCCTCAAACGCAGACGGTCGACTTCAGCTACGGCGGTGAAGCTCAGGCGGAAGAGGGGCGAGCCGACGTGATCGACATCAAGTCTGCCGACGATTTTGCGATGCGTCTGTTCCTGGATAAAGAGACCCATCGACCATTGATGCTTAGCTATCGAGGAACGCAGCCAGGCATGATTTTCAGAATGCAGACGGCTTCTGCAGGCAGCCACGAAGACGCGGACAAACTCGCAAAGGAAGCTCAAGAGCGGACTCGGAGGGAAGCCGAGGGTCAGCCCCCGCCGAAGACCGTTGAAATTCAGATGTACCTGTCGGATTACCGAAATGTAGGTGGAATACTTCTGCCTCATCACATCACTCGAGCCATCAACGGCGAAGTCAATGAAGAGTGGGACGTGACAAAGTTCAAGATCAATCCGCCGCTCAAACCTGAGAACTTCAAGAAGTGAGGGCCTGACGAAGTGCGTACCTCTGCGCTTGCAATTGACTTTAGAAGAGTCAACCGCAAACGCGGAGGAACGAAAGCGTTGGTAGCCGCGGCGCCGCGATCGTGTCCCCTGTTCTTTGATCACTATCAGCACTACCAGGAGTCTCAATGCATCGATCCAGTCTCTTCATTCGCTTGCTAACTCTCGTTGTCAGCTTTGCCATGAGTGCTCCTCTTGCTCACGGTCAAGCGCGGAACGCACCCGAGTCGAACCTGCGAATTACGGTTACTGACCCGCGTGGCGCGGCGATTGTCGGCGCGCGCGTAAGCTTCAAGGCCAGGAGCGGAAATCCATT
>DASYSA010000152.1:0-3727 GCA_036003885.1 Blastocatellia bacterium | reverse complement strand
TCGAAGTTCTTCGGCATGTCGCGCATGAACCAGTAGGCTCGGACCATGGCGCGCAGAAACGCTTTGACCAAATCCGGCCTTTCTTCGAGGATGCGGCCGTTGGCAGCGATGATGCGCTCGGGACGGCCGTTAGGATATTGCTGCTGCAGGGTGACCAACGCATTGAAGCCTTCTTTCACGAGTTCTTCGGCTTCCCAGACGGCGACCGGCGCGCAGTCAACCTTGTCTGAGCGCAGCGCGTCGATGTGCACGGGATGGTAGATTCCCCGGACAAACTCGACGTCGCGGTTTGGATCGAGTCCCGCTTTATGCAACCAGATCGTGATGCCCCAGTGGCGATTGCTGCCGAAATCGCTGATGCCAACTCTTTTTCCCTTGAGCTCTTGGAGCGACTTGATGTGCGGCGGGCTAACCCAGACGTGAATATGTTGGTTCCTCCAGCCCGCTATAATATAGAGGTCGGCGCCTCTGGAACGCTGGTAAAATACCGTGCGCGTTTGCACGTCGAGGGCGATGTCAACCGCTTTTTCCTTCATCGCTTGCGAAATTCCCAATTTTTCCAAACCAAACGGCACCATTGAATTAGTGAGTATCTCATAACCCACCCCGCCATCAGTGTTGCGCAGCCCCTCATCGTAGAAATAATTCATCTCATGCGCCGTCATGACCGGCACGAGATGAAGCACGTGATAGCATGTCGGCGCGATGCGTAATTTTCCATCTAGCATTAGGGTATCCTTTAATATTAGGCAGAAGCCGTTTTTTGAATGTCAGGCCGCTTTCCTTCAGCGGTTTCTTGAGCGTCGGAATCGTGCTGGGCCCCATTCCGTGAAATTGCAGGATCTCGCGTTCACTGTATTTGGACAGCTTGGTTAGCGTGGTGATGCCCTTCGCGCTCGAGCGCCCGACGGGAAGGCGCGACGAGTTTGCGAGAAACCCACTTTCGGGTTTGCGCTCCATCTCGCAGACAGGGCACGTAGGGCAGTCCGAGCTTTTGTAGAACTTGTCTTCCTTGTCGCACGTCTTCAGTAATTTCTTCGTTGCGGCCATCGTTGAAGTATGCTCGTTCAGACAACCACGTTTCCGGTGAAGGCTAACGTTGCGCATCAGCAGGCCGCCGAGTACTGAGGATATATGCGAATCTCGCTTCGCGCCCTCCGCTGAATGCGTTTTTTAGATGGCTACCCGGCCACCAAACCTATCTGTCGGAGTTTCAACTAACACTGACAGCAAGAGCGCTCCCAATCCAATCAACTGAAGTACGAATCGAGTTGTGTGAGCATATTCCCACTGCCTTCGTAACTCCATCCAGTTCCCAGGTATGGAGTCAACCGTCCATTTGGCTGTCTCGGCGTTGACTGGACTAACGAACGGTATCCATACCAGAAAGAACGCTGCTGCCAGTAATGTAGCCCCAGCTAGAGTTAGATAGAAAGCTGGCCGACGTTTACGGACGAGAATCACCAGCACAACTCCTGTGATGATCCCTCCCATTTCAATGAATGCACCGGGACCCTCCGACCCGAAGGCGCGATAGAGGGTATGCTGAAATGTTAGCCATTGCTGCGCATCTACCTTGAGCTTCGCTGGCATCTCTAGCGCGTGACATAGTGCCATTCCAGTATCAAGGGCAGCGAGAACAATTGTGAGAAAGCGCCAAGCTCTTACAAGCCTTCTGATCTCAATCTGCTTTCGCGCCAGACGTTTTCATTGCTGTCGCACTAGAGAGCTGGCTAGCACCTAGGTTCTTAGAGCCGTCTAACCGATCAAGCTCAGCGACCGGCGCCGGAGACGGGCTCCGGCTGCAACCATCGCGTTTGAAAGTTTTTCGAACCGTCCGATTGCTCAGCGGCGGCAGTTCGCTGCAACGCTCTGGTTATGCTGCTTTCTCCTCATATGCTACGACATTCAAACTCTTCTACAGGCACGCGGTGCAGTTGTTTCTATCCAAATGGCACTGGTCTGTTGATCTGATAGACAACATGCTCAATAGTGTTTCCGTGAAGAGTTCTCTTTTCCCGACGATCTGTCAGAACCCCGCCGATCTTTTCGAGAGCTTTACGCGACCTGAGATTCGTTGCCCCCACCAGGAAGATAACATGATCCACAAACGTAAAAGCGTGGTCCAGCATGAGTCGCTTCATCTCTCCGTTGTAATCTCCACCCCAATAGGAGCGGGCAAGGAACGTCCAGCCGATCTCAAGTTCGCTCGGCTCAGGTCCGTACCAGAAGTACCGTGATGAACCGATAATTTTCTGAGTCCTCCGGTCCACAGCCACAAGAGCTCCCTCCGATTCCAACGCCTCTTTAAAATATTCTCTAAACACTTCTTCCTTGTAGCGATCGTGGGAGGGATGTAGCTTCCAAATCATCGGGTCTGCAGCCGCTGCGAACAAACCCTCCCAATCGTCAGCCGAGAGTGGCCGAAGTTCAAGAAGTTCCCCAACAAGGTGAGGTTGCAGATTAAATCTTTCAGTTCGCATAAACACCCAAGTTCAGCCGTCGGCTGGAGCACCTGGTTGGGCGGCGTCGACAGCAAGTGCGTCTCGCAGCTTTCGGAGAAGAACGCGTCCTTCCCCCAGAAACGAAGAGCCATGCATGCAAGCGAGAAGCCGTGGGTCTAGTCGGGCGAATCCTTCCAGGATGTCACTGGCATTACGCACCGGCGCATAGGGAAATGCTTGCCGCATTCCTTCGCTCGGCTGCCTGATGGCCGACACGGATTCAGTCAACGGTGGAACATCGTTGCCAGGCTGGCTGAACAGGTCGCCACACAATAGGGTGCCGTCGGTTTCATCGAAGAGATAGCCGCACTCCATTGTGTGTGGAACGTGGGGGGCGTCGACCCAACGCACCGTGCGTCGGCCGAGAGGCACTGCTTCGCCGTCGGCGAGACCGCGGGGCGGACGATCGGCGATATCCGAGACGGAGACCATCGCCGCGAGTCGGCTGCAAAGCGGCTGGGCTTGGGGGGCCACCGCCAGCCACTCATTCAAGGCGCCGCATTCATCAGCCTCGAAGTGGGAGAAAGCAATCCAGCGCAGACTCTCGGGCGGCAGGACGTGCCGAAGGGCGGCCAGCGTGAGAGGGAAGAATTTGCGCGGTCCAGTGTGAAAGAGAAGAGACTCCTCGTCCACGAGGAGGAACTGATTGAACGTGAAGCCACCCGGTATCACGTCTGGTGGCACAGGTGTGCTGACTCGGAAAAGGCCCTGCGCGATCTCCTCGATGTTCGTACCGGTCCTGGTGTCAATAATAGTCATGACGTCTCCTCTATCCGTGTCGTGTTCCGAACCAAACTGCCAAGCCGCCCAATGCCTGCAGCACACTGTTGGGCGGACTTCTCAATGCGCGGCCTCCATTCGAGCGCACAGTTGTTCCGGCGATACGAACGCCAGCGTTCCGCACAGCTTCGAGATTTCTTCGTGGTGCGTTACAACCCGATCCAGAATCGTCTTTTGATCGAGAGTGAGGAAGAAGTCGCATTTGCCGCGGATTGCCTGGATTATGTGGTCTGCGTCGTCCGGCTCGAAATACCCTTTCAGGCCCGTGAACAGAGGATCCTCCTCATCTCCACCGATAGGCGTGGCGCCAATAGGTGCCCCGCCTATACACCCACTATAATAGACCGTATGGAATTCCACCTGTTCAAGGAGCATGAACAGGAATTGAAGCATCGCATTCCGCTTCGCATTCTCCGTTCGGAGTATCTCTTGTAGGCTCTTCT
>DASYSA010000151.1:0-9521 GCA_036003885.1 Blastocatellia bacterium | reverse complement strand
TCAAAGTGAAGGTTGATACCGGCACGGCGCCCGGTGAACATTCCAAGTTTGTCACCATTAAATCGAACGACCCCCTGCAGCCAAGCGCTAAGGTTGAGTTCACGTTCACCACCAAGCCCAAGTGAGGGAGATTTTGGATTTTAGATTTTGTATTTTGGATTTTGGATTCAGACCAAGCGAATGCCAACGTCCAACCCCCAAATCATCGCCAATCCAAAATCCAAAATCTAAAATCCAAAATCAAAATGGTTGATTACGAATCCCTTTTATCCAGAGTCGGCAGTTCGCTTCAGCCCAACGCTATCCGCAAGCTGAGCAAACTCCTTGGCAAGGGGGACGTAATATCGTTGGCGGCCGGCGCCCCGAGTAGTCAGACTTTTCCAACCGAAGAGCTGGCGGAGATTGCCGCCCGGGTCATTCGCGAGCAGGGTCAAATAGCGCTTCAGTACGGCCCTACCAGAGGGCAAGGCAACCTGGTCGAAGCGGTTGTGGAGATGCTTCGCAGACGCGGGATCCATACGGCTTCCAGCGATCAGTTGGTGATGACCACCGGCTCGCAGCAGGGACTCGACCTGGCGGCCCGGGTGATCATTGACCCGGGCGACGTCGCGCTGGTCGAGTTACCGAGCTACATCGGTGGAATAATCGCGCTTCACAACGCGCAGGCCGAGTTAGTTGGGATCCGTCAGGATGATGGCGGCATCGATCTGAACGACCTCCGCCATAAGATCGAAACCCTCCGCCGTTCGCACCGGCGCGTCAAGTGCATCTACACGATCACTAACTTTCAGAATCCTTCAGGGGTCACGCTCGCTGCTGAGCGACGCGAGGCCCTGGTTGAAATCGCTGACGAATACGACCTGCTGATAATCGAGGACGATCCTTACTTCGATATCCACTTCTCCCACGATAACACGAGGCCCAGGCCTCTGGCCGCGCTGCGGCCCTCGCGAGTGATCTATCTGAGCAGTTTTTCGAAAGTGCTGGCGCCGGGACTACGCAGCGCTTTCGTGTGCGCCCCCGAACCTCTCTCTCTCAAGATCGAGTGTGCCAAAGAGGGCGCTGATCTGTCATCGAGTGTACTCGACCAGGTGATAGTTGCCGAAGCGCTCCGGACGGGGCTGATAGACCGGCGGCTACCTGAGATCAGGAGCTTCTACGAAGTTCGCTGCCGCGCAATGCTGGACTCGCTGGAGCGGCATGCTCCGGAGGGTTCGCGGTGGACCAAACCGGTCGGGGGTTTCTTCGTTCTGATGGAAGTGGCGGGTGACTTTGACGCAACTGAGACTCTTCCGAGAGCAATCGAGAATGGAGTCGCCTATGTCCCCGGCCAACCCTTTTTTGTCGACGGCAGCGGCGCCAACACGCTGAGGCTGGCGTTCTCCAAAGAGACTCCCGAGAGACTCGCCCAGGGGGTCGAACGGCTGTGCAGCTTGATGCGGATCCCTTAACAGGATCCTGCAGAATAGATCCGCTGCTTCATCTTCGGCCTTGCGCTCCTCGTGCGGCCCTCAGTTGGCGCCGATCTCACTTCTTAACAGCATTGGTCGGCTCGTCTCCGGCCTTGGAGGAAACGGCGACGACAAGCCCTTTGTCCGTCGGCAGCAGCAACGTGCCACGCGCGAATACAGGCTGCGCCACTATTTCGTAATCGGACTCCAGCTTGTAGAAGTTCACGATCAGGCCGCCTGAATCGAGAAGCACAGCCACCTGATTGCTGCGCAGCCCGGCGACCAGGATAGCATCGCCCTCGACGATGACTTCGGCAGCGATTCGATTATCGAGACGCCGCTTCCAAATTCGGTTGCCGTTTGCCCGAGCAAAACAGTAGACGAAGTTGTCGAACGACCCAACTATCAGATGCTCGCCGACCATCACTGGTGACGCTTCTACCGCAGCGCCTGTACGAGCGCGCCATCTTAGCTTCGCAGCCATCACTTCGACTGAGTAGACAAATCCATCATCGGAGCCGAAATAGATCGCGCGTCCATCCGAACAAGGCTTGCCTACCACTCTTCCGCCGGTCTGAAACTTCCACACTTCACGCCCGCTCTTTGGATCCACTCCGCGCAATGCGCCATCATCGCATCCAAAATAGACCGCTCCCTCAGTTGCGAGCGCGCAACCTCGAACAACGTCCTGAGTCCGGACCTTCCACACAGTTTCACCGGTCATCGAGGTGAGCGCATAAAAGGATCCATCAGCACTACCGATGTAGATTCGATCGCCCTTAATGACCAGGGGCGAAGTGAACGCTCGCTCGTAATCGCGTGCCCAGAGAGTGAGGCCTGTCATCTTGTCCACTGCCCTCAATGATGCTCCGGCATCGGAGCGATCTTCGGCAATCTTTTGAGTGGCAATGTAGAGAGCGTTATCACCTACTGCGATCGGCGAGCTGATGACGCCTCCCGGGTCGCTGGACCACAGCAGCGAGCCAGATTCGGTTTCAAGACAGACTATGCGACCCTCGGCTAATGCCAGATAGACGCGGCTGGAATCGAGCGCGGGTGGAAGCGCGACCGCGCCATCTGTCAGGTACTGCCACGAGCGCTTCAGAGGCTGTGCCAGTATCGACTTGGAAGTTGCTCGCCTGGCCGGCGCTTCCGTCTCAGCCGGACGGCCCCGCTCTTTGGTTTGGCCGGCTGATTGAGTTCGCGTGGCTCCGGCGGCGGATGGCGGCGACTGGCTCTGATGTGCTGGCAGGCTGGTCAGCAGGAATATGGTGAAGATCAACAGCATCAGATGGAACCGTGAGTGAATAAGCATTCTAAGTAGCGACGCTCGAAAGGTCAAAAGATGATCATCCGATTTCGGTCCTGGATTTTGGATTGCGTCCAGCGATTCGGTCATTCTGAGTTGAACACATTGACCTCTTCATTCACCCTGACATATCGGGGGTCCCCCATTTCACCCATCTTAACCCTCCTGGCCGTCAAGCCTTGAGATGGACCACCAGCTCATCCTTTCGGCGCGGCGTAGCGTTTTTCAACCGAACGTTCACGCACTGTGCGCAAAGAAAATGCCCCGGGAGATTGCCGAAGGCACAAGCTTCAATCTCAGCTAAGTCGTTCTTTCCAAACGTTTCGGAAGCGCACACTAGGAGGCCCCGCCGGAGTCTGAATGCTAAACGTCTTCGGGTCTCTCTCTTCTCCAGCTCAATCGCGCAGCCGGATCCATTTCACCAATCAAAGGCACAGGTTGTTCTTCCGAACTCCACTGGTATCAGACTTGCCTTTGCTGAACAAGATTCGGGCGCGGGCAGAGGCATTGGCGTATGGGATTAAAGGCCCGCTTCAGTAAGAATGGTGAAGAGATCGCAGTCAGGGCTTCGCTTGATTGCATTGGGACGGACCGATATTTCTCTCGGTTGTAAACGTCTCTTTCTTGGCCCAGGAATGTAGTTCAGGTAGTTGATGTAGAGGGAAGTTCGAATGTTTAGTTCGATATCCGTCGTTGTCGCGACCTTCATTGTGCAGGCGATTGGAGCCGCTCTGCTTGCGCTGGTGCTGCTCAGCTTCTACCGGCACTACCGGAGAGATTACCTCATTCATTGGTCGTGGAGTTGGTGGGCCCTTTCGGTCTATATGTTCGGGTGGGTGCTCAGGTATTACCTCTCGGCCCATTTCGGGGAGTGGCGTACGCTCCGCACGGTGACCTTCAGTCTCTGCATGGGAGCCGGTTACCTGCAGGTTGCGTGGATGATGTTCGGCACCTATGAGCTTGCTCGAGGGAAAGCGATACCTCGAAAGACATCGCTCTGGGTTGTTGGCGCACTACTGTTTGCCGGCACGGCTTCAACTCTCATTTCACTGGCGAGTGGCGCGCATCCTCTGAACCGGGTGAGCTTTGGACTTCGCTGGCTGGTGCTCGGCGTCGCATCGATAGCCGCGAGCCATATTGTCCGTCGCCTGCCGACCGCTGTGGCCGGAATCGGGCGGGGTCTGGTAAGCGGCGCGCTCTTCCTCTACGGGATGGAATATCTGGTCTATCTGGCTATAAGTCTTTTGCGAGTGGAGGGAGGGATCCTCCCCTATTTCATCTACCTTGGTCTGGCAGGTTTCATCCTGCAGTCGGCGATGGGCCTTGGGATGATTGTCTGGCTATTAGAGGAGGAGCGCGAACGAGTTGTAAGGGCGTCTGCGCAAATCGAGCACCTTGCATATCACGATCCCCTCACCGAACTTCCAAACCGCCAGCTCTTCATCCTCCGCTTGAAGGAAGCGATGGAGCAGGCACGCACCAACCGGAGAAGCGTTGCAGTCCTCTTCCTGGACCTGGACCGCTTCAAGGTGATTAACGACTCGCTGGGTCACACCTGTGGAGACCAGCTCCTGTGCAAAGCGGGCGAGCGCCTTCGAGAGTCGGTTCGCGAGATGGACACTGTTTCGCGGCTCGGCGGGGACGAATTCACGTTGTTGTTGACCAGCATAAAGCGGGAAGACGATGTGCACGCGGTTGCGCAGGAGCTGATGGATGCGCTTCGGCTGCCATTCAACATTCAGAACCAGGAATTCTACGTGACTGCCAGTATGGGGATCAGCATGTTTCCCGACGATGGCACTGATGCTGAGACTCTGCTGAAGAACTCTGACACCGCGATGTATCGGGCAAAAGAGCACGGACGCGACAACTACAAGTTCTACAAGCCCACGATGAATTCGAGCGCTCTGGAGCTGCTGGCCCTTGAAAACGGTCTCAGAAGAGGGTTGGTCAACAACGAGTTTGTTGTCTACTACCAGCCCATCGTCAGATTGGACACGGGAGAGATCGAGAAGGTCGAAGCGCTCCTGCGCTGGGCGCATCCAGAGCTTGGCCTGCTGTTGCCGGCGGACTTTTTGGCAGCGGCTGAAACCCTTGGCATGATGGACCCTCTCAGCCAGTTTGTGTTACGTGAGGCGTGTGGCCAGGTTCGCACCTGGCAGCAGCAGGGACTCCCAAATCTGGGAGTGTCTGTCAATCTGTCCGCCCGCCCCTTTCAGGACTCCGGACTCATAGAGCGAATCAAAGACGTGCTTGACCAGACCGGTCTTCAGGCCGAATACCTTGAACTAGAGATCACCGAAAACGTTGCAATGCAGGACGCGGATGTGAGTCTTCACGTGCTGACCGAATTGAACCGGCTCGGAGTTCGCATCTCTATCGACGATTTTGGGACCGGCTACTCCTCGTTGAGCTACCTTCGGAGCTTCCCAATAGACACGTTGAAGATCGATCGATCCTTCGTTTGCGATCTGAAGGAAGACGCCGACGCCGCTGCCATCGCCTCGGCGGTCATCGCGCTGGCTCACAGTCTGAAGATCAAAGTCGTAGCGGAGGGAGTCGAGACCGAGGCACAGCGATACATCCTCAAGCGCCAGCACTGCGATCTCATGCAAGGTCATCTTTTCAGCCGAGCGGTTTCGGCGGCCGACTGCGAGCTGTTGCTCTTCAGCAGATACGCACGCTATCACGTTTTCGACTCAACCGTGATTTCCGCGTGGGGCACCCGTTCAGAATTGATAATGGAGAATTGAGAATTGAGAGCGAATTTCCGATTTTCAATTCTCCATTCTCAATTCTCAATTCTCCACAGGGAGTCTCGCACGAGTAAATAGAACCACCTTGGCGCCGGCTCTCCTTCAACCTTGAGCATCTCTTCGACCGCGAAACCGGCTCCCAGAGCCGCCTGGAAAGCTGCACGTGTAGCCTCGCGCCATCTTGCCGCCGCATCCGGGTCGCGTTGCTTGAAGGCAGTAATGTCGTGAGGTATCTCGATCAGACAGCGGCTTCCAGCCAGGACCCGGCCAAACTCATTTGGCCTTGGCTCACCACCTTCCAGATAGACGAGGATTTGATCCGACTTCGACATGTCGGGCGGCGAAGGACGCTCCTCTTTGTTGATGCGTTGCTTCACCCTTTCGCTGTCGAGCGGCCACCTTACCCAGAGGCGATCGGTACCGAAGCCCTGATGCAGGGGGCTCGAGGAAGCCTCGCCGTAGAAATTCACGATGTAGCGGTCAGAGACGACGCCGAGTTTGGCGAAGTTCAGATGAGCGTTCAAGCTCTGAAGCGGGTCGAAGGTCCAGGTGATTTCATTCAATCCCTTTTCCAGCGCCCACTCGCGCTGGGCCAGCTTGAGATAGAAGCCGGCTTGATAATTGCGGACCTCAGGTTTGACTGCCAGCATGTGTGAGTGGATCGAGACGCGGCCGTGCTCATAACCAGGAAAGCCGTACGCGAACCCGATGATCGTTTCGCCCTCAAAGGCGACCAGCACGACGCCGCCGGCCCACTGCGACGCGATGAGAATAGCAAAAGGCACCACGTCGAGGTCGCTGAACTTCCAGGCGGCTCTTTGCAGATCTTCGATGGCGTGGAACTCCTCTTCGCTGCGAGCCTCGCGAATGTGGAAGTGTCGCCCCTCTATGTTCCACTCGAACATTTTCTCTAATCTCTCATTTGCTTGTCGTGAAATCTGAGCGGGATCAGTGTAGCCTGAGCAGGAGAGGTTGCCAAGAGATGAGGGCGATGGGCATCAGTGAAACTGGTTGCTTCGCGTGCGTTAGCTCATGTAGAATCTGAGTCGCTCGAACTGCCTCTCGAGCTTCTGGCTATGGCTCCTGGGGACGTAATCTTACCGGCAGTCAGTTTGGGCTGATCAATCTCATTCCACGCTATGAAAATTCAGGTTGAGGACTCTCTGAACATGGCTGTTGCCGAACGTGGTTTGGACAAGCATCCGAAAGGGCTGTACGTTCTGTTCGCAACCGAGATGTGGGAGCGTTTCAGCTTCTACACGATGGTTGCGATGTTCACGCTTTACCTTCGAGACCCGGTCCAGGGCTTTGCCTGGACCGCCGCACAAGCTTCGACTCTCTATGCAACCTATCAGATGTGCGTCTACTGCAGTCCTTTCCTTGGCGGCTGGATAGCAGACAGAGCGCTCGGCTATCGGAGGTCGGTGATGATCGGCGGCCTCTTTTTCATGGCGGGACATCTGCTGCTGTCAGTACATTCGATGACGTTTGTATATGCGGCGCTAACCTGTCTGGTGATCGGCAACGGCTTCTTCAAACCCAATGTGTCGACGATGGTCGGCAACCTCTATCCCGAAGGCAGTCACCTCAAGGATCGGGCCTACAATCTCTTCTACATGGGCATCAACGTGGGCGCCTTCCTGGCGCCGCTGGTTGCTACCATAGTGCAGGCAAAGTTTGGGTTCCACCTGGCCTTCGCGGTAGCCGTGTTGGGAATGATGATTTCAATCACCATCCTGTGGAAGTTCAAGAGCTACATCGCCAGTGCGGAGCGGCCAAAGGGTGCCACTACGGTCGGCGGGGCAGTCGAAAACGCGCCCGCCTCGAACGAAGCACGGGCGCGCCAGAGCTTGATGGACGCCGTACCCGAGTGGAAACGTATGGCCGCTCTGATTGTGGTTTTCCTGATGGTGATCGTGTTTTGGATGGTCTTCCATCAGAACGGGACCACAATCACCTATTGGGCCGATGAGAACACCAATTGGAACGTGCGTGGGATCATCTCAAATTCGATCAACCCTGGCTGGGTGATTGTGCTGACATTCCCGATTGTCGGCTTCTGGAAATGGCTTGATAAGAAAGGGAAGGAACCGTCGACGCCTACAAAGATGGTTCTCGGAATGGTGCTGACATCGATGGCCTTCCTTGTCTTCTATGCAGCGGCGCGGATCGGGGAGGCGAGCGTAACGGGCAGCGACGTTTATGCTTACAAAATGTCGCCTATGTGGCTGCTGGGCGCCTATGGAGTGCTGACGCTGGGTGAGTTGATGCTGTCGCCGATGGGGCTGTCGCTCGTTTCAAAGGTGTCTCCTGTTCGCTTCCGTGGTCTAATGATGGGGCTCTGGTTTGTAGCCACTGGAATTGGCAACAAGCTCACCCAGATCGCGGTCTTTTGGACCGAGTGGAGGCACTCGACATTCTGGCTTGTGCTGAGTGGGCTGGCCTTAATAATGGCATTTCTCCTGTTGGGGTTGCTCCGGCCTCTCAAGAAGGCGATGCCAGGTGTGTGACACTCGGCGCAAGCGCGATGCTGCCAGGTCGCCTGCAGCAAAGCCTGATCTGACCTCTTCTCGGCAACCAGTTCGAGGACCTAAATATGGCAACGACAACTTATCCACCAGAGGTTGACCTACAAAACGGCGTGGACCGATCCGGGATAGGGGGACATCCTGCCGGGCTCACAACCCTGTTTTTTACAGAGATGTGGGAGCGGTTCAGCTTCTATGGCCTTCGCGCGCTGCTAATTCTCTTTATGACGAGGCCGATTACCGACGGAGGCTTGGCGTTCGGCACAGTAAAGGCAGCAGGTATCTATGGGGCCTACACAGCCGGCGTGTACCTGATGTCGCTTCCTGGCGGCTGGGTTGCGGACAATCTTCTTGGGGCACGGCTGACAGTTCTGATTGGTGGAATAATCATCGCGCTAGGTCACTTCTCGATGGCCTTCCCCATGTTATCTACGTTCTACCTGGGGCTATCGCTCGTCGTACTGGGAACCGGACTGCTCAAGCCCAATATCAGCACAATGGTAGGCAGCCTCTATAGCGAGGATGATCCGAGACGTGACAGCGGGTTCTCGATCTTCTATATGGGCATAAACCTCGGAGCTTTCATAGCTCCACTCGTCTGCGGCTGGCTAGCACAGGGAGAATTGTTCAAGTCTTTCCTCTCACGTATGGGATTCCATCCGGAGTCCAGCTGGCATTGGGGATTTGCGGCTGCGGGGATCGGCATGACTCTGGGATTGACCCAGTATCTCGTGTGGGGTAAGCGGCTCGCACACGTCGGCGGAAGACCCCAGCCCAAGAGGAAAGGCGAGGCCGCGTCCGCAGAAAGTGCGCCCGAAGATCTCGATTCTTCAACTCCTCACGCAGCCGGCAAATCCAGCGGATTAGGTTCCAGATTTCTCCGTTATCTCCTGTTGCTTTCTGCCGCCCTGTTGGCAGGCAGGGTCCTGATCTCTCTCGTTACCTATTTGTCAGGCAAGCCCACCGATATAGACGTCTCAGAAATCGCGGGTCAGGTGCTGGTGGCAGCGTTCCTCGTTACCGCATCGATTGCAATAAGGTATGTGGAAGGTCTCCTGGCGAAAGGCAAGAGAACGGAGGCGCGCGATCAGGCAAAGCGATTAGGCGTCATCTTCATTCTGTTCCTTTTCTCAACTCTCTTCTTTATGGCGTTTGAGCAGGCTGGATCAAGTCTGAATTTGTTTGCGGACAGACTCACCAGACTAAATATCTTCGGTTTGTCCTTCCAGTCCTCCCAGCTTCAGTCAGTCAATTCTGTGTTCATTATCCTGCTTGCGCCGGTCTTCTCACTGCTCTGGCTTAAGCTCGGCCGCCGTGAGCCCTCCAGCCCGGCAAAGTTCGCTTACGGTCTACTCTTCGTAGGCATCGGATTTCTCGTTATAGCCTATGCCTCTACGCTAACCGGGGCGGGACCTGTCAGCCCTCTATGGCTCGTAATGGTCTATTTCATACATACACTCGGAGAGCTTTCTCTCAG
>DASYSA010000150.1:0-5663 GCA_036003885.1 Blastocatellia bacterium | reverse complement strand
CGCATCGTGAAGGCGACGGCAATGTCCACCGCGTTCGACCGCGTTAGGTGTTCCTTGAGAAGCGGCAGCAGCGGATCGTCCCCACCCGTGACTAAGGCGCGCGCAATCGGAGATGAGTTAACGCCGGTCAGGTAATTGCCTCGGCTTGGAATGACGTGCCGCACACCGCCCCGAGGATCTGGCACATCGCCTCGATACCTTGGAATAAGATGAACGTGCAGGTGAAATACCGTTTGACCCGCGGCGTCACCGCTATTGATCCCGATGTTGTAGCCATCCGGACGATGCTTCTCTTCGATCGCCTCGCGTGCAACAACTATTGCTTGTGTCAGAGCGATGCGCTCTTCAGTGGACGCTTCAAACCATGTAGGCACGTGGCGGACCGGCACCAGCAGTGCGTGACCCTCCGACACCGGGAAGCCATCCCACAGCCCGATCACGAGTTGATCACGATAGAAGATTCGGTCTTCCGGAAGGGGATCGCAGAATGGGCAGCTCTTGTCTGTCACCTGGCGCTCCTGCTTCCGTTGATAACGCTGATCGCGAGTTCGCCGGCCAAACCGCAGCGAACGCATTCCGCGCATCTCCACGAATGCACAGACCGCCGTGCCACTCTTACAAATTGACAGACTAGGCAACGATGCTCATACCGCACGTCGCGCGATCGTGTGGAAGGCGATGACTTTCGTGGAACTGCGAGCCTAGAAACGGGATCGAAGCCGGCGCCCTGCACCAGCGCTGCCCACTCAGCCCCATGAGGTGACCGCTTGCCAAGTGATAGCCTTCTGGCCGCCGCGTGCGCCAATTCGTGGCAGAGAATCTCACGGCGCTTGGATTGTAAGGCGATGAACCTCGGACCCACTTCAATGACGTCGACGCTGGAAAGAAGTCGGGCCACCGTGATCCGTAGTCGACCATTGAAGCGAACTGTCACCTCTTTACTTAGATTCGGCAGGCCCCAGAGTCGGCTCCAGCTCTGCATGTCCTCGCTAAGGTTTTTGGACAGGCGAAACGGCTTTGTTCTTGGTGTCGGATATGCCGCCATGATTAGATTCGGGTAGTGGTAAGTTCTCTTCAAGCGTCGAACTGGACATTGCGCACCAGCCCGCGCGTTGCTGCAGAATCATCTGTTGAGTCGGCTGGGTCGGACCAGGCCGGCGGCAAGCGCCATCACTCATTTTGTCGAACCACTTAGAGGCAGTACACAAGATCTCATGATCCCTAACGCCTGCCTATAATAGAAGGCGTTGACCGATACATCAAATCAGTGCAACAGTCCCGCATTGGCACGCCACAGCAACACCGGGCGCATCACGCCTACGAATAGCGGCCCAGGCTTTTCTCCATCAAGCGGTTTGAGAGCTTCAGTCTCCGTAGTGAATTGTCAGGAGTCTCACCAATGCCTTGATTCAAGTAGACAACCTTTCTAATATCGAGTCTCCTAGGAAGACCGTGAGTGCAACACGGACCGAGCCTGCGGATAACTCGGGAAGATAACACATGGCAAAGGGAGTATTTACGACCAAGGTGAATCCGGAGTATGACGACTTGCCAGAAATTCGCTACCACTTCCCCAAGACTTACCTAAACCAAGTGGGCCAGACCGTAGGCGATTGGATCGTATACTACGAGCCTCGACGCCAGGATGCTAGCCCTGACGGTCGCGCCGGCAGACAAGCATACTTCGCCACTGCAAGGGTTGAGAGAATCGAAGCGGATGACCGCCGCCGCGGACATTACTATGCCTTCCTATCTGACTATCTAGAGTTTGACAATTCAGTGCCATTTAGATCCGGTTCGACTTACTTGGAACGGCTGCTTGTAAAGGAAGATGGTACAACAAACAGAGGGGCATTTGGGCGATCCGTCCGTAACATGTCTAACGATGAATACGACACGATCGTGAAACTCGGCTTCGACACAACATCGGACAAGGGAACATATGGAAACGTGATGATTGCAGAGGAACCAGCGGAGTACGACCGGCCCATCTTGGAGCAGTTGGTTCGACGACCTTTTAGGGACGCAGCCTTTGCCCAGAACGTTGTGATGGCCTATGGGGGCACTTGCGCTGTTACAGGACTTCGACTCATTAACGGTGGCGGTAGGTTTGAGGTCGAAGCGGCCCACATCCGACCAGTGGGCGAGGACCATCGCGGCCCAGACTCCGTGCGAAACGGTATCGCACTCTCTCGAACTGTGCACTGGATGTTCGACCGAGGGCTGTTAACGCTGACCGATGACTACGAGGTCGTTATCGCTGAGCGGATGCTGCCCGATGACACGCGGCTTTTTATCGGGCCACACAGGAGAATCCACCTCCCGGACGATCCCACAATGAGGCCGCATCCCCAGTTTCTCAGCTACCATCGTGACCACATCTTCAAGGGATGATTGTTGAAATATTCACCTTGGATCTATCGTGGTTGAAGATGCGCATTCTCGACAATCGCCTCGATCGACTCCCCTGAGAGGAAGGGCCCGTCGTGAATTCGCCCCTAAGTTATCCAAGACGAGTGCCATTCGTCGAGAGCCGCGCTCACGAGTTCCTTGTTTACGCCGCCGCGAAGCCGACGTTAACCGTGACTCCAAAGATCCAGTCTGATATAACAAATCGCGATGGGGCATAATTAATGCCCCGACCTGACTGGCCATCTTGGTTGAAAGAGCTGTATTAGAGGGAATAGGCGTATGAAAGCAATCTACCAGAACAAGCTTTACCACATTGAAGAGGCCGAGTGGGAATGCGTGGTGCTCGAAGATGGCACTCGAGTTCCTTACAGCGATCCAACTTTGATCATAGATCCCACCGACGATGAAGTAGATCTCTGCCTTGAACGGTTGAATCCATACGACGGCTGAAACTATCCGTTGACCGCTTGAGTTGGCTTCCAAATGAATTCTAACCTCATGGTCGGGCTCGTCAATGAGAAGGTGCGGAGATCTTCAGTGTCTGACTCGTTCGGGTCATAGTACTGGTTTACGGTCGGATCGGTTCGAAAACGATCGTTCACACGGGACGGGACAGGAAGTCTCCCGATCAGCGAAGGCCCTCTAGAGAGGAACGGCAGTATTCATCGCGAATCGTTATCCGGGCTACATCAAATGGATCAGTATCTACAGAATCTTAAGTGGAGGTACACATGAAACGCTTAATCGAATTCCCGGCGGAAGACGGCAGCACTATCGTGATGGAAGTAGAGGAGCCTGAAGGCGAAGGTATGGTGCGCGTCGCTCGTCCCGGCGAAATTGCCGAGAGAGCAGCTCAGACCTTCGAAAGCGCATTGGATAGCATCAAGCCCGCTGCTGACGCGCTAGTCCGAAAACTGCGCGCCCTCGTCGTAACGCCGGATCAGATCGGGGTTGAGTTCGGGATCAAATTCGGCGCGAAGGCCGGAGCCTTCTTCGCCTCCGCAGATACCGAGGCCAATTTCAAAATCACTTTGACCTGGAAACGCGCGGAGTAGAAAATCGTCTCACAGTAGAAGAACCCACGGGTACGGGCTTCCGAGAATCGTTATGGCCCATCATCCACTTGATCCATCCATTGTGCGCATCTTCGGCGAAAATAACTCGATCGCCGGCTGCGGGTTCCTGGTTTCTAAAAGACATATACTCACGTGCGCCCACGTAGTCGCCCAGGCGTTGGGTATTTCGCAAGACACCCAGGATTCGCCTGATGCCACCATCCGGTTGGACTTTCCCATCATTGCGCCAAACATTATCAACACCGCGCGTGTAGTCTTCTGGAAACCCGTTCGGTCAGCCGGCTCCAGTGGGTCTGATCGCTCAGAGGATATTGCTGCGCTCGAACTGGAGAGTGACTCGCCTGCGGGAAGCCAACCCGGTCCTGTCATCACAGTCGACGATGTGTGGGAACACTCGTTTCGGACGTTTGGTTTTCCGGTTGCGCATGACGATGGCGTCTGGGCCTCCGGGGTTCTCCGAGCCGCGCAGGCTAATGGCTGGGTCCAGATCGAGGGCGTGAAGGAAACCGGATACTCCGTGGCGCCCGGATTCAGTGGCGCTCCTGTGTGGGACAATGAAACCAAAGGCATTGTGGGAATGGTCGTCGTGGCTGAGAAACGGTCGGAAGTACGGGCTGCCTTCATGATTCCGACGGACACCCTCATCGAAGCCTGGCCGCAACTGCAATCGGAACTCGCTCAGGCAAAGGCGCTCACCGGGAAGCCCGAACAGAAGGTCACCGAATCGAGCTGCACAGTGGGTGGGACGCCAATAAGGGCTCGAAATTATTTCAAGCGTCGATTACCTCAGCAAGTGGAGCTGGGCGAGTATCTGGCAGAGCCTTCCACGCGAATCGTAAGCGTCACCGGTCGAGCAGGCATCGGCAAGACCGCGCTCGCAAGCAAGGTGCTGAACGATCTGGAACAGGGGCGCTGGCCTCATACTGAAGATGACATTCCCGTCGACGGCATTGTTTATATGAGCACCCGCAGCGTGAAAGGGATCAGTCTCGCGCAACTGTTACTCGATTGCGGAGAGATGCTCGGGGGCGAGGACACAAAGACGCTCGAAGACATATCGAACTCTGGGAGAAAGCCAGAAGCCAAAGTAGAGCTCCTCTTAAAGAAATTAGGAAAGGGGCGCTACTTTCTTTTGCTGGACCATGTCGAAGAACTGCTCGAGAGAGGAGACTTCAAGGACGCTGAGCTCAAAGCGTTTTTTGAATCCAGCCTCAATGCCTCAAACGGGCTGAGATTGATTGTCACGTCTCGGGATCCGCTGAAGTTCCCGCCTGATTACATCGGATATGACCTGGAGGTTCCTCTGCTCGAAGGGTTGCCTGTCCCCGACGGTATCGCATTGCTCCGCGAGCTTGACCCAACCGGCAAGTCTCGATTGCGCGACGCGGACGAAAAACAGCTTGCTCGCGCGGTCGAGCGAGTGCATGGAGTGCCGCGCGCGCTGGAAGTCCTCGCCGGCATTATGAAGCAAACGCAGCTGACGACCCTAGACAAGATACTCGAGAAGTTTTACGAACAGCCCGACGTTGTCAATCTTCTAATCAAGGAAGGTTACAACATGCTCGACACGCCCGCGCGGAATGTGATGAAAGCGCTCGCAGTCTTCGGGTGTCCCGTTCCGCCCTCGGCTGTCGCGTATCTGCTGAAGCCGTTCGCTCCGGACATCGATACGACGGCGGTGCTCGAACGTCTTCTGAGCATTTACATGGCTAAGGCTTCTCACGATGGCGAGACGGTTCGGCTGGATCCGATTGACCAGGAATACGCATATTATGAATTGCCCGAGCAGGGTGACTTCAGCCGCATGACGTTGAATCGCCTTGCCGCCGACTACTACAAGGGGTGTCGAAGGCCGCGCCGGAGTTGGCGCACTATTGAAGACGTAGGACCTCACTGCAGAGAATTTGAACATCGGGTAAAGGCGGGGGACTATGACGAAGCGGCAAGGACCCTCAGCGAAGTGGACGTTGATTTCCTCATATGGAACGGGCACGCGCAGCGCGCCCTGGATATGCGCGGCAAGCTCGAAGGCAAGCTGACTGACAGTCGATTACAGATGCTTCATGCGAACGCGCTGGGAAACATTCGCGAGGTCCTTGGCCCGTTCAACGAGGCGATAGACCACTTTGAGGCTGCCATAAAGATCGCTCGTGACATCGGCGATAAAGAAATGGA
>DASYSA010000149.1:0-21783 GCA_036003885.1 Blastocatellia bacterium | reverse complement strand
GAAAGGGAGACCTGGAGCAAGCTGCTCGACTGCTCGAAGACGTGGCGGAGCACGCGCCCTTAGGCTATCGGATGCGCGCTCTGATATCCCTCGGGGCAAACTCGATCGCCAGAGGAGACTATCGAGCCGCTCTCTCGTTCAATCGTGAGGCCCTTTGTCTTAACAGCCGCGGCCGGCTCACCGATTACTCTGCAGTCGTCCGAGTACACAATGAGCTCTCGCTGATTAACAGCCTGGACGGAAATCACGTTGAAGCTCTGGCTATACTGAGCAGCGCTTTGCCGATCGCCAAATTACTTCGAACAACTCATCCGCATCTGTACTTCGACTATCTAAACAATCTGGCAGTGGACCTCCACGCCGTGGGACGTCTCGAAGAAGCGACCAACGCCTGCGACCTCGCTCTTGCGTCGCCGTTCGCGAGTGCATATCCTGAGTGGCACGAGACACGCGAAGAGATCGAGACCAGGAAACGATCGCGCGGGTTGCGGACCTCGGTAGCGTATGGAGATCAGGGGGGTACTCAGTTCAGTACCCATAACAACTCAGCAGTTCGGTCAACCCATACTCCGGGCCTTCAAGTCTCACGAGATCAACTTCCGATCGGCTGGCCGGAAGCACCAGGCGAGGGCGGGACGGACAATCTCGTGCGGATGCCGCTGCCTGAACTGAACACCAGGCCATTTGTTTCTCCGTTCGCGGAGTCTGATGCCCGCGGTCGTGTCCTGGAGTTCTCTTCCAGGACCAGGGCGCTGGAGGAGGAGAACGGGGAGGATGAATCGGACGTCTCAGAATCCCGAAAGACGGTAGCCGACAAACTATATGAAATGCTTATGGCGGCGATAGACGGCGTAGAGTTCGATCAGGGCCTGGTGGAGACTTTGTATCGCGACTACCTTTTGAAGAGGACGTGCAACGGCTAACCCACTCCGGTGCGGCGCTTCGATACTCGCTTTGTGCGGTTCAGGAACGACAGGAGTTTGAGCGCCTCCTCCTGCGATTCGATGGGCAACTTTCCAACTTCCAACAATAGCTTAATCAACAAGGGGCTCTTCAGAGATGCCGAGATCAGCTTCACCACCCTGAAGTAGCGGGACCGGTCTTCTTCGCTCTTGTCCTTGTCGGCTGGACTGAACCCTCGGGCGATTCTGAAGAGGTTGTCTTCATCGACGTCCAGGCCGCGAGCGAGCGCCTTCAGCTTGCTGACCGAAGGGTTCGATGAGCTTCCCCTGGCCAAACCTCTGACATAGGCGCCAGTAATCTCGCCTCCCGACAGGCGGCTCACCTCCGCAGGTGCGAGGTCTTTCTCCTCCATCACCCGGGCGACATATTCACTCAAAGCTTGAACGCGTGCCTTCGTCATACTCGGATCTCGGCGGCGATTGTAGCAGCATTCCTGGCAGACTGTAAAACAAAATATTTTGCTGCCGAGGCAAAATATATTTTGACATGCGCGAACCCCCTATCGTAATATGCCGTCTGTGAAATACATCTCAACCGGGGGGCAGTATAATTCCGAGCGCCCAGGCGTAGCCAAAAGATCGGGTGTAAGGGCTAAGTCGGGTGCTTTGAGAGAAGAGCAGTCGCCGTATAAACCGCAGGTCAGACGGAAGGCGTCGCAGTGCCGCCTCTGCCGCGGCTCCGGAATCGTAGTTCGCGGGAGCGAAATCTCGGGCCTGGAGGATAGGTGCTGGTGTCCGCACTGTGAGGCGGGGCGTAAAGTCGCGTCAAAAATAGAGGACGTCGTCACCCGCACGGTGATCACCACCAAGAGGAGCTGGAGCTAACGCCTTCGCGTTCATCCGCCTTCGGTTCATCTCCCTCACTCTTTCAATTTGGCGTCACCTCCATAGTCTGTCAACGCCGCCGTCGCGAAATGATTTGAGCCGTTTCTCGCTAGCCTCCCCTTCCCCCCCTCCCCCCTTCTCCCCCACTCCTACTCGTCTCTGCTAGGATACTCTTGCCATGGGAAGAGACGTAGTGGTGGTGGGTGGCGGCATCATAGGCTGCTCGATTGCACTCAGGCTCGCACAGTCCGGACTAAAGGTCGCCGTGATCGAGCGCGGTCGGATAGGACGAGAAGCCTCCTGGGCCGCTGCGGGTATGATCTCACCTCAGACGGAGGCCTCCGGCCCGGGCCCTTTCTTCGACTTGTGCCTTCGAAGCCGCTCCCTCTATCCGGAGTTCACCGCGGAAGTAACCGAATTGTCGGGTATTGACGTAGAATACCGGGACCAGGGTTCGTTCTGTATTCAGCTTACCGAAGACGATAGGAGTCATGCGCGGCAATGGACAACCTGGCAGAACGAGGCCGGTCTTCGGATCGAGTCGATCCCCCTCGATACTCTGCACCAGCTGGAGCCGGCGGTCACAGAATCGGCCACAGGAGCCGTTTTTGTCCCCAGCGATCACCAGGTTGAAAATCGGCGTTTGATGCAGGGCCTGGAACTCGCGCTCCGGAGGCTCGGCGTCGAGGTGATCGAAGAGCAGACCGCGACTGAGTTGACCGTCGAGCGAAACCGCGTAACAGGTATCTTGTGCGGCGCCCAGCGGCTCGACCCCGGTCTGGTGGTGATTGCTGCCGGTTGCTGGTCGGGCGAGTTGCTCGAGCCTGCGGGATTGAACGTTGGTACGATTCCCGCACGTGGGCAAATGGTGGCCCTCAAGGGTGCGGGTTCGCCGATCAATCACGTGCTGCATTCGAGCAAGTGCTACGTGATTCCGCGGCTCGACGGCCGCATTCTGGTCGGTGCGACTGTCGAGTATGTCGGTTTTCAGAAAGGAATCACTGCTGGAGGCATTTCGTCTCTGCTAGCGGCCGCCATCGAATTGGCGCCCGGGTTGACGAGCTGTGAGATCGTGGAAGCGTGGTCTGGTCTGAGGCCCGACACTTCGGATCACCTGCCCATTCTTGGACCGAGCGGCGTTGACAACCTGCTGCTGGCGACCGGTCACTTCAGAAACGGCATACTCCTCGCACCGATCACTGCTGAGTTGATCGCCGCGACAATCTCGGGCGGCGGTCCGATACTCGAGTTGATCCCATTCAGCATTGCGAGATTTCATCGCACTTTTTGAGACTGGTTTTCGACGGACTTCATCAAGATCCTTTACCAGGCGTACTGCTATGCAGTATGATTGGGGCGTTCGATCAGCTTCTGCCCCTGCCGCTCCTCGACTCCCAGAGCTTTTAGTATGAACTTGAGCGCGGCCTGTTTTGGCCCCGGGGCCGTCTTACTCATAGCCATTTTGACTGAGTACAATTTGACAAAGTGCTTGTTGGTGAATACCATCACTCCGCTCGGCACAGTAGATTGTTGAACTTTCTGAGCGGGAGCGTTGCTCTCTGCGCGGAAGGACTATTGCGAGCGAGGCTACTTACGCGATTGGTGACAGGAATCGCACATGCCCTCAACGAGAAGTTACACCTAATTCATCGCCGGTTGAGAGTTTCAGCCAGAGGTCCGGTGTGGCGCAAATCGGTTTCGATTTGAAGCCAGCGACCTCATCGTGCGCGCAAACCAGTTCGATTGGAGGAAAGATCATGTCCACACGCAGAGCCAGAAGTATACTTGCAGCTCTCTTCGAGTTTTCCACACGTTCAAGGCAGCGACGAGAGAAGCTGCTGGTGAGCATATGCCTGGTTTCCCTGTTAGCAGCAGGCCTCTTCTCACTCAACACCATTCCTTCTGTCATAGCCTGGGGGACAAGGGCCAAGCCTCAGGCCTCAGAGTCTGGCGTGACGGTGGGCAAAAGCGGCGAGCCGTTTATCAAGCTCCGCGGCAGTGATCTTCCTACCGGTTTTACTGGACCCGCCGAGGTCCAGGCGATATTGAATGCCAATCAGGCCGATCCCATTTCCATAGCGGCGATGGAATCGAAGGAAGGTGGGACGAAGGACCTGGTTGTCGGGTATTCCAGTCCGCGCGGAAATGTGTTGGCGTTTATGTTCGGGAATGTGGACTCGATCTATCCCAACAGTCCCGAGGCTCAACGAAAAAAGGCTCAGGGTACCTTTACGGATGCTCCTTTCCAACGGTCGGCCAAGGTGATCAGCTGCCCAGCGAGGCCAGACTTCATAGCGGCCGGGAACTTCACTAACCGGGGGGTCACGGATGTAGTAGTGGCCTCGCTCAAGAGTGATAAGCTCTTTCTATTACCGGGTAACGATAAGGGTGACTTTGAATCAAGTGTTTGGTCTTCAGTGGTTCTACCGGGCAGCGTCACCGCGTTCAAAGCCGGCGAGATCAACCGCCTCGACGGACTGATGAGCCTGGCTGTCGCGACATCGGGATCCGGCGGCAATCGACTGCTGGTCTTTCAAGATCCACGCGGCGCGCTCAACGGGCCCTGGGAATCCTTCTCGCTGGGCGGCGAGGCAACCTCGATAGTCCTGACCCAGGTGGATCGTCTTGATTCATGGGGAGACATAGGGGTTTCCTTCGGCTCTTCGTTCTCGATAATCCACGGCCGCGACCGCAAGCTTACTTTCGGCGAGCGCACACAGAGAAGCGTTCCGGCAGCCGTCATCGAGCAGGGGTCCTTCCCCTTTGAAATCGCTTCGGTCGTAGCTGGAAAGTTCACCTCCGACGACCCAACCTCCAATGAGAGAATCAGCTTTGCCATGCTTGCGACCGATGGAACCGTCCATCTCCTCTCTCAGAATGCCACAGCTCCCAAGACGAGCCAGGCCAACGGGCTCCAGGGCTGGACTGAGAGGAGGCTGGGCGCCGGCGCGTGGCCGGGCGCAACCACTCTCGTTGCAGCGAATCTGTCGAGCCTTTCACGAGAGAGTATTGTTGTGGTCGATCGCGCACACCAACTGATGGAAATCGTGAATGACACCAAGGTCGATGGCAAGGCCCAGGCGAACCTGCCTGAAGTCGTGTCGGCGACGCTCAATGTCGCCGGTGGTGCGGGCGCAGTTCTGCCCATGCGAATGACCAGCGCCTCCCTCGACGGGTTGGTGGTGATGAGAAGCGGGCACAGCGCTGCAACCGTCGTGCTGCCTTTAGCCGTGATGACTTTCACCGTAACCAACACCCTCGATAGCGGAGCAGGTTCGCTGAGACAGGCTATCATTGATTCGAATAATAATTCCGGCGCGGACACCATCAGCTTCGCTATCGGATCCGGGCCTCAGACGATCTCTCCAACGACAGACCTGCCGCCGGTCAACGATCCGGTAACAATAGACGCCACTACACAACCCGGTTTTGCGGGAACGCCTTTGATCACGCTGAACGGGGCTCTTACGGGATCCGGCATCGGCCTGAAGATCGGCGCCGGCTCTACTACTGTGCGAGGGCTCGTCATCAACAACTGCAGCCTGACAGCGGTGGAGTTCATCCTCAACGGAGGCGATCATCTTGAGGGCTGTTACCTGGGGACGGACTCGGCAGGTTCGGCCGCCGCGCCCAATTTTGATGGCATTAAAGTTTTCAGCACTTCCAACAACGTCGTCGGAGGAACAACTGTGGCGGCCCGCAACGTCATTTCGGGCAACAGCGACGGAGGCGTCGACATATCGGGCGTCACCTTACTGGGTAACACAGTTCAAGGCAACTTCATCGGCACAAACGCTGCCGGCACTGCCAGTCTTCCAAACGTCAACGACGGCGTGTACGTCAATGCGAAACTGAGCAAGATCGGAGGCACGACAACCTCGGCACGAAACATCATCTCGGGCAACAGCGGTAACGGCGTTCTGATACTGAACGACAATACGGTCACCGGAACCCTGATTCAGGGTAACTACATCGGCCTCGATGCGACCGGCACCGTCGCGGTACCCAATGCTCTGTCGGGCGTCAGAATTCGCAACACATCAAACCACACAGTTGGCGGCGCCTTAATGGGAGGCGCCAATCTCATTCAAGGAAACACCGGTTCGGGCGTCTACATTAGCGATGCAGATGCATCCGGCAATCTCGTTCACGGAAACATCATCGGAAGCCTCGGGCTCGGGAACGGCGGCAAGGGTGTACGGATCGATCTGTCGTCCAACAATCAGGTCGGCGGAACTCTGGCATACACGACCAATATCATCTGGTACAGCGGCGAGGATGGCATCTCCGTCACCGGATCGATCGGCAACAATATTCGTCGGAATTTTATCCTCAGGAATGGCGGGCTCGGCATCGACCTCGGAGATGACGGAGTTACCGCCAATGACCTGAACGATCCCGATGGCGGAGCGAACAACCTGCTGAACTTCCCCCTGCTCGCTCAATCCATCGCCGGCCCCAACGCAACGGCGATGGGAACATACAACGGCACGCCCAACGCCACATTCCTACTCGAGTTCTTCGTGAATTCCGATTGTAACGCTTCGGGTAATGGCGAAGGGCAAACATTGCTGGGCGAGACTATGGTGACCACCAACGCCAGCGGCAACGCCAGCTTCAATGTTGTGTTTGCACACCCAACATTAGGGGGGCAGGTGCTGACCGCAACAGCGAGCGACGCCAGTAACAACACTTCGGAATTCTCGCCCTGCGCGCTGATCTGCGGGTTCTCGATAGCTCCTCCGAGCCAGTCTTTCACCCCTGCCGGCGGGACGGGCAGCATCGCAGTTACCACGCAGGGGTCTTGCGCATGGACCGCGGTGCCCAGCGCCGCATTCGTGACCATAACGTCAGGGGCCAGCGGCACTGGAAGCGGAACGGTCAACTTCTCCGTCGCCCAAAACAATTCCACCGCTCCTCGAACTGCAACGATCACGATCCAGGATCAGGTCTTCAACATCACTCAGGCAGGGTGCTCCTATGCGATAGCCCCGCCCAGTCAGGCGTTCACGTCGGCCGGAGGAACGGGCAGTATCACTGTCACGACAACTTCCACGTGCCCCTGGACCGCCGTGCCCAGCGCCGGATTCGTAACCATAACCTCGGGGGCGACCGGCACCGGCAATGGGACCGTGAATTTCTCGGTGGCAGGCAATGTATCGGTAAATCCCCGAAGCGCGACGATCACGATCGTGGACCAGGTCTTCAATATCACTGAGGCAGGGTGCACCTATGCGATAGCCCCGCCCAACCAGTCGTTCACCCCGGCCGGAGGAACGGGAAGCATAACCGTCACGACGACCGCCACGTGCCCATGGACAGCCGTGAGCAGCGCCGGATTTGTGACCGTAACTTCGGGGGCGAGCGGCACCGGAAATGGTACGGTCAACTTCTCGGTGGCCCAAAACAACTCCACGAGTCCGCGAAGTGCGACGATCACGGTCGTGGACCAGGTCTTCACTGTCAATCAGGCAGGATGCTCCTTTGCGATAGCCCCGCCCAACCAGTCGTTCACTTCGGCCGGAGGGACGGGCAGCATTACTGTCACGACGACCGCCACATGCCCATGGACCGCCGTGCCCAGCGCCGCATTCGTAACCATAACTTCGGGGGCGAGCGGCACCGGGAATGGCACGGTCAACTTCTCGGTGGCCGCCAATCCCAACATAACTCCCAGGAGTGCCACGATCACCGTCGTGGATCAGGTGTTCACGGTCAACCAGGCAGCCGCACCGTGCACATTCGCGATTCTTCCGACAAGTCAAACGTTCACTGCAACGGGTGGAACGGGAAGCGTTGGGGTTACGGCGCCAACGGGCTGCCTCTGGATGGCTGTGAGCAACGATGGCTTCATCACGGTCACATCCGGCGCGTCGGGTAACGGCAACGGAACTGTCAACTATTCCGTCGCGGCCAAGGGAGACGTCGGCTCACGGATGGGAACAATAACAATAGCCGGAAACACCTTTACTGTTACACAGTCGGGCGTTGACTGCTTGACCTTCACAATAATGCCGACGAGTCAGAATTTCCCAATTGCGGGGGGAACGGGCAGTGTTTCGGTTACGACTGGCGGAGGCTGCCCGTGGATGGCGGTCAGCAACGCCGGCTTCATTACGATTACATCGGGCAGTAGCGGTTCGGGCAACGGAACCGTCAACTACTCGGTCGCAGCCAATGGTCCCAGTTCTAGCCCGCGCTCGGGAACAATGACCATCGCCGGCCAAACGTTCACAGTGAATCAAGACGGGGCCTGCCCACTCTCTATCTCACCCTCGGGCAGGACGTTCCTTGCCGCGGGAGGGACTGGCGACATTACGGTCACGACTGACCCGACCTGCATGTGGACCGCCGTAAAGGATGTTGTTTGGATAACCATTACGTCCGGCAGCAGCGGGACAGGTAATGGAACGGTGAAGTACTCAGTGGCGCCTAACGGGAGCGGGGTTCAACGCATAGGCACGGTTACCGTTTCAGGCAAGGTACATACAGTGAAACAAAACTGAAGCCTTTCTTCACCATGTAACACCTTCGAGGGCTGGTTGCTCGGCAGCAACCAGCCCTCGATTTTGTTGCGGCAACGAACCCCGCTGGCATTGAAGCCGCGAGGCTCACACTGTCAGCCTTGATGAAGCGGCCCGCTGTTCTGGAGTTCCGCGGTTCACTAGAAGATAGAGATCCCGGAGCAGATCGCTCCGCGCTTCACCCCTGAAAATCCAAGGCGAAGTCGCCCATCTCCATCGGGCCACATATCACGCAACACCACTGTAGTCGCAGTCAGCCGTGGCGCCCGGAAGCCCAGTTCGAATCGCGTGAGCACGCGAGTGTCGTTGACGCTCACATTAAAGATGCGCTTCTTGGCCTTCTTCGCTATCTCCGCGAAATGGAGCTTAATCGTGTAACTGCGACCTGCTCGTAGCTGCGCACTATAAGTGAAGTCGCCTTCGCGTGCTGACTGATAGATCGTCTGATCGTCGGACCCGGCGATCGAGTTCGCTGTCGTAGACACCTTGCCGCCCTCAAAGTTCGAGTCGGCAAGAAATGCAATTCCATGAGAATCGGTATAGGCAGGTCCGCCACAATTAGTTCGAAAGACTCTCGGACGCTCTGACTGCTGACTCGTGCGATTGAGGAGCAGGCTGACGGTCTTGAAGAACTGGTGCGGCTCAGCATCGAATCGGCCGGTCAACGTGTAGTTGCCGATGGCTACATCCATGCGCCCGTCAAGATTGAAGTCCGCCGCTGTCAGCCATCTGGACGGCCCCTCTATTTGAAAATGAATCGGCGAAGAAAAGCCTCCACGCCCATCGCCGAGCAGGGCGGCGCTGGTGATTCCCTTGACCCCGGCTACCGTGATGTCCGGATTGCCATCGCCGTCCAGGTCCGTCAACACCATCTCGAACGGCCACACGTCCCCCGTCCAGTAAGGGACTGGCGGCGCGAATGTACCATCGCCCTTGCCGAGCAGAACCGATATTCGGTTGCTATTGAGCGATGAGGCCGCGATGTCGAGCTTGCCGTCGCCGTCGAGGTCATGTACGAGCACTGCACCCGTGGAAGTGCCTACCCGAATGATCAGGGGTGCGGCAAAAGAGAACCGGCCAGGCGCGCTCTTGTTCATGAAGACGGCGACTCGTCCTACCTCGGTGTCGCTTGGCACTGCCAGATCGAGCCGGCCGTCTCGATCGAAATCTCCAAACCTCACGTTGCGAGGCTGCATCCCGGCAGTCGCCGCCATCTTCTCGCCGTGCCGAAATGTCCCGTCGCCATTTCCCGCCATTAGCGTGATCGCCCCTGAATCGAAGTTCGCCACGGCAAGATCGATATTGCCATCCCCATCCAGATCGGCAGCCGACGCCGACCACGTG
The DNA here is from genome assembly GCA_036003885.1 of Blastocatellia bacterium. Lineage (GTDB taxonomy): Bacteria > Acidobacteriota > Blastocatellia > UBA7656 > UBA7656 > DASYSA01. Next base: position 12,128 of record DASYSA010000149.1, on the reverse strand, counting down.
TCGTCGGCTTCGAATCGCCTGGGTGCATCGAATGTCCCATCGCGCCGGCCGAGGAACACTGAAACCGTCTTGCTGCACTTGTTAGGCACGATGACATCGCACGCGCCCGTGCCCCTCAGGTCCGCGACCGCCATGCCGTAGGGCATATCGTCTGTATCAGCAGCGATGGATTGGGCCAGGGTGAACGTGCCGTCCCCCCGCCCGAAGAAGACGTCGAGCGTTTGCGACCCGGGCACGTCTTCATGGCCAAGATTTGCAACGATCAGATCGGGAATCTCATCCCCGTTAAGATCTTCGGCCGCCAGTCCACGCGGTCCCATTCCTTGAAGTCGCAGGTCCTGACGATTGAGTGTGAGAGTTGCGCCCGACGAATCGGCGCCCGAGCGCGCAATGAGGCCGGCCAAGAGCAGAAGCATCGGAAGTGAGGTCAGCGCCAGGGCAAAGTGCCGGTACTCCGCCGAACGCACGTGAGGAGAAACGTGTGAGCGCATGTGTGGGGGGCTCCTTATTCTTTTTTATCTGTCGGTTAGAATCCTGAGGTTCAACGAAACGCCCGACTAATACCACTTGTGGATATCAAGAGTCAACGTTCTGAAGCCGACACATAACAGCAGTGTGGTCTTCAGCGATAGGCCACTCTAGTTCCAGGGCGTAGAGGCCACGGGGTTTGAAGAGCAGGGGCTTCAACGCTGGAGTTTGGCTCTTCATTGCGCGCGTTCCATATCCCACAGTATGATTCCCGCTCACTCCTCCGCCGGCGCTTCACGGCGGAGTTTTTCCTCACTTAGAAGGAGATGAATACCATGCGAAAGCCGGCCGCAGTAATCCTGCTTGCGGTAACTTTACTTGCCAGCCCGACGGCCCTGCTTGCCCAAACGCCGAGGCAGTCGTTCGACCTGATCATCAGGAACGGCACGGTCTACGACGGGTCGGGCAGAGTCGGGGTTCGTACCGACCTGGGAATCAGAGGCGACCGTATCGCGGCCATCGGCGACCTGAAGCGAGCGACCGGGGTAAACACCGTCGATGCGCGCGGGCTTGCCGTCGCTCCGGGCTTCATAAACATGCTCTCCTGGTCGGTCGACTCGCTCATCGTCGACGGCCGCTCGCAAGGAGAGATCCGCCAGGGAGTGACGACTCAGATCTTCGGTGAGGGCGATTCGATGGGGCCGCTGAGCGAAGAGATGAAAAAGCGGAGGATCGAAGCTCAGGGCGATCTCAAACACCCCTTCGAATGGACTACGCTTTCTGAGTACCTGACTTATCTCGAGAAGCACGGAGTCTCTCAGAACGTGGCCTCATACATCGGCGCCACGACAATTCGCGAATACGTGGTTGGACTCGAGGACAAGAAGGCGACTTCGGAACAACTGGTGCGAATGCGCGAGCTGGTGCGGCAGGAGATGGAAGCCGGAGCGCTGGGGATAGGGTCGTCGTTGATCTACGCTCCCGCCTTCTACGCCTCGACCGAAGAGCTCATCGAGATGTGCAAGGAAGCAGCCCGTTACAAAGGTAAGTACATCTCGCATATGCGAAGCGAGGGGAATCGGCTGATCGAGGCGGTCCAGGAACTGATCCGCATAAGCCGCGAAGCGGGCCTCCCGGCAGAGATCTATCATCTGAAAGCCGCGGGAAAAGCGAACTGGGACAAGATGGACAAGGTGATTGCGATGGTCAACGACGCTCGACGCCATGGCCTGAAGATCACCGCCGATATGTACACCTATCCGGCAGGCTCGACGGGGCTGGACGCCGCGATGCCGCCCTGGGCGCTCGACGGAGGCTACGACGAGCTGTTCAAGCGACTCCAGGACCCGGCGACCAGAAAGAAGCTTCACGATGCGATACTGACGCCGACAAGCGAGTGGGAGAACCTCTACCTCGCAGCGGGCTCGCCCGATCGCGTACTGCTCGTCGAGTTCAAATCAGAAAAGCTGAAGCCGCTCACGGGCAAGACGCTCGCCGAGGTGGCTCGTATGCGCGGCAAGGACCCCGCCGAGACTATCATGGATCTAGTGCTGGAAGACCGTTCGCGGGTCGGCACCGTCTACTTCATGATGAGTGAGGAGAACATAACGAAGCAGATTCGCCAGCCCTGGGTATCGTTCGGATCGGATGCTTCGTCAATGGCGCCGGAGGAACGTTCATCAAGTCGAGTACTCACCCGCGGGCTTACGGCAACTTCGTCCGCGTCCTGGGTAAGTACGTGCGAGAAGAGCGAGTCATCACTCTCCAGGAAGCGATTCGCAGACTGTCCGGCTTGCCTGCCACAAACCTCGGGCTGGACCATCGCGGCTTCCTGAGGAAGGGATACTATGCTGACGTAGTGGTCTTCGACCCGAAAATGGTCGCCGACAGGGCTACGTTCGATAAGCCTCATCAATATGCGGTTGGGATCCGGCACGTCGTCGTGAATGGGATCCAGGTACTGAAGGACGGTGAACACACGGGCGCCAAGCCTGGTCGCGCACTGTGGGGACCAGGGAAGGTCAAGCAGGTTGCGGCCGCATCGGCGGAACCGATGCGCCTCAGCGAGCGTTGAATGCTTCTAGAAAGCTAGTAGTCTGGGGTTGTGATTCAGCTCGCATGTAGTGACAGGGGACTTGAATGGAAATAAGACTGGGGCAGGGCGAGTTCTGCGGGGCCGTACTCAAGAGCGGTTCGGTCGCGGGTTTTTCTCTCACCGAAACCAGTTACGCTCCTCGAGCAAGGATTGCGGAGCATTCGCATGAATCCGGCTACATCTGCCTGGTGCGGCAGGGATCCTACACCGAGAGCTACGGTAAGAAGGCTCGCACTTGCCGGCCTCTTACTCTTGCCTTTCACCCGCCCGACGAGACCCACTCCGAGTCATTCAACGATTCGCGGGCGTTGTCGTTCAACATTGAGGTCGGAAAGGGATGGGTTGATCGTATACGGCCTTATTCGAAGGTGCTCGAAACACCGGTCGAGTTTCAGGGGGGCGGAGTTGTGTGGCTGGCGATGAGGCTCTACAAAGAGTTCTGCCTTATGGATGAGCTCTCGGGACTTGCCATCGAAGGTCTCGCTCTGGAGATGATCGCGGAGGCGTCCCGGTCCGGAGCCGCGGCACGCGTTCGCAAGTCCCCGCGCTGGCTCGAAGAGGCCCTGGAGATTCTTCACGAGCAGTTCAACGAACCCCTGAGCGTCAGTGGGATTGCGCGATCTGTCGGAGTCCATCCGGTCTATTTCTCATCGGTTTTTCGAGCGAGATACCAGTGCACGGTTGTCGACTATCTGCGGCGTCTCCGCGTCGAACATGCGTGCCGCGAGATCATCAAGCCGGAGGCGCAACTGGCGGAGGTCGCGTTGGCCTCAGGCTTTTCGCATCAGAGTCACTTCACAAGGACGTTCAAGACAATTACGGGATTTACCCCTGGCCAGTACCGGGCCTCCCTCCGGCAGTCTTAGATTCAGTCAACGGTCTTGAGTTCAGGCAAGACGCTTGCAGCCCGCCATGCTACAGTTTTCCCTGAAGCGCCAAAATCTCGAAAGCGCGCATAAACGGAGGAATCCTCAAATGAATAGAAGAATCCTTACTGTCTCAGTTCTGGCCATGGTGGTTGTTCTTGGCTGGCTTGGAGGGAGTGCAGCGGCTCAGGCCCCGTCCGAACAGCCCGACATGACTCTCGACGCGAAGGTGCGCAGCGAGGTACTTGATGGTGTGATAAAGCGGCTCAATGATGGCTACGTATTTCCCGAGGTCGCAAAGAAGATGGAGCAGGCGCTTCGAGAGCGGGTTCAAAAGAAAGAGTACGACCAGATAGCCGGCTCGAGAGCGTTTGCCCAAAAGCTCACCTCCGACCTTCAGGATGTGAGCCATGATAAACACCTGCGAGTTACGTACAGTAGCGAGGCGATACCGGAGGAGACCGCCAACCGAGAGCCTTCGCCCGAGGAGAAGGAGCGCTTCCTCAGCTTCCTTCGCACGACCAACTTCGGCTTCGAGAAGCTCGAGCGGCTTCCCGGCAATGTTGGCTACCTGGACCTGCGCGGCTTCATGTCGCCCGAGTTTGGCGGCGAGACAGCCGCAGCTGCGATGAACCTGCTCGCCAACACGGATGCGCTCATCATCGATCTTCGCAGAAATGGCGGAGGCGATCCGGCAATGGTTGCCCTGATCTCGAGTTATTTGTTCGGAGCTGAACCAGTCCACTTGAACGACCTCTACTGGCGACAAGGAGACAGCACCCATCAATGGTGGACGCTGCCGTACGTGCCGGGCAAGAGGTATGGAGACAAGAGACCGGTCTACCTGCTGACGGCCAAACGGACTTTCTCAGCGGCTGAAGAATTCACCTATAACCTGAAGAACCTGAAGCGGGCAACGATCGTCGGCGAAACGACGGGCGGAGGGGCACATCCCGGCGGCGGACGACGGGTCAACGCGCATTTCATGGTGTGGGTCCCGAGCGGACGAGCAATCAATCCCTACAGCAAAACAAACTGGGAGGGCACGGGAGTCACGCCGGACATCGACGTGCCGGCCGATCAGGCACTCAAGGTTGCGCACATCGACGCGATGAAGAAGGTGCTGGAGAAGGTCACGGATCCGGAGCGTCAACGGGCTATCAAGAATGCGATTGAGACGACCCAGAAGGAACTGGACGAAATCACGAAGTCGGCCAAGCCGAAGCCGTGAGCGAGACTAAGAGCGAATCGGGATCGCTTAGTTGAGTGGCGGCTGAGGGATTACAAGTTTGAAGATCAACGAAAGCGGCCGGGAGTCCTCTGATCCTGCATAGATGAACGAGCGCTAGTCTGATTACTTTCTTGTGGACTGATGCTTCGCGATCAACTCACGAATCGCTGGCAGCAACTCCTTGGGAACTTCGATGACGGTTCTATTCGGATCGCCGAAGGCGGCCTCGTCTTCAGCGACGGCTTGTTCTTCGGTCTCTTGCTCATACAATGAGATGACCTTCTGGACCCTTTCTTTGTCCCACCCTTTTGGAAAGCTGTTCTTGCTCATTTGTGCTTTTTCTTTCTTCGCCTTTTATACGCCTTTAGCGGCAGACCGCGCAACTCGTAGGCGGTAATGACAAAGATGCTACCTGGGTCGGAGTCAGGCACGTAAATGACTTTCAAGTATCGCCCACCTACAGTCTGCCCGAGCGCGACGCGCGACCCTTCGTGTCCAGGACGGTCTTCGCCAGGACTAGTCAGAACATCGTCTACTTCTCGCTCAGAGATACCGTGACCCCAGATGTGCGGCGAACCAGTCTCGGGGTCAATGTAGAAGCGGATGTCCATCTGCGGCGCAAACGATAGCATTTCACGGTTGCTGATGTGAAGCGTCCTTAATGGACACAGCATCAAAGACACAACATCCCTTTCCAACCTATCCAACCCCTATTCTATAATGCGCACGTGTGTAGATTCATCCGCGGAGATATCAGAGAACCAGGATCTGTGACAAGGACATTCGTCATCGCACTACCCCTCCTCGCCATCGTGATGCTTGAGCCTGTCCGCGTCACTGGACATGGGCCGGGATTTGCAGCCGCCGAACAGACTGCCCGAGCCGACTCACCCGTTCCTGCCGATCTGAAAACGAGTCTGGACAAAGTCATTGAATCCTATCGCAAGATCATCGTCCTGCTCGACGACGACGCCTCGCTCAGCGAAGAAGAGAAAACCCGATGCGTCGACGTCGGCAGACTGATCAATCAAGAGAAGCAGCAACTCCTGGACGATCTGACCCAGAGTCTCACAGCCGATTTGCGCCGAACCGCCGCGACTCGGTTTCAACAGAAGCCGGCGAGCGTTGATAGCTTCGTCGACTACATCAGCGCTTCCGCACTGCGCGATGTCGATCGCCTCGCCTTCCTGGATCTGGCCGACGAACTCCTCGCCGTGGTGAATGAAGAGGAGCGCGCCGCCTCGCTGCGAAAGTCTTCGACGCACTCGGCGCTGGAGAAGCTCAATGACGATCTCAAGTCAATCCAGAACACATATCAAAAGGAGGTCGCGCGGGTCTTCTCCAACCTGGGGACTCGCGGCAAACCACCCAAGCGAGAAAAATGGCAGGACTATGTCGCTTTCCTGAAGAAGCTCTTCAGCCGGGAGCAGGTTCTGGTCGAATACGGTCGCGCGAAGCCCGAACAGCAGGATGAGACCTCGCGCGGCATGCGACACGACAGCAAGACCGAGATCTACGGTTATGACCTGCCCGCCAAGAGCATCGTTCTGACTTTCGACGACGGCCCACACCCGCGATACACCGATGAGATCCTGGCCATTCTGAAGAAGTACAATGCCAAAGCCTTCTTCTTTGACGTAGGCAGAAACCTGGGCACGGTGAACCCGCAGAACGATGTGAAGCTGGCATCAGGGGCGAACGTGTCGAAGCGCGTCCTCGAAGCCGGCCACCTCCTGGCCAATCACAGCTATTCACATCCCGACCTCACAAAACTCTCTCCAGCAGAACGAGAAAAAGAGATCGGCAACACCAGCCTCCTTCTCGAGAAGGTCACAGGCACGCATACGACTCTCTTTCGCCCGCCCTACGGCGCTAAGAACGCCACGGTTCTCAAAGAGGTCGAGGCGCTGGGGATGAAGTCGATCCTTTGGACCCTGGACTCTATGGACTGGGCAGACCCTATTTCCGAATCGGTTGCGCAACGGGTGTTGGCACAGGTCGGCGTGGCTAAGAAGGGCGTTCTCCTGATGCACGACATACACAAGCAGAGCGTCGCCGCCTTGCCCCGGATACTGGAGGAGCTTTCCAAACAGGGCTATAACTTCTTGATCCTCGAGGGCGATCAATTTGTTCCGTCGAACCCACCCGCCCTTGCCAGTGAGTCGCGCGCCGGTCGCAACCAGAACCCCGATTCGAGCCTCCCAATCAATAACCCGAAGAAGATCTACTATCGCGAGAGCTGGGCGGTCGTGATAGGCATCAACGAATATCAGAATTGGCCAAAGCTTAAGTATTGCGTCAACGACGCCGATGCGATCGAACAGATGTTGATCAATCAATACGGGTTCAAGAAGAGCAACATCATCAAGCTGCTGAATAAAGACGCGACGCGCGAGCGGATCGTCTGGGCGCTCGGCGATCAGATGGCCGACCCCAGCAAGGTCAGCAAAGATGATCGGGTGTTTGTGTTCTTCGCCGGACATGGGGCTACGCGAAAGCTTCCTTCGGGCAAGGAGCTGGGCTACATCGTGCCGGTCGATGCCGCCGCCGAAGCATCTCAGTCAAAGTCGATCAGCATGAGCCAGCTCCAGGAGTTCTGTGATTTGATTCCCGCCAAACATCTCTACTTCATCGTAGACTCCTGTTATAGCGGACTGGCGCTGACCAGATCGGGCGGAGCGTCTTCAAAAAGCACAAACTATCTGGAAGAGATCACCAAGCGAATGGCGCGGCAGATACTCACCGCCGGCGGCGCCGATCAACAGGTTGCCGACAACGGACCGGGAGGCCATTCAATCTTCACCTGGACATTGCTGCAAGGTCTGCAAGGCCTGGCCGACACCGACGGCAATTCCGCGATCACCGCATCCGAGTTGGGCGCTTACATCAGCCCCATAGTCTCCTCCGTTTCCCACCAAACTCCGGCTTTCGGAAACCTGGCGGGCAGCGAAGGCGGCGAGTTCGTCTTCGAATTGCAACAGGAGTCGCTGACCGAGGCCAGCAAGCAATTGGACGCAGAGGCTATAAAGCTCAACGACGAGCTGGAAAGCATTCAGAAAGAGATCGCCGCCAAGCGCGAAAGAAATCTCAAGCTGCGAGAAAAGGTCGAAGAGGAGCGCGCTAAATTAGACGGCTCGACGGCGAACCGAGGAAAGCAGCCGCCCAGGACTCTCGCCGCACAGGCGCAGGAGCACCATAGTCTGGGGCTTAAGAACTACCGCGAGAAGAAGTACGACGAAGCCGTCAAAGAATTGGAACAGGCCGTAAAGCTCGACCCTAAGAACGCAACTATCGTCAATAATCTGGGCTTCACGCTCTATAAGCTCGGCAAGTTTTGGGAGTCCATAGTCTGCTTTCAAAAGGCCATCGCGATCGATCATCAACGCGCCATCGCGTATTTAAATCTGGCGGACGCCTTCGTAAGAGTTGGCAAGCCAAAGGAGGCGAAGCAGAACTACGAAAAGTTCCTGCAACTGTCGCCCACGTCCGCCAACGCCGATGAGGTGCGACAGCGAATCGTGGAGTTGCAGGACAAACAGTAAACCTCCCTTCAGCATCGATGGCTACAAGCACAACCAGTTCGCAGACGGCCGGCGATGCAACTCCGCGACTCGTGCGGGCCGTCGGCCTGTTTGGACTCATCGCCATCTCTGTGAACGGAGTCATTGGCTCGGGGATCTTCAAGTTGCCGGCCACGGTTGCAGCATTGATGGGTCCGGCAAGTCCGGTTGCATACCTGCTGGCCGCGTTCGCGACGACTCTCGTCGTTTTGTGCTTCGCCGAGGCCGGCAGCAGATTCGACAGAACCGGCGGCCCCTATCTGTACGCGCGTGAGGCGTTCGGAAGCTTCGTGGCATTCGAAGTAGGATGGCTTTATCTACTGACCCGCATGGCGGCAGCCGCGGCGATCATCAATGGATTTACCGCCTATCTCGGATATTTCTGGCTACCCCTCGCGAGCGGCGCGGGTCGGGTTCTCGCTATCACGGCTCTCTTGCTCGGATTAGCCTGGCTGAACCTGGTCGGGATTCGCTACGGCGCCTGGACGGTCAACATTCTCACTGCAGCCAAACTCATTCCCCTGCTGTTGTTCATCTGCGTCGGGTTGTTCGCAGCGGATCATCACGCGTACAAACTGCTTGCGCTCCCGGACTCGAGCGGCTTGCGACAGGCAAGCCTGACTTTGATCTTCGCTTTCGGAGGATTCGAGAACGCATCAGTTCCCAGTGAAGAGGTCAAGAACCCCAGGATAAATCTTCCGATCGCGCTACTGACCTCAATCACCGTGACGACGGTCGTCTATGTACTCATTCAGATTGTCGCGCTGGGAACGCTTCCGGGGCTTGCAACAGATGAAACACCATTGGCTTCCGCAGGTCGAGTGTTCCTGGGAAGCGGCGGGGCCGCGTTCATGACGGTTGGGGCAATCCTTTCAACAAGCGGAAGCATCAGCGCGGTGATGCTGGTCGGGCCTCGAATCCTCTATGCGATGGGCGAAGGCGGTCAGTTGCCGCGAGTGCTCGCGAGAATCCATCCGCGTTATCGTACGCCTTACGTTTCGATGATTCTGTTCGCACTCATCACCTGGGGCCTTGCGGTGTACGGAAACTTCGCTCAGCTCGTGGCATTGAGTGCGATTGCGCGTCTGGTCTTCAGTGTGACGACATGTCTGGCGGTGCCGGTGTTGCGTCGAAAGATGCCGCTCGACGAAGGCAAGTTCAGACTTCCAGGTGGAGTCCTGATCCCCGCATTGGCCGTTGCAATCTCGCTATACCTGCTGAGCGTAATCACTTGGTCGCAGGCTTTGTCGGGTGTCGCGGCACTGGCAGTGGGCGCGCTGCTCTGGGAACTCTTCCGTTTTAGATCAACTGCGAGCCAACCCCGATAATGGGAAGCTCCATTCCCACAAGCGGACACGCAGTTACTGGACTCGCGGAATCCCTCGAAACAACCCACCCAATTCTGGCTACTTGGCCATCTCAGCGAGTGGCACGCCAGTTGGCTCATAGCGCACAAAGTAAACGTATGAGCTGCGGCGAACCGTTTCGCATCCTGCCTTGGAACAGATGGATCGCCCGACCGAACGAAGCGTGGGTGTACGACCAGGGTAGATCGGAGGGCGGCGCTCAAAAGGAGTCCCTGGTAACCGCAGTTGAACGAGGAGGAGTCGTGGAGACATTACTGCAAGACCTGCGTTACGGAATACGAATGTTGATGAAGCGGCCCGGCTTCACCGCTGTCTCAGTTATCACTCTCGCCCTTGGAATCGGGGCCAACACGGCGATCTTCAGCGTCGTGGATGCAGTCATGCTCCGTCCCCTTCCCTACAAGGATTCCGAGCGCCTCGTCGTTATGTCGGGTGATTTGCATCGGCCGGGACTTGAGGAGATACCTCTCTCGGCTCCGGAGTATCTCGACTATGCTCAGAGCGGCGCCTTCGAAGAGATTGCGGCGTACGATTTTCAGGGGTTCAATCTGACTGGCGGCGATGAGCCGGAGCGACTTCTGGGAGGGGTCGCCACCGCGAGTCTCTTCCCCTTGCTTGGAGTCCAGCCTGCGCGTGGCCGTGTCTTCAGCGCGGATGAGGACCAACCGGGGCGCGATCAGGTGGTTGTTCTGAGTCACGGGCTCTGGGTGCGAAGGTTCAACTCCGATCCGGACATCGCCGGTAAACTCATAACGCTCGACGACAAGAGTTTCACGATCCTCGGCGTGATGCCGGCTGGATTCAACCTGTCGGAGAGCGAAATTGAACTGTGGAAGCCTGTCGCTTTCAGCCCCGATCTGCTGACCGAGAACAATCGCGGCTCCCATTTTCTCACCGTGCTCGCGCGGCTCAAATCCGGCACAGGCCTGCGGATGGCACAGGCCGAATTGAACATCACCTCCGAAAGAGTCACGTCTGATCACCGGGCGACCTATCCCACGGGCTTCGCGGTCAGCATCAAGTCTCTGCACGAGGAGGTCGTGGGAAATGCTCGCAGCGCATTGTTCCTGCTACTCGCGGCGGTGGGGTTTGTCCTTCTGATCGCATGCACGAATGTGGCGAACCTGATGCTCGCCCGAGCCGCGACCCGTGAGAAGGAGGTGTCAATTCGCCTCGCGCTTGGAGCAAGCCGCTTCCGTCTGATCAGGCAGTTGCTTACTGAGAGCGCTCTGCTGGCGGTTCTCGGTGGGACCGTGGGTCTTCTGTTAGCGCTGTGGGGTGTTGATCTGCTCGTCACCCTGAGTCCGGCTGGCGTTCCCCGCATTCATGAGATCGGAATCAACGGACGGATCGCCGGTTTCACGTTATTGGTATCGCTGCTGACGAGTCTGATATTCGGGCTGGCCCCGGCGCTTCAGGTTTCCAAGCCGGCCTTGAATGAATCGCTGAAGGAAGGCGCGAGAGGCGTGACAGCCGGTCGACGCCGCCAACTCCTTCGCAGTTCGCTGGTGGTTCTCGAGTCGGCGTTGTCGCTCGTGCTCTTGATAGGCGCCGGGCTGCTGATCAGGAGCTTCTCCCGCGTTAACGAAGTCGACCCCGGATTCAAACCCGATCATCTGCTGTCGGTCAGGCTCTATCTGCCTCAAGCAAAATATCCGGAATTCAGTCGCGGGCAGCAGTTCTTCGAAACCCTCTTCGAGCGGCTCAGGGAACAGAATGGCATTGAGGCGGTCGGCGCAATTAACGCCATTCCATTCGGCGGCAGCGGAGACCGCACTTTCTTCATCGAGGGGCGACCGGTCGGTCCTCAGGAGAGCCCGCCCGATGAACAAGTGCGATTTGTCAGCGCGAACTATTTTACAACCATGGTGATTCCCCTTCTAAAAGGGCGCGAGTTCACAGACCGCGACGGGCGCCAGTCGCCACGCGTAGCGGTCATCAATCGGGCGCTGGCGGAGCGCTACTGGCCCGGCGAAGATCCACTGGGGAGGCGCGTGGCCTTCCGGCAGGACGAACCTACGTGGTATGAGATCGTTGGGGTGGTCGGAAACGTCAAACACCGAAGCCTGGAGGGGGAGGAAAAGCCGGAGCTGTACGTGCCGTTCCTCCAGCCCCTGTTTGCAAGTGCGAGGATGCCTTCGATGTTTCTGGTGGTGCGCAGCTCGTCCGACCCGTTGGGGCTGGCGCCGCTGGTTCGGCATGAGGTGATGGCGATAGATAAGGATCAACCGATCTCGGACATCAAGACGATGGACCAGCGCATGTCGCAATCAATCGCACAAAGACACTTCAACATGGTGCTGCTTGGGATCTTTGCCGGCGTTGCGCTGGTGTTGGCCGCGGTGGGAATCTATGGCGTTACGAACTACGCGGTGACCCAGAGGATGCACGAGATAGGCATTCGCATCGCTCTTGGGGCTCAGTCGTCGAATCTGTTTCGGCTCGTGATCAAACAAGCCCTGATGCTGGTGTCGATAGGAGTGGCGGCCGGCATCGCGGCGGCGATTCCCCTGACGGCCTTGATTAAGAGTCTGCTGTTCG
>DASYSA010000148.1:0-10031 GCA_036003885.1 Blastocatellia bacterium | reverse complement strand
TCGATTCCACGATTTTGATGTCATCCGTCGCTTGGAATCGAGGAATCGAGTGCCTGACCCCGTCAAGAAAAGCAGAATCGAGGAATCGAGTGCCTGACCCCGCGGCAACTCTGCCTTTCTGTGACTCCCCCGGGAATTTCCACGGCAGGCTGTGAGTGCGCAAAATCGTGACGCGCACCCGGCTGACGCCCGGAGCTTTCCTGGTCCTACACCGATCTGTTAGGTTGCAAGTGAAGCTGCTCCGGGCTGACGTCCGGAGCTTTCCTCGTCCGAAGCGCGATGGCGGCAGCTGGCAGAAAGATGCCTAGCCCAATCCAAAAGCAGAGAATCTCTTCCTTATCGGTTCCCTCACATAGGCCCACAAGCCCACGGTGATGAAGAGGGCGACTGCTCCCAACATGAGACTTGCCTGCAAGACCATACCTGGGTCCCCGACATAGTAGACCTTGGTGCTCAGTTCCAGGACCGTTACTACGATCGTCAACACAAATAAGGCCAGGAAGCCGCGCGATCGATAGACTTGAACGAGCACCGTTGCAACCAGAAACGACGAGACCAGATTGAGTAGAAGGGCGCGGAGACCGACCCCTGTTATCCCTGCCGATGCCAGTGCCAACAGAAGAGCCGGGATGAGAGTGCTTATCCAGGTTTCAGCTATGAGTCGTTGGGTCAACTCGACAATCACCGCTGTCACGAGCACGAAGGCCAGCGAGCCGGCAATGGCGACGAGGGCAAAGGCCATGGGACTTCCAAAACCAATCATCGTATATAGGCTGCTTGAAGGCCAGTAGCCGGGCACTCTGGCTTTTAACAACCCGAAGCCGGCCTCCAGGCCCGCCGCAAGCGCTCCGGCAAGCGACCCAATAACGAGCGAGGCACCCACGGCCCTGGAAAGGAATCTCCCTCTCACGAGTTGCTCCGCCGCATACAGCCGAGCCGGGCTCACCGCCCTGAGCCATTCAAAGAGGCCTGCGAATGCAAAGAAGCACACGGCGCTGAGTATTGCGGACAGAATGATGACGAAGATCGCCACCAGCAGCCAATAATCCCCACCGGATGAGCCGCCCCAAAATGTAGCTCCTATCCCTATTAGGACAACAATGCTCGCCGCGAGCGGCAGCCTCCGGCGTATGGCGGACCATCTCTTACCTCTTATCAGGAACACGACGCCCAGAATGCCCGCCGCCACAATGGTGAGGAGAACAACTGCACCCCTGATATTGTCCACGACGCTTGCAACAGCGCTCTTCTCACCTGCAGACGGGTCGGAGCTCTGCGGAGGTTCGAGCGAGCGACTTACCCTCGTTATCATTGGACCCTGGAAGTCGACGTGAAGCACCTCCCGGTGGCCGAAGACCAGCTCTTGATTGCGCCAGGTGAGCTCGACCACTCCCGGTGGATTAGATTTCTTGATGAACTCCAGATCGTAACCGTCGGGGTCCGTAGAAAACATCCTCTTGACCGTGGCTTCGGCAGTTCCGATCGCCTGCTCCCGTTCAAGGGCAGGGATGTCCTGATCCTCGCGCGGGGCAGTCGTGAAGCTGACGAGCCGGCCGCGAGGATCGATCCACACAATGAACTCCCCCGGCTTACGCCTGAGCGTTGAGAATGCCGTCCTATCCGAGGAGTGGAGAACCTGCCGGGCAAGCAGGATCTTCCAGACGGCAGACCTTCCTTCCCCTACTGCCTTTCTGGCCGCGGCCGGACCTTCGGCGGCAACAACTCGTTTCAAATTGAGTTCAGTGGGGTCGAAAGAAGCCGCATCTTCGAGGCCGCGAGGGTCATACCCGAATCCGGTCACTATCTCTCGTGCCTTGCTGAGCGCCACGACTTTGGGACACTCGAGCCTGAACTCCGAATCGATCGATGTCCGCTGATATGCGGGCCCGATAATGGCGGCGCCCGCCACGGCGAGAATGGCCAGAAGGACGCTTGCCATTGAGAACCGAGTGGTCCTGGCGACCGCCGGGTCGTCATCGGAGAGGTTCACTTCAATAGTCGGGGCTGCAGCAATCACGCCTTCACTCGAGCTCGCCGAGGAATATGATAGAGACCGCTGGTCGCTCGACGAGGGCTCTCTTTCGAAGTCCTCGATCAGCGCGCGGAGATCGATTGCCGCATCCTTGATGCCCTGGTAGCGGCGGTTGGGGTCCTTCGACAGGCATTTTCGGATGATTCGTTGAAGCTCGGCGGGGCATCGGGGGTTGAATTGTACGACCGCCACTGGATCCGTATGGACGAGTTTGTGCAGTATGTCGATGAAAGTATCGCCCTCGAATGGCTTACGCCGCGTCACGGCCTGATAGAGAATACATCCGAAAGAGAAGACGTCTGAGCGATGGTCGGCGGGTCTTCCTTCCGCCTGCTCGGGCGACATGTAGCCGGCCGTTCCCATCACAACGCCATGTTGGGTATGACCGACAAGGGCGGTTGCCGCTTCCAGCGGATCGCCATCGATGAGGCTCTCGGCCTCGACCAGCTTCGCCAGGCCAAAGTCGAGGACCTTGGCAAAACCGTCCCGCGTTATCATTATGTTGTCGGGCTTGAGATCGCGATGTACGATGCCTGACGCGTGAGCCTTGGCCAATCCGTCGGCTACCTGAGCAAGCAGTTCGAGCAGCTTGTTTAGTTCCACCCTGGCGCTGTTTATTGCGAGGCGCATCGTTTCGCCATCGATGAACTCGGCAGCGATGTAGTGCTGTCCCTCATCGTGCCCGATGTCGTAAACGGTGATGATGTTGGGGTGATTCAGAGCCGAAGCGGCGCGAGCCTCCTGTTGGAACCGGCGGACTCGCTCTTCATCTTCGGTGAATTCGGCGGGCAGGAGTTTGAGCGCGACATTACGCCCCAGCCTGGTGTCCTGCGCCAGATAGACCTCTCCCATTCCCCCGGCGCCGAGCAATGAGAGAATCTTGTAGTGGCCGAGGGTTCGGCCCGCCATGGATTGAGCTCGTTTGCCCTGTGCTGAACTGGAGGAGGACCGGCTGGGAGACGACTGCTCGTGAGCAGAGATCCGGGACTCGACCTCGCTTCTGAGAGATGGATCTTCGGAGCACGCTCCATCCAGGAATGCCGCTCGCTGAGTGGCGTCGCGCTCCAGCGCGGACTTGAAGATCGATTCGACTCTTTGCGAACGCTCAGATCTCATGGTCTTGATCCTGTATAACCTGTAATGAAGAGCATTCCTGCCATTCCCTGTGGATTCGGTTACGAGCCTCCGGCACGCGGGACCTAACCCTGTTTTCAACGAAGCATAGCCGCTTGGGCATGCCAAGTCAATTCACGGAACGTTTAGCGTTTTACGTTTTGCGTCTTACGTTTGCGTTTGTCGTTGGTAGAGCGATGCCTTCCGGTGGTTCCTAACCGCAAAACGTAAAACGCAGAACGCGAAACGATTAGTTGCTTCGACAATCCTCTAGTGATATGAATTCTTCCTCACACACAGTTACTGAAACAAACGAAAACGTAAAACGCAAAACGCAAAACGTAAAACGCAAACGTTTCTATCGGAGGTTTCGGACTTTGCCTGAATGGTTCAAGCTGATTGGAATCGCAATTGTCGTGGTCGGACTCGCGCTCAAGTTGCGCACTACGCTTGTAGTGGTGGTCGCCGCCCTGGTGACGGGATTGCTTGCGGGGATCCCTCTGTTGTCGAGCGAGGGCATCTTTGAAAACCTGCCTTACCTGACCAAGCCCGGCCAGCCCGGGATCATCAACATGTTGGGGCGCGCCTTCGCCGATTTTCGCCTGATGACCCTGTTCATCATTACGCTCCCGGCAATTGGGCTGGCGGAGCGGTACGGATTGCAAGAGCAATCGGCCCGTTTGATTCGGCGAATCAAGGTTGCGACGGTCGGCCGGCTGCAGATCGTCTACCAGCTCTTTCGCGTGCTCCACGGGATTCTTGGCATCAGGCTGAATGGCCACCCGCCTTTTGTTCGCCCTCTGGTCTTTCCGATGTCGGTCGCCGCGGCGGAAGCAGAAGCCGGCGCGCAAAGCGCCGACGACCTGCCAATTCAACGAGTCGAGGATATCAAGGCAGCGGCTTCGGCAAGCGAGAACTACGGCAACTTCTACGGACAGAATCTGTCGCCCGTTCAGGCAGGTATCCAACTCGTGCTGGTTACGATGGCTGGGCTGGGCTACACCGTAAGCGCCTGGAGCCTGGTGTTGTATGCTATCCCGATCACCACGATCTCGATCATGCTCGGCGCGCTTCAATTCTGGCTCTTCGACAGGCGCTACCGCCGCCGCATCGCTCGAGAGAAGGCGGAGGTGCAGGTGCGATGATTGTGCTCCTCGCGGTTTCTCCGGCATCCATCATCGGGGTGCTTGTCAGCCTCGACATGGTCTATGCGCTGACCGGAGTCGTTCTCTGGATCTTTGCCGCAATGACCTTCGCGGACCGCGGTAATCCGCGGCGCATTGGCACGGGTTGCTTCTGGTTTACTCTTGGAGTCATCTTCATCGCGGGAAGCCTGATGCCGCACTGGCTCACCGGGCTCCTTGTAATACTGATGGTGGCGCTCGATGGGGCCGGTCAAGTTGCTCGGGGCCGCTATGACGAAACGACCGATGCGGAGCATGCCAAAGAAGCCGACAGACTGGGAAACAAGATATTCATCCCCGTGTTGGTGATACCCTTTGTGACCTTCGGTGTCGCGGTCATCTTTCGATTTCGCGGGATGGATGCGAACGCGGGAGCGTTGGTGGGGCTCGGCTTTGGTGGGATAAGCGCGATGGCCATAGGGTTGCTCCTTACCGGAGGCAAGGCGCGAGCAATGATGGATGAGGGCCGCCGCATCAACGACGCGATGGGCACGGTAAACATCCTGCCTCAGTTGCTTGGCTCGTTGGGGGTGATATTCACTGCGGCGAAGATCGGTGATCTGATCGCGGGCGGCATTACGTCGGTGATCCCGCAAGACAACCTGTTCTTGCTCGTCCTTGCAAATTGCCTGGGTATGGCTCTGTTCACGATTGTTATGGGCAACTCCTTTGCGGCGTTTCCGGTGATTGCCACCGGAGTTCTTGTCCCGCTTATAATCAAGCCGTTCGGCGTCAACCCGGCGATGGTCGCGATCATAACGCTGACAGCAGGCTCGAGTGGGACGTTGATGACTCCGATGGCGGCGAACTTTAACATAGTGCCGACGGCGCTCCTGAACATGCGCGACCAGTACGGAGTGATAAAGTTTCAGTTGCCATATGCGTTTACCATCTGGATGATCCACGTTATTCTGATGTGGGCAATGATCAAACTCTAAAAAACGTTTCTCGTTTCTCGTTCCTCGTTTCTCGTTCTGTTGCTTACGTTGTGTGGTTCCTACTTGATTTGCGATAACGAGAAACGAGTAACGAGAAACGAGGAACGAAGGAGGAACAGTGAACAGACGGAAATTTCTCAGGGGCAGCGGCGTGAGCGCACTCGGAGTGGCCGCCGTGGCTCAGTCGCAAATAGTGTCAGCTCAATCAAGGAGTTCGTCGATGAGCGGAAAGCAGACGCCTCCGGCAAGCAAAGGCAACACAGCGCCGGCGCCATCCCCAAAGACCACCCCTAACAAAACCAGGGGCAAGTCCGGTCGACGCAAAGTCCTGACCGACAACGCGCCCAGACCTGCCGGTCCATACAGTCAGGCAATCATTTCGGGCGGTACTATCTACGTTGCGGGACAAACACCGACAGATCCGAAGACCGGCAAAATAGAAGCGGTTACCTTCGAAGACCAGGCCATTCAGGTGTTCGAAAACATCAAGGCGATCCTTGAAGCGGCCGGGTCGTCTATGGCGAAAGTTCTCCGGGTCAATGTATACCTTGCCGACCTCGAAGACTTCGCCAAGATGAATGAGGTCTATCGGCGCTACTTCACTGCAGACTTTCCAGCGAGAACCACCATTGGAGCCCAACTGCTGCAAAAGATGCTGATCGAGGTTGATTGCATAGCCGTAATCTGAAATCTGAACTTGTGATTTTGGATCCGCGGTTCCGGAAGTCTAAAATCCAAATCTGAAATCCAAAATCGACAATGGTAAGGACCATCCGGGTTGGCGACATAGTAGGTTTCCGAACTTTTACGGGTGTCATTCGGTATGGCACCGTAGTAGACTTACTTATGCGTGGACAGGAGGGGCGGCCGAACCGCCGGGACGAAGTGAGCGTTCGGTTGAAGCCCGATGGACAGGTGGTAATGGTGCAGCGCTGGCGTATTGCCGAGCGCTACGATTACAGGAAGATTTGAGCGCCGAGCTGCAGCAATAGTGCAGGCCAGCGACGTGAGAGCGAGCGGTTCTCAGTTGATCGAAACGAACGCAATAGAGCCAGGTCAAAGCGCGGTCGATCCGGACCGTGGCGACAGGCAATCCGCCCGCCTGATCGGCGAACTTCCCGAATACCGTCTGTCCCAGGCCGGGCATCCCAAGTGTGAAGCGAATCTCCCGGCGCGGCTGTTGTGCGTAGTTTTGCTGCTTATTTTCGAGGTTGCCTTTCTGAGCAGCACACCGGTTCGGGCTCAAGTCAAGAAGCCGCCCGCGCGCAAACTTCAGACTAAGCAGGTCAACCCGGCAAGGCCGGCCAACCCGGTGGTCCAATCCAAGGCCGACCTCATAAAAGCGGCAACCGAGCACAAGACGAACCTTGAAAAGGAGGTAACCCTGCTCGATGAAATGATCAATCGCGCCACCGCCGAGGTCGAAAAGAAAAGATCTCTCCTGGAGCTGGGGATAATTGCTAAGCGCGAGCTTGAGCAGAGCGAGCAGGCGCTGGCGCTCGCCAAGGGTCAACGAGCGGCGCGCCAATCTGAGGTTGGGGCCACCGACAACTTGATTACCGAAGCCACAGCCGCCGAGCAGATAGCCAGGCTCAAGCCGATGCCAATGGGAGGATACCTCACTACGGCGACGCTGATCCACTACATCGGTCCGACCCGCTGGCTCCTTTCCGATGTTTCCAAGGTCGAGAGCTTCTTTCTTGGACGTTTCAATCACCAGCTTCCAATAAGTGCTCTGGGCCAAACGCCGGTGCACGACCGCCTCGGATTCGACCATCACGAGTCCGTCGACGTCGCAGTGCACCCTGATAGCTTCGAAGGCCAGGTGTTGATCGCCTACCTTCGCAATGCGGGGATCTCCTTCATTGCATTTCGCCAGGCCGTCGCGGGTTCGGCCACGGGTGCACACATCCACATCGGACTTCCGTCCCATAGATTGATCAGGTAGGATCTAGGATCCAGGATCTGGGATCTAGGGACTATGTCCTCAAATCATAGATCCTAAATCCTAAATCCTGGATCCTAGATCCTATATAATCACTATGAACGTGGGGATTGAGTGGCTGATCGACGCAGAGGGGTGCTCCGCCAGGCTCCTTCGCGATTTGGAAACGATGAAGCGCGTTTGCAATCTCATCGTCGCCGATCTCGAGCTTCGTTCGGTGGGGGAGCCCGCGTGGCATCAGTTTCCGATGCCGGGCGGCGTAACCGGCCTCGTACTTCTGACTGAGTCTCACCTGGCCTGTCACACCTATCCTGAATCAGGGGTTGCAACCTTCAATCTCTACTGTTGCCGCCTTCGTCCCGAGTGGCCCTGGGAGGCACGCCTGAGAGAGATACTCGGCGCAAGCCGCGTAACGGTCCGGTCCCTCAGTCGCGGCGAAGACGTCGACCGATACGAAGAAGCAGCTCTTGTCGAGAGATCTCATTCTGGTCGAGAGGGTTGAAAGACTTGCCTATTGAAGCCTCATGCCCCGCCTGTGGCGGGCCCATCACCTTCAAGATCGGTTCGTCTGTCGTGGTGGTGTGCGAGTTCTGTAACTCGGTGGTCGCCCGCGGAGATCGCAAGCTCGAAGACCTTGGCAAGGTCGCGGACCTTACCGAAACAGGTTCGCCTCTCGATATCGGCCTTCGGGGCAGCTATCGAGGCGTCTCGTTCGAGTTGACCGGCCGCGCGCAACTGGGCCACGAGGCGGGTGGAGTATGGGACGAGTGGTACGCCGCATTCGCCGATGGAAGGTGGGGATGGCTGGCTGAAGCGCAAGGCCGCTTCTACATCACCTTTCAGCAATCAATGCCCGAGCAGAGCCTGCTCCCGCCATTCGAAATGCTCGAGTTGGGTCAGCCGGTAGCCGCTATTGCCGGCTCCGTACCATTGATGGTCGCCGAAAAGGGTGAAGCGAGCGCTCTTGGGGCGAAGGGCGAGATACCATATCGCCTTACGCCAGGCGAGACATACTACTACGCCGACCTTTCCGGGTCGGGAGGTGCGTTTGCGACTCTCGACTACTCGGAAACGCCGCCGATGGTCTTCATCGGTCGCGAAGTCACACTCGCCGATCTCAGCCTCGCTGCCATTGGACCTGGTCCCGAGCGCGAGGTCCGACGGGTTTCGGCCCTTCAGCTATCCTGCCCCCAGTGCGGCGGCGCTCTCGATCTGCGCGCGCCGGATAAGACCGAGCGGGTGACTTGCCCTAACTGCGGCTCGCTCCTCGATGTCAGCCATGGGAAGCTTGAGTTTTTGAAAGCGCTCGGGCAGCCGAAAGTGGCGCCGATAATTCCCATCGGGTCGGTTGGCCAGTTCGGGAACGACAAGCTTACAGTAATTGGCTTTATGCAGCGCAGTGTCGAGTACGAGGGCGTGCGCTACTTCTGGGAAGAGTATCTGCTCTACGAGCCCCAGGTGGGGTTTCGCTGGCTGGTGCGCAGTGACGACCACTGGAACTTCGTTCAATCAGTGCCCCCCGGCGAGGTGACGGCAAGCGGCCGCAACGTCTATTACGGAGGCAAACGTTTCAAGCTCTATCAAGAGGCGATCGCCCGCGTCGACATTGTCCTGGGCGAATTCTACTGGAAGGTGACAACCGAAGAGCTGGTCAAGACGGCTGACTACGTGTGCCCGCCGCTGATGTTGTCGATGGAAGTACCGCTGTCGGTCTTTCCGGGCGAAGACGCTGGCGCAAGCGAAGAACCAAAGAAGAGGCAGCGAAAGAAGGCAAAGGCCGCCGGCTTCGAGTCCGGCGAGATCAATTGGTCTCTAGGCGCGTATCTGAACCGAGAAGATGTCGAGAAAGCCTTCGGCATTAAGGGTCTGCCGAAGCCGTCAAAGGTCGCCCCGAATCAGCTCTTCCCGCACAAAGCGGTATACAAGTACTGGCTCTTCTTGTTTGTCGCCACACTCGTCTTCGGGTTGTTCGTGATGAGTACCGGCTCCCACCAGAAGATCTTTGAGAACACCTATCAGTTCGAGCCGTTGAAGGCTTCCGACGGATCGACAACGGTCTTCAGCGAGCCGTTCCATGTCGACGGAGGCAAGAACCTCAGGATTGCGGCGCGTGGGACTGTGGATAACAGTTGGTTGTATGTAGAGGGCGATCTGATCGATGAGTCAACGGGACTGGTTCAGTCATTCTCGATGCCGGTCGAGTACTACCATGGTGTTGAAGACGGGGAGTCGTGGAGCGAAGGGGACCAGTCTCCGGACATCTTCATCTCGGCGCTGCCTCCGGGCAACTATACGTTGAGGCTCGAGGCTCAGTGGGAGCACTGGCAGCAACCGGTGTCGATGACTCTCAGGATCGAGCAGGGTGTTCCGAGAGCTTTGCATCTTTTGTTCGCGCTTGTGATGATCTCGATAATTCCGATCTTTGTCGCCTATAGACACTACAGATTTGAGGTGCGCCGCTGGGCCGACAGTGACTATAGTCCGTTCAGCTCGGGATGAAACGTTTTACGTTTTACGTTTAGCGTTTTACGTCCAAGGTGTTCATAAGTTGAGTGGTTGATAGAAGCGAGCGGATGGCAACGATACTAACAGATAGTGAGGAACGTAAAACATAAAACATAAAACGTAAAAGCAACACAACGTTCACTAACAGGCGGTGTTCGCTCCATTGCCTTTTTTCTTGAGGGAGAGAAAAGATGGCTACACTTAGATGGTTCGAAGACCTTGAGGCCTGGCAGCGAGCGAGGATGTTAACTAGAGCAGTATACGAATGCTCCAAGAGCCGCGATTTCTACAGGGATTATGGGTTACGAGATCAG
>DASYSA010000147.1:0-7666 GCA_036003885.1 Blastocatellia bacterium | reverse complement strand
CCTGTCCACAGTCGACCTGATGCATACAATCGACGTCAAACTCGGCGACCGCCGCTATGCGATTCATATCGAGCCTGGGTGCCTGAGCCGGGTGGGTCGACTGGCCCGTGAAGCTCTGGGCGATAGGACCAGGCAAGCGGTCATCGTGAGTAATCCAAGAGTCGACGCGCTCTACGGCCGGATCTCAGCGGGTTCGCTCGCTAAAGCCGGTTTTCAGCCGCACCGCTTCCTCATAGGTGATGGCGAGCGCTTCAAGAGCCTGCGGACCGCAGAGGCACTCTATAGCTTCATGATAGAAAAGCGAGTCGAGCGCTCGGACGTCATGGTAGCGCTTGGGGGCGGCGTGATTGGCGACCTCGCGGGCTTCGTGGCTGCGACCTACCTCAGAGGTATCCGGCTGATTCAGGTGCCCACAACACTGCTCGCCCAAATAGACAGTTCGGTTGGCGGCAAGACCGCCGTCAACCATCCCCTGGGAAAGAATTTGATAGGTATATTTCATCAACCCTCCCTTGTGGTCATCGATCCCGAAACGCTGACAACTCTCCCGCCACGAGAGATGCGAGCCGGCCTGCACGAAGCCATCAAGTACGGTGTGATCAAAGACCGCCACCTGTTCCATCGAATCGAACGCGAAATGGACCGGTTAAGGCAATTCGACCTTGAGAAACTTGTACCTCTCATCGCGCGCTCATGTGAGATTAAGGCCGGCGTGGTTCGTCGCGACGAGCGCGAAACCGGACTGCGTCGAATTCTGAATTTCGGCCATACCGTTGGACATGCGCTAGAGGCCGTTACGCAGTATCGACGCTTCCTTCATGGCGAAGCGGTAGGGCATGGTATGCGCGCCGCCGCCCGAATAGCGGAACAGATGGGTCTTCTCAGACTGGAGGAACGGGAGGCCATAGATAACGCCATAGCAAGGGTCGGAAAGCTCCCCGAGACGAATAGTCTTGCACTAGGTGATATAATCTCAGCCATGCAGCACGATAAGAAGGCCGAGGGCGGTTTGCTGGCTTTTGTGCTGCCCGTTGAGATCGGCCGGGTCGTAGTGAGGTCGGATGTGCCCCCTCGCCTGATTCGTTCGGCACTTAAAGCTACTCTGTCGAAATAGTCTCGAAATTCAAGCCCCCACATTACAGTCAATTGCAGCGCGCTACTCGGCGGCAGGTGGAGGCGCGCATTCTGGAGAAAAGCATGATGGAAGCGGCAGTCACAGAGAACCGCGCGTCTGAGCGAGGCGCGATCTCTATAAAAATGGTTTTCATAGTTCTTCTGCTGATAGCAACTGTCATCACCGTCATCAAGGTGGTACCGGTTTATGTCGAACAGCGCGCGGTGCTCTTTGATGTCGATGAGATAGCTCGCATATCTTATGTCCGCAACTTTAACGAGGAAAAAATTAAGACGGAGTTGGAGAAGATACGACTCAAGAACGACCTGCCAACCGAGAGCCTTACGCTAGTTGGTCGCGAGGGGACCGTCAAAGTTCAGGTTTCTTACAGCCGAACCATAGATCTCTTTGTCACCAAGTACGTATGGAGGGTCGATAGCGCGATAGTTGGCAAATCGCTTTGATCCGCGAGGCACGAGAATCGGGACTCCAGTCATCGTCCCAGGTACTCGCCTCGTTGATTCGAATCAGTCTCCGTTTTAGAGAGTGAACCACTCACGCCTCTTCCCGCGTTGACTCCGGACAGATCGCGCCTCTATGATTTTTCTGCGCGGTCATGTAAGGAGCGACGCGGTGCGGCATCTGAAATCTACTTCCCTGGCCCTCTTACTCATCTCACTCATCACAAGTGTGCTACCAGTCTCCGGATGGTCACAAAGCGGGCGGGGACGACCGCGCGTGCCCACCCGTGATCCCGCGACCACGCCGGCACCAATCAAAGTTCCCGAGGCTGTGGAGGTAGTCAAGCAGGAACAGGCCGGCAATACCTCTCGCTTCATTCTGCGTAATGGAATGACCGTCATCATCAGCGAACAGCATGCTGCCCCAATAACGGCTGCTGTAGCCTCTTTCAAGGTGGGCTATCGCGACGAGTCGGCGGAAATCCCTGGGATATCCCGATTGCTGGCGCGGATGATGCTTCGCAGCGCAACCCAGCGGCCGGCGGCGCCTTCAGCATTAGACCCTCGCTCACTCGGCGGACTGCTAGGGGTCGACGCGAGCTTCGATACCACTCGTTACTATGCTGCCGCACCGTCGGCGAAGACAAAGGAACTCCTGACGTTTCAGGCGGAGATGATCCAGGAACCGGCGTTTGCCCAGGATCAGCTTCAACGTGAAGCGGCTAACCTCGCCGAAGAGGACAGATGGAACGGAGGCCTCCCACCCCCGCGCGAATCCGGGGACGAACTCGCAGGCTACCAGGAGCCATCAGATTATTCGATGGCGCGGCTGCTGGAGATCATCTCAAGCGGCAATGAGGCGGGCGCCATTAGACGGGTGAACCCTGACGCGTTGAGGTCGATACCTCGAGAACGGCTGGCGGAATTCTATCGAGGTCACTATCGCCCCGCCAATCTGATCATCGCCATTGCGGGGGACGTGTCGACCTTCGCCATTCTGCTTGACGTCCAACAGCGCTACGCCGAATTCGGCACTGCGAGACCGACCAGCACAACCGAAGCCCCGAACACCCGGCCCGACACCAAACCGCGAACCTCGGACTCCAGGAGTCCGGCGCCGGGCAGGCCTCCCGCCGCAGGCGCGCCGGCTCCGGTCCCCGGCCCCGAAGTTCCTAAGCCGGAAGAACCCAGGCTTCGATACGGCTCGGATCGCGGGAGCCTCACTCAGTCTATCGTCACCCTTGGCTTTCGCGCCCCGGGTGGAGAGTCCACGGATTGGCCCGCCCTGGAGGTGCTGTCCGCGATTATAGGACAGGGGCGCGGCTCGCGGCTGTACCTGCCCCTGCTGGACGGGCAGCCCACTTTATATCGGGCCGACTCAAACTATTTCCCTTTCAGGGGCGGGGGCGTGCTGACGGCGCAGATGTGGCTGAACCCCGACGCAATCGACACCGCCGAATCACTCATGTTCAGGGAGCTGGATCGATTGCGGCGCGAGGTGGTCGGCGAATCGGAACTGGTTCGCGCGAAAATGTATCTCGAAAGCACCTTCGTCGATCGAACTTCGACCTATCCTGGCCGCGCCCGCGCCCTGGCACAGGCGGAGGCGAGCGGGGAGGGGTATCGTGCGGCGCTCGACTATCGCGACCGAATCCGGCCGGTTCGTGCTGAAGATGTCCAGCGCGTCGCGGCGAAATATATGACGACCTCGGCCGCGTGCCTGCACGAGTATGAGCCACAGTCAGCCGCGCCTCGCTCATTCGACGCCCCGCGCTTCGCGGCCACTGTCGCTGCGTGGGCTCCGTCATTCTCTCAGCCGGTCGAGAGTATTCAGACTGCCGATACCGCATCTCAGACGCCGCTGGTGCCTCAGGGTGGAGAACGGACAGCCGCCGAGCGCGCGACCTACGAATCGATGGAGCCGCTGCCCGTGAGAGACTTTTCAACGCTGAACGGCCCGCGGGCTTTTGTGCGCGAGGACCATTCTCTTCCCCTTGTGACCATGGCTCTTCTCTTTCAGGGCGGCCGCGTAGCCGAAGACGAGGCGACGAGCGGAATAACCGAACTGATGCTGCGCTCGCTGCTCTACGGAGCCGTGAGGCAAAACCCGGCTCGAGTTGCCGATGAGTTGGAACAACTGGGGGCTAGGGTCGATGTAGTCATCGAACCTGATTTCTTCGGACTCGTCGCCACCGCACTCTCGCGCAACGCCGACTCGGCGCTTCGTATTATGCGCGATGTAATCGAAGAGCCCGCATTTAGAGATCCCGACATCGCGCGCGCCCGCCAGGTGCAGACCGGGATGATCCGGGGAGCGCGGGACTCAGCCCGGGAGCGGTCTTTCGAACTCCTGCTCCAGGCTCTGTACCCCGGCAATCCCTGTGCTCTTCCGCCTCATGGCCGTGAGGAGGTGCTGGCGAAGACGGGCGGGGAGCAGATACGCGGCTGGTACGAGCGCACGATCAAGCGCCAGGTGCCGATTGCGATCATCGTGGGCGATACCGACGGGTCTGCCCTGGTCTCCGGCCGGTTGGCCGAGGGCTTCCGGCGTCGTGATCTTGACCGCACCCTTCAACTCAGAGTCCCGCAGGCTGCTAAGCCGTCAGATAAGATCGAGCAACGAAGTGGGCAGTCTTCCTTCGCAATGATTGGTGTTTCGGGCCCTAAAGGGGACAGCCCTGATTTGGCGGTGCTGGACGTGATTGAGTCGGCGCTCAAGAGGCCGGGTGGACAGATATTCTCACAGCCAAAGGATAGGCCCGCTTTCGCGTTCGGTGCGATGCCCGGCCACGACGCGTTTCTGACGGCCGGAGTCATCTATTTCGAGCTTCTGTCATCCAGCGAGAATGAGGCGGCCGCGAGGACGTTGTTGGCGGGAGAGATGGACCGCATAGCTCGCGCCGGCGTGAGCCCGGAGCAGTTGTCAGCAGCAGTTGCCGCTTCATCCGCGTCCCAGCTCACAGAGCTGCAATCTCCTATGGCCCGCGCGATGCAATACGCGTCAGCTTTCGTTCGCCAGCGTCAACCATCGGAAGTGGACTCGTTTGCCGACCGGTATTCCAAAGTGACGGTGGATGACATCAAACGGGTGGCTGCTTATTACTTCAAACCGACGGGCCTCTCGGCAGGCATCGTGCGCGGAACATCTTCGAAGTAAGCCACAACTTAGACTGCTAATCGCAAAAGAGTTCTCCTATGCGAATCCTGGCTGTTTCGATTCTTGTGTGGTATGCCCTCCTTGGCTGCAGCAACGACATCGGCAGCCCCGCAGCACGGATCGGGGAGTCCTCCGCGATGGGCGACTGTCGATCAGGAGTTGGCAGCAGCGCGTCCGTCGCAAAGGTGACTGAGGGGTCCGTCGATGATCTGAACCGTAGAGCAGATGCTGCCGCTACCAGGGACATCTCGAGCATAAATGAAGACCCTATGGCTCCTTGCCCGAAGTGCGTACGGATCTTCAATGGAACCAGTTTCGAAGGATGGGAGGCCTCTCCCTCGACCTGGTCGATTGCCGACGGAGCCATGCGTGGACAGGGTGGGACGTCCAGGGCAGCGTATACCAAAACGGATTACGGCAGTTTCCGCCTGGTGGTCACCTCACGGATGAATCCTGTAAACGGGGACCACCTGGGCATTCTGTTCTGGGGGAATCACCCGGCTGATCTTGACAAACCTCAAATCGATTTGGCGGGGTGGATCCAGTTCATGCCGCCCCACGGCGCAATGTGGGACTATCACCCGCCCCAACACCACAACCTCCCTCATGAAACCCTTGTGGCCGGTTCCAGGGATTTCACGAATTGGAATACAACCGAGATCTTGTGCAACCTCGAGAAGGGAACGATGCGGGCGGCGGTCAACGGTGTTGAGACGACGCGCTATACGCACCCGTATCCCAGAGAGCGAATCGATCCCCTCAATCGCATCGTCAATGGGCCGATCGGGATGATGAGACATGGCGGCGGAGCGTCCGAGTACAAGTGGATCTATGTCGAGACTGACCCCATAGAAGACAAGCTCTACACTGTCAAGTAGCTGACCACTGCATGACCTCTATTGGGGTTCTTTCTGTTACGGAGCCGACAGTGGCGCCACACGACGCTTCGTCGCCTGCTCGAACGCGTAAGCAAGTTCAATCAGCCGCGGTTCGCTGCAGGCTGTCCCAGTGAAGCTCACACCGTACGGCGCCGGCTTTGGAGCAAAGCTTTCGGGAAACGGCGGTGTCGGGGCGTTCGGAACGAAACCAAACGGTACGATGACTGTCGGGTAGCCCGGCTTGGCGGCGATTGCGGCACCGCTCGAGCCCGGAAACAGCAGGGCGTCCAGCTGGTACTTCTTCATCGCCGCGTCGATGCCGTTCGCAGCGCTGAGCCGCAGGTCTTTCTCGCGGTCGGCGCGGTACCTTGCGCGGTCGATCTCGACATCCATCTCGTCCGAGATGTCGAGTAGAGCCTGGCCATACTTGATGGCTCCCGCCTTCTGGTGCGCCACATTCCACTGGCGCAGTTCGGTGAGTGTCTTTACGGGAGCCGTTGGCCCAAGCGATGCCAACCACTTGTTGAAGTCGCGTTTCATGCCATATTTGAAGACGACCGAACACTCGACGTCCTTGCCCTTGGCATTGTCCAGGCCGGAACACGTGGACCAGAGCAGGAAGTTTTCTGCCGGATCCTTCGACGCGATGCTCGGAATCTCTACCGGATCGACGATGATTGCTCCCTGCTGCTTGAGGATGTCAATGGCCTCGGCCATGACCTTTGCCTGTGCCGGATCGATCCCCCCGCGCGGCTCCTTTGCCCCGGGCGGCGTGATGCGCTCGTAGAAGAATGCCCGAGGAATGCCGATGCGCGCGCCCTTCAACCCTCCAGCATTGAGGAACCTTGTGTAGTCGCCGGCCGGAACACGCGAGCACTTCGTGGTCGCCGGATCATTGGGATCGGCTGCCGCGCCTTCAAGGACCCCCAGCAGAATCGCGGCATCGGTTACTGTCTTTGCCATAGGGCCGGGTGTGTCCTGGTCGGCCGTGATGGGGATCACGCCGTAGCGACTGACACGCCCGACGGTGGGCTTAATGCCGACCAGCATGTTCTGGTTGGACGGGCTAAGAATTGAGCCGGACGTCTCGGTGCCCACGTTGGCTGCCCAGAAGTTCGCCGCGGTGCCGACGCCGGAGCTCGACCCGCCTGTACTGAGCGCCGGTCGCCCGTCGAAGGTCGCCTCACGCGGATCGCGGCGCGGATCATACGGGTTGAAACCGTAGCCGGCGAGTGCGTTATAGTTCGCGGGCATGCCGGTCGCCACCCAATTAGCGAGTTCAGTCATGTTGGTCTTCGCGATGATGATGGCTCCCGCCTCAAGCAGGTTTCCTGTGAGGGTGGCTGAATAAGGTGGGACGAATCCTTCGAAGGCCAGTGCGCCTCCAGTGGTTGGCATGGCGGTCGTCTGAAGGTTGTCCTTGAGCGCCACAGGAATGCCGTGCAACGGCCCGCGAATCCTGCCCTGCGCGCGCTCGCGATCTCTCGCTTCCGCTTCCTCAAGCGCATGAGGGTTCACGTATATGACCGCATTCAGCTTGTCCTCGTAAGTTGCAATGCGTCTCAGGTACTGAAGGACAATCTCTCGCGAGGTGATGCGGCCTTGTTCCATCGCCGCCTGCATCTCGCGAACGGTTGCGCCAACTACGGTGAACGGCTGGGCGGCCGAGGGTTTTGGGGGCCGGGTCTGGGCCGCCAGGAGAAGACCGACCATTGCGAAAATCAGAGAATGTGTCATTCGTATCTTCCTTGGGGCAGAATTCGCCGAAGCTTACTATGTTTCGTTGGGCGGAGACAACCAATGACAGGGTCAGGCCCTCAATTCTGACCGCATAAACAAAAGCGGGACGATCCGAAGACCGTCCCGCTTTTCTATCTGAGTTGTTAGAACCCTCAGTTAGAGTTTGTCGTGCTTCCCATCATGATGATCGGCTCGCCCGGCTTCTTCGCCCTTCGCCTGGGAGCGCGACGGGTTGCTCGGGGTTTGTCGACCGACTGCGCGGGCTCCTCAGTCGTGATGACCTGAGGTGAAGAACCGCTCGCGCATTTCTTCAGCG
>DASYSA010000146.1:0-13062 GCA_036003885.1 Blastocatellia bacterium | reverse complement strand
CATTCCTGACGCAGGCAACGGGACTCGGACTGAGAAAGATTCACCGCCCGCGCAGACGCGCGGCGATCTCTCTTGCTTTCCCACTCGGAGCGGGTAGCGATATGCGGAACAGATACGCCAGCGGCTGAAGCGGCTTGCATGCTTGCCGATCCGTGGTTCCGTTCCTTATTTTTTTGAATGGCGCAATCTAACTTCGATTGTGCCGTTGATGAGGCCTATCTACGGACAACCAGACGCAACAGGAAAACTAAACTCAGCCACAAAAATCAGGCTGAGCCTTTTGGCGACGACGACCTGCCTGAACTGATGAGTAAAGCGCTCGGCGTTCAAACCGGCTGTCTGCCCCTATAGTCAATCAATGGTGAGCGTGTAGAATAGCGCGACTCTCAATTTGACTGCAAGCCCCTGCACCGGATGATTGGGGTGTCACACGAGAATGGCATCGCTCTCCACGAGTGGCGATTGCCCCGGGGGCGGGCCTGTTGTGGTAGTCTTTCCCTGTCTGCCTGGTGTCATCAGGAAGTACGTGCAGATGTGTTACAAGGTCATAAAGCAATTAACCAGACCCGCGAACCAGCGATACCTGCCGCGTCTCATACTGGAATAGTGTATGCTGGCCCTGGACAGAACGAAGAAGCATCCAAGGTGGCTGGAGAAAATGTACGAAGAGCGAAGCGGCGCCTTAGCGATCTTGAGCAGGGACAAGGGGTTTGAGATACTTCCCCCCGGTGTTACAAACTGCCCTCTTGATCCTCGTATTACCCCACATTGATTGGAAAAATGATGGTCGGTACTGGTAGGGTCCGCGTAGATTCAAAGCCAAGCCCATGCGACAGTCATCAACCGGAGACTCGTTTCACTGCTCTGAAGGGTCTGCGCCGCGGCTTTGGCTACGGGATGTTCCTTTTCCTGGTTGCGACTCTCCTGGCCCTACTCGAGGTTCAGATCGAAGGGGCGAATGGCTGGGCTCGTGCCCTGCCAACCTGGAAGGCGGAAGGAGCGTTGATAAAGGCCATAACCGGTGGCCGGCCAATAACCGGGTACCACCTGTATCTCTGGCTCTTGCTGCTCGCGCTGCTTCATACGCCTTTGCTCTTCACCAGGATCACGCGCGAACTCGAAACGCGTCTTCTCAGTTGGTTTCTGCTTCTGACGGTCTCGTGGGACTTCCTCTGGTTCATCTGGAATCCGAGCTTCGGCCTTTCCAGGTTCCACCCTGAAAACATCTGGTGGTACTCTCGCTGGGTCCTGGGATACCCAATCGACTACTATATCGGCCTCGGCCTGTCCTTCCTTGTTTACCTTGCTGGTGCCGGGTCGAGACACAAGGTTGGGATCCAGGCGCAGGAGTGGATTGGTACTGCCGTCTTTCTCAT
Organism: Blastocatellia bacterium; assembly: GCA_036003885.1. Taxonomy (GTDB): domain Bacteria; phylum Acidobacteriota; class Blastocatellia; order UBA7656; family UBA7656; genus DASYSA01. The sequence continues at coordinate 11,686 of DASYSA010000146.1, read as the reverse complement.
CGTGCTGACAGCAGTCACGGTGGTAGTCACGTCGTTATGACCCGCACCGACACTCCAAAAGAGTTTGTTGCTATTGCACCACCCTTGACTGAGCAGCTTTTCCGCTCCGCCTTTGCGGCTCGATGCTGAACAACGACCCGCCTTCCCGACAAACCTTCCCAATCAGAGTCAGCGCTCGAGAGGAATCCCTATCCCCGGTGAAATGTTTTTCCTACATTGGTCTTAAGAAAGTGACGCATCGGTCTGAGGAGAGTTATGAGAAGAATTACAAATCATTCAGGTGTATGGACACCAGACACTAAGCACCCTTCTCACCAGCGCTGCTCGTCATCGGCCCTGAGTGTGCCGACAGGAAGATCTGAAAAGGAAAGAGATCGACGATGCGTGTGACCGAGGCTTTACCGGCAGATCGAAAGCAGCTTGCCCCGCTGCGGCCGAAGGCGCAATTGTGCGACGCGCAATCATCAACCGTAATGCGCGTGTTATGACCTTTAAATTTTGTGGGACGTTTAACAGCAAAGGAGAATTCGAGTTATGCAGAGAGTAAGACGCGACCTGAAGAAACGCATGTTAATGACCGCTCTTGCCATAGTAATGGTCTGGGGTGTCTTTACATTTACGCTGAATCCGAGCTCGTATGCCTGCCCTTCGCAGGAGATCGAGATCACCTTTTACACGGATGCGAGTAAGACAGTCGAATGTGGGGGGAAGATCATTCCGTGTAATTGTGGAACCACGTACGTGTGGGGGCGGCAGACCGCCTACCGTACGACTTCGTACGAGCCCTGTCACTGAGGGGGAGGATGGCGGGCGGGCCCTGTCCGCCCGCCTTTCTTTCCGGTTATCGTCGAATCACCCACGGGACGATGTAGCCACAATCGCAACGTCCTCCACTCGCTCATCTCTCTCCTCGCTGTCGTCGGGAACGTAGTAATTTGGGAGAGAACCGGTGGATGCGCTAACACAGGGTGATACTGAGGCTAGTAGTCGCGCCCGCAAATGCGAAAGCCCCCTGTGTACTGCTTCAATTGTTGCTGGATTCGTCAAGGATAGGCTTGCTTTAGTATTCTGTGTTCAGGTCGCCATTCGATTGGCAATCCTAATCGAGCAGATGCAGGGCCACCGCAGGGTCGTTATTTCCTCTTCGCAAGCTGCGTCCTTTCATTCTTGTTGCCGTCGGGCGGCGGGAGTGCTGACAGCCCATAAAGACTCTCTGCCGCTACAAACGTCCAGTCGGTACTGGCAGCTGTGACCGCCTCATCCCCAAGGTCGATAACGAGGTGGCCTAAGGTCCGCTGGACTGCGACGCGCCCTTCCTGCGGAGCGTTGTTAATCTCAGCGCGCCTAAGCCACCGTTCCGCACAGTCAATTGCCCATGGATACCACAAAAAGTTGATGGACTCTTTTGCGAGGTACTGCTGGCCCCTGTGGTCAGTGATCATCGCGCTGAACTCGCCGCTGCTTACGGGAAAGTTGAGGCTCCGCTCAGCACAGCGGGCCAGATGGCGAGGGATCTCGTTTGAAATGGAGATGGGGATTTTAAGATTGGCTTCAGCCTCTGCGTCGAGCAACCTGCCAAAGATCTGGAGAGTAAGACCGTCAGAGGTCGTAGCAAGACTTTCGCTGCCATGCCATCCAGGCGGACTTGCCGCGGCATCGAAGTGAGCGACAAGCCATTGAACACAGGATTGAAGCAGCAGATCACGTTGCTCCGTGCTTCCTCGCCATGGCAGGTTTGACCGTTTCATTTCCAGGAGAACCATCAGAGCGAGCGTTGTTGCGTACGCGTTGTGCTGAGAAGGTTCCTTCTGATTTGGAAAGATATTCCATCCTTGTGCTCCAGCAGGCCTATATAGATCCAGGGCTTCTTGAGCATAGGACAACCGCTGTAGCACGTGCTCGCGCTCTTCCGGTGTCAGAAATGCAGATTCTCTCGCGGCAAGAGCCAGACTCAAGCTCGTCCAGAGGGCGGGCACGGCAAGAGTGTTGCTGTCCGACGGGTCGCCTAGCCATCCGTATTTGACACAGTTGGATTCTACGGCGACCCCGGGCCGAAACAAGGGTTCGAGCCCGGACGCCACCTCCTCCAGGGTCTCCTCACTGGCGTCGGGCGAACTCAACAATGCACACGATACCTGCGAATGACTCCAAACGTTCGCCGAATCCGCGCCGCCTGCCTGGAACGACGACCGAAACCATTTCAAGTCTGTGCGGCCTTGACGCAGGCGAGCTGAGAGTTCGGTGCGCAGTGAGCAGGCAGTCTGACGGATGGCAGCGTCACTATATACGGGCCGCAACAGCGATAAGTGATGGCGATCGAGGAGCCGCCTGAATGACTGTCCTCCCGGCGCGCCAATACCGGCATCCAATGCCAGGGTATAAATAAGACAAAAGATGAGACTGAGACTAACAAGTGTTGTTGCCCAGCGGAGCCTGCGCGCGAAGCGTCTGCGCTCTTCGCGTCGCTTCAATTGGTCGAACCCGACCCCAAGGACCGTCGCCAGAATCTTTAACTTGGCGTTCGTCGTGCCGTCTTTTCCCTTGCGAGCGTCGGCGGCAATCGGGTCCGTCCGGACCAGCGTACCATCTGGCGTCTTGCGGGTACGCACCGGCGCGGGAAAACACTCCTGCGCAGCGCTATCGGGCCTGTCGCTTGCGTTGGGCTCACCGTCAACAATGAGGCAGATTACGCGGTCTTCACGCCCGAGTGCCTCAAAGGTTTCAACCTCGCTCACCACATGCGCAGACATGGCAGAGCGAGGCGAGCATATGACTACCAAATAGCGTGATTGCTGCAGTGCCAGCTTAATCTGTTCACTTAAGTCGAAGTTGCCGGCGAGTTCATCCCGATCTCGGAACACCGGATAAACCCTCTCAGGAATGGTTTCGGATCCTTTCCCTATGGGTCGTCCTACAAGCGTTTTCGGAATTCGGTAGGTTTCGAGGGCCTCATGGAGCCAGGATGCCCAGGCCTGATCGTGATGACTATAGCTGATAAATGCCCAATACCGATAATCGCCCATACCACCGGTATCAAGGACCATCTCGGTGGGACTGTCCTTGTGGGCAGGGCATCGCCTTGACGATTGAGCAAAAAGCATACGATTAACTCCAGGAACATTCTCTGTTCAGAGTATTCGGCGGCAAAGCTTCTACAGTCAGCTACCTCCTGCAAGAATAGACGGAATGCATAAGGGGAATGATGCAGGAGGCCAATGAGTCAGCCAGCCAGAGCCTCAATCGCTTCCACGGCCTCCGGCGAAAGCTCCAGTTCGAGGCTGGCCAGGTCCTGCTTCATGTGCACGGGGTCGCTTGTGCCCGTCAATGGCAGCATCCCGGCCAGGCGAGCGAAGGCGAACACAACCTGAGCGGGACCAGTGTTAGCCTGCTGGGCCAGATCGTTAATCAGTGGATGGCGTAGCACTTCGATATTCGCGGTGAGAAGCGAGAAGCCCTGATAGATGATCTCGCGCTCCTTGCAGAACGATCGTACTTCCCGGTCCCAGCCGAGGCGCGCGAAGCATCGATTTTGCACAAACGCGGGCGCTTCCGTATGGGCTGCCGCCATCTGTTCAAGGTGGCGCAGGGAGACATTGCTGACACCGAGCAAACGCGCGCGGCCGGCGAGGCGCTCCTGCACCATCGCCTCCCAGACTTCAGCGTCGGCATTGGTCCACCCGTAGCCCGAGGCCGGCCCATGCAGAATGAAGCTGTCGACGTACTCGGTCCCCAGATGTTCAAGCGAACTGGCCATCGATTGTGAGACCTGATCGCGAAGCGGGGCGGCGGGATCGTATGGCAGGCGGTGGTCCTGGCCGCCCTGTGACGTGAACTTTGTCTGCAGGAAAAGATCGGCGCGGGTGACCAGGCCCTCGCGATAGGCGACGGCCAGTGCCTGTCCCACTCCAGCTTCGAAGTAATGCCGTCGCTGGTTCGCCGTGTCGATGCCTCGGAAGCCCGCCCGAAGCGCGAGTTCGACGAGGGTCGAGGTGCGGTTCTCTTTCCAGGCTGTGCCGTAGAGGAAACCAGGGACTCGCGAAGCTTGCTCAGTTGGCATCACCCTATTCTGCCAGAAGCTCATGTGGCGAGTCCAAGCAACGAGCAACTGCGCCACGCGCCTTCTTCAATGGATGCATGCTAACCACAGACGCATCCCTGCTCCGAGATGTGCATTACACGGCCATGTGCTGCCACACATGTGAACAGCATGGGACCGGGATCAACTCACTTGCTGATTTTGAAATTTTCCAGGGTCACCGTGAAAGGACTATTGGTGCCGTTAACGGCCGCTACGCCCACTTTCAACTTCCGGGGAAGATCCACCGTTTTTTCGCCAAAGGCTTTCCAGGTCTTGCCTCCGTCCTGGCTGAACGAGGCCATGATCCTGGTGGCGCGTCGTTCCAGCCGCAGATCGGTAGGCTGGTCTTTGAGGGGCCTGAGTTGTTCATTCACCAATCGTTCCTGGTCCTTGAAAACATGGAGATAGCAATAAAAATCAAAGGTAGAGCCGCCCCGATGCGCGCAGGCGCTGTCCAGTCGAATAAAGGTTTTGTCATCCTGCCAGATGAGCAGGGTCCCGGAACGGAAGAAGCCATTCTCCGGCTTGACGGTGCTGGCCACCTTGACCTGAACGGTAAAGTCTCCCTCCACATCTTGAAGAATTCGGGGCGCGTTGACTCTCCCCGGAGCCCCGGGCCACAAATCGTGGGCGGTCCCTGGGACGCTGAAGGTGACCTTTCCCTCCCTGGCACTGATCTTACAGTCACCGTCGGGATCTTCTGTCTGGCCCCATCCTTTTATGAGTTGAGGGATTTGTCCACTCACCGACGAACCGCTGGACACCAGCACGAAGCTTATGACGAGCCAACCTGACGCGACCATGCGCACCATAAACTACCCTCCCCTTTTTGAGAAACTGGTTACCGGTCATTGACTCACAAAGGACGCCAGCCAACGTTCTCCTGAAGCCGACGCCTGGAACAATGACTGCCAGGAATACATTGCGTTCGAAGTCTTAATACGTTTTAGGCACAACTTCAAATTGCACAGCTTCGCTCATCTATTTACGCCGCCATCTTTCAACAATCGCAACTGCTCCTTTGCGATTGCCCAAATTCGAGCCACATGCGCTTCATTCGTCCTCAGATGGCTCACGACTAGCCTGAGTACAAAACGTCCCGACAGCTTCGTGTGCGACAGGAAAGCTTCGCCGGTGTGATTGATAGCCTGCAAAAGCTGTTCGTTCAAATGGTTCAACAATTCATTGTTGTCCATTCCCTGCCAACGAGCGCGAAAACAGACTGTGCTCAAAGGCACAGGCGCCAGGCGTTCAAAATCTGGATTCATGTCAACCCATTCTGCAAACTGCCGCGCCAACCTGATGTGTTCTCGAATCCTGTCTGCGATGCCTTCAACGCCGAAGTAACGAAGCGTGAACCACAGCTTTAACGCCCTGAAACGGCGGCCAAGCGGAATGCCATAATCCATATAATTCACGACCTCCTCACCTTTCGTCGTCCTCAGATATTCTGGCACCAGGCTGAAGGCACGCCGCAGTACTTCAGGCTTACGCGTGTACAGAACGCTCAAATCCAGTGGCACGAAGAGCCATTTGTGAGGATTGATAACTATCGAATCGGCACGATCACAGCCATCGAGCACGTAACGCATTTCAGGCACAACCGCCGCAGCGCCTCCATGCGCTGCGTCAACATGCAGCCACAAACGTTCGCGTTCGCAGATGCCGGCAATCGCCGAAATCGGATCGATGCTCGTACAGGAGGTCGAGCCTACTGTCGCAACCACACAAAACGGCAAACTGCCAGTGCTGCGACCTTCGGCAATAGCTTTTTCAAGAGCTCGCGGATCCATCTGGTATTGTTCATCGACGGCCACTCGGCGCACACTATCCAATCCCAATCCCAACCCAACCGCAGCTTTGTCAATTGATGAATGACCCTGGTCAGATGTGTAAATGAGAAGCTGAGGAAGATCGCTGCGGCCTGCCAACCCGCGTTCACGGACCTTCAATTCAGCAAACTGATCGCGCGCCGCAGCGATTGCGTGAAAAGTACTGCTCGATCCTCCGTCGTAAATAATGCCCCAGGATTCCGGCGGCAATCCTAACATCTGCCTGAGCCAATCGATCGTGGCCTGTTCCAGCTCTGTCGCCGACGGGCACGATTGCCAGAGCATACTGTTAACGTTAAAAGCTGCGCTGAGCAGTTCACCCAGAATTCCAGGCCCGCTGCCCGATGAAGTGAAGTAGGCAAAGAAGCGAGGATGGTTCCAATGCGCCATTCCCGGCATGATCACGCGATCAATATCGGCCAGAATCTCGTCCATTGCTTCGCCTTTGATCGGGGGCGCGCCTGGCAATTTGCTGAGGATGTCGCCCGGCTGAACGTTTGGAAAAGCGGGTAGATTGCCGACGTTTGCAAGGAAGTCTGAGATCCAATCGATCAACCGATGACCGTATTGCCGAAACTCTTCAGCTGGCATATCACCGAGATTGTGCGGAGTGTGTGAAGCTGAAAAGAATTCATTCATCGTTCGTTTCAGTCCTGAGGCAACTTCTCTTTCATTTTGCTTCGGAACCAGGTTATTTCATAAGATCATGAGCCGTTTCTCTGGCGCAAGGTGCTTTACTTTCATTTGACGCACGACGGGTGGACGGCTGAACAGGCCTATTCCGAGATGAAGCGTTATGGCTTTGGTACTCAATATATTATTATGGCAGGCAATGTTTGGCGCCTTCTGCCCGACCTCTAGTCTAGTGGTTAGAGAAAAAAGGAGGGTTGGAGGCGGCGATCGGAATCGAACCGATGAATAAAGGTTTTGCAGACCTCTGCCTTACCACTTGGCTACGCCGCCTTCGCTTATCATACGAAGGGCGAAGGCAACTCCATTTCTACTTTGTCCGAGGAGATTTCGCCTTCGCCCTGAAGCTTTGGAGCGGGAGACGGGATTTGAACCCGCGACTTCGACCTTGGCAAGGTCGCACTCTACCGCTGAGTTACTCCCGCTCGAAGAAGTTGAATTCTAGCCGCGCCCCCATTCCCTGTCAACAACCATTGCGATCCGCAGATTTCGCAGATACCAAGAGGGTCTGGGGCGATCCGCAGATGTCGCAGATTTCGCAGAAACCAGGAATGATTGTCGATTGCTCTAGTCACGAAGGGAGGCTCGACCGAGTTCTTGAAGGTCGGGAAATTCTCTTTATCTGTGTCATCTGCGCAATCTGCGGATGAATTACGTGATCACCAACTTCATAACGAATGCATCCTCGGTCGGCAAACGATAATAATCTCGACGACGGCCCACAAGGTTGAAACCCATCTTCCGATAGAGCGCCTGCGCCACCTCATTCGAGGCCCGCACCTCGAGTAACACGAAGACCGCGCCTCTCATCATTCCTTCGTCGACCGCAGCCTCCATTAGCGCCCGGCCCACTCCCCGGCCTCGATGGTCAGGATGCGAAGCCAGATTGTTGACGTGCAGCTCATCCTCGACTGTCCATCCGGCAATAAAACCCAGTATGCTCCGGCCCTGCTCGTCTCTCTCGAAACTGCGCGCAACAAGCAGAACCGAATTCGGATTCTTGAACAACTCCCGACGGTAAGCGTCGTAGCCCCATCGATTCAGGCCAGTAATCTCCTCGATGCTCACTACCTCATCCAGGTCCCTCTCCATCATCTGCTCAACCGAATAGGACCTGAACGCTAAACCGTAGGCGGGTTCGTTGTACTGACTGACAGACACGACTTACTCCTCTAACGGCAACTTCGAAAAAAAACAGAGCCTTGCGAATACGAAAGCGATCCAATGAGGCTCGCAATCAAGGTTATGTTAACAGATCCCGTTCGCACGAACAGATTTCGCTCGCGGCGATGACTCCGCGCTCCATTCAAGACTTCCAAGGCTCAACAGGGAAGTGGCGCTCCCGCGCCAGCACGCTGGAAGCGTGCGTACCCAGATCGTACCCAGATTATACAGGTCCTTCTCTTCCCAGCACACGCTTGATCTTAGAACCTAACAGTCCCTTTGCCAAATTGATCTCTGCCTCTGCCTGGCGAACGTAACAGGCTCGCAGACTCTCGGGCGTATCTACTTCACCGCGAGCGAGTCTCACGCGAGCCAGCCGTGCGATTTCTACTGCCAGACAATCCGGAGGCTGGACAATACTCCAGCTTCCCTGGGTCGGGGCCGAGTCCTCTATCACAGACCCCGCATCGAAACCTACAAATAGTATCGGTCGCAAGTCGTTCATGCGTGCGAGAGCTTCTTCGAGGGTACCGACCATTGGAGCATTCGCAGGCACCGGCACGCCATCGCTGTCGAATGAGAAGAGCTGCGAGTAGAGGTCGCCCTTGTATGCGGTGACCATCGCACAGACCGCAGGGGCAGGGCCGGCGGCGAACGCCAAAACTTCAAGGGATGTCACTCCGACTATGGGCTTTCGAGCCGCCGCAGCGAGTCCCTTAGCCGCTGCCAGCCCAACTCTCAACCCAGTGAAACCGCCCGGTCCCACACACACCGCGAAAAGGTCGACCTCGCTAATGGTCAGGCCGCAGGAATCGAGCAGCGATTGAATCTCGATCCACAGGCGCTCCGATCTCGTCTCGTCAAAGTCGGCCTTATAGGTAACCAGTACCCGACCGCCTCGAGTTACTGTTATACTGGTCGTCTTCGAAGATGTATCCAGTGCCAGGATTACGGGGACGGAATTTCGAATTTCGAATTTCGAATTTCGAATTTTCAATTGCGGATCTTGCATGTCTCCCCCTCGTATCGAGCGCCAGGAGCATCAGATCGCATCTCAGCGGCAAATTCGCAATTCGAAATTCGCAATTCGAAATTCTCCAGTTTGACATCCGTCGCAGTAGCCGATTATATATTCAAGCTCATGGTTGAAACAACCGCCCCTGTTTCTTCTCGCGCGACGGCCCGACGCGCTCCATTCGAAACGCTCTGAACCGTTAATTAATATGCAAGAACCTACCCCCACTCCGATGCTCAAGCAGTATCAGGAGATCAAGCGCCAGCATCCGGGCACGCTTCTCTTCTTCAGACTCGGCGACTTCTATGAGATGTTCTTCGACGACGCGGTGATCGGGTCGAAAGAACTCGAGATCACCCTCACCGCGCGCCACAAGGAGCGCGGTGCCGCAGTGCCTATGTGCGGCGTCCCTTACCACGCAGCCGGCGGCTACATCGCCAAACTGGTGCGCAAGGGCTATCGAGTCGCCATATGCGACCAGACGGAAGACGCCAGGAAGACAACCAAACTCGTCCGTCGCGAAGTTGTTCGCGTGATCACGCCGGGCACCGCTATTGATTCTCAGTTGTTGGAAGCCCGAGAGAACAACTACCTAGCGTCGGTGTTCGGAGTCGGCCATGGAATGGCGGTCGCCTTCCTGGATCTGTCGACTGGGGAGTTCCTGGTCACCGAGTTCGTAGGCGACTCGGCCTGGGAGAGAGTTGTGGAACAACTCGACGCGTTCGGGCCGCGTGAGATCCTGCTCCCTAAACCACTCGAGCCGCTGTTCAGATCCGGCAGGCGCGCCGATGTCGAGAGCGATTCCCAGCAGAACCCCGCCGACTCATCTGCGACGGTCAGCGTTCCGGACGAGGACAGGGCGCTCACGCCGCTGGACGAGTGGGCCTTCTCTCTCGAACGCGCCAGCGAGCTTTTGAAGGCGCAGTTCGGCGTGGCGTCGCTTGATGGGTTCGGGCTTGGCGGACACGACCTCGCAGTTTCGGCCGCCGGCGCCGCCCTTCATTATGTTCGCGAGACTCAGAAGGAAGAGGCGGGCCATGTCACCGGAATCTCCTACTTTGAGCCTAATGACTATCTGATTCTTGATACGCCAACGGTTCGCAACCTCGAGCTGATCGAAGCGCTGGACGGTTCTCGATCGCGGACTCTCGCGGGCGTGCTGGATGAGACGGTTACAGGAATGGGATCTCGACTGTTGAAGCAGTGGTTGGTGCGGCCTTCGATGAGAATAGGCGAGTTGAACGCGCGCCTCGACTCGGTAGCCGAATTGAAGACGGCCATTATCCTACGCGACCGTCTGAGATCGGAGCTCAAGAAGGTCGCCGATCTCGAGAGATTGATGGGTCGCATTAGCCTGGGACGCGCAACACCTCGCGATCTGGCCGCGTTGAAGTCTTCGGCCGATTGCATTCCCGCAATCAAGGAGTTCCTGCGAGATGCGACTTGCTCTCTCCTTGAAGTGCTGGCCGAGAGTCTCGATGAGCTGGCTGATGTTCGAGAGTTGATCGGCAACAGTCTGGTTGAGGATCCGCCGATATCACTGGCGGATGGCGGGTACATCCGGCCCGGTTACAACGCGGACCTCGATGAGTTGCGCGAAGTCGCCACTTCCAGCAAGAGCATCATCGCCCGCATCGAAGCGCGCGAGCGAACGCGTACGGGGATTTCATCGCTGAAGGTCAAGTTCAATAACGTCTTCGGCTACTTTCTTGAAATCAGCAAGGCCAACGTCAAGAGTGTGCCCGAGGATTACGAGCGCAGGCAGACGCTCACCAACGCTGAGCGCTACACGACGCCGGAGTTAAAGGAATACGAAGCAAAGGTGCTCGGCGCGGAAGAGCGGATCGCCGAGATCGAGCAGCAGCTCTTCCTCACGATCAGGCAGGCGGTCGCGGCCCAGACCCGTCGCGTTCAAGCCGTCGCACAGGCGCTTTCGATGCTCGATGTGCTGTTGTCGCTTGCCGAAGTCGCGGCGCGCCGCAACTACTGTCGCCCTCAACTGACCGAAGACGATGAGATCTACATTCGCGCCGGCCGCCATCCGGTCATCGAAACGACCGGCGAGCGATTCATCCCAAACGACGCGTATGCGAATAACTCAACCGACCGCCTCCTGATCATCACCGGTCCAAATATGGGTGGAAAGTCGGTCTATCTGAGACAGACTGCTTTGATAGCCATACTGGCGCAGATCGGTTCCTTCGTGCCTGCGAGCGAGGCTCGCATCGCGATCGTCGATCGGATCTTCACCAGAGTCGGCGCTTCGGACAGCCTTGCGCGGGGACGATCGACATTCATGGTCGAGATGACAGAGACGGCTAACATCTTGAACACCGCGACTCCACGAAGTCTGGTGTTGCTGGACGAAGTGGGGCGGGGAACGTCGACCTTCGACGGTCTTTCGCTCGCTTGGGCCATTGGCGAATACCTGCACGACAATCCTCAGCACGCGGCGAAGACCTTGTTTGCGACCCACTATCACGAGATGACGGAGCTTGGGAAACTGCTGCCGGGGGTGCGGAACTACCAGATGGCGGTGAAGGAGTCGGGTGGCACAATTGTGTTCCTGAGGCGAGTGGTGGAGGGCAGCGCCTCGAAGTCCTATGGTCTCGAGGTAGCGCGCCTGGCCGGCCTGCCCAAAGGCGTAATCGACCGGGCGCGTGAAATACTGTCGAACCTCGAAGCGAATGAATTGGATGTGACGGGCAAACCGAAGTTCGCGCGCCATCTTCCGTCCAGAAAGAACGATCCTCAGCCGACGCTGTTTGAAATCGCCAACGACGCAGTGCTTGATGATCTGCGCGCTCTGGATGTGGAGAGCATAGGGGATGAAGCTGCGCTGGCGCTTCTGCGAGGTTTTAAGGAGCGTCTGATGTGAAGGGAAATGCGAAATGCGAAATGCGAATT
>DASYSA010000145.1:0-9000 GCA_036003885.1 Blastocatellia bacterium | reverse complement strand
GCGTCCTTTACGGCGTTGAGAATCGCGGGCCCGTTGTAGCTCCACAAGCCGACGAGGCCTGCAACATCCGGATACTTGACCAGTGTATCGGCAACATTCGCTTTGGCCCGGACATGGTCAGTCTCATCGGTGCGGACGTCTATGATCTCGACCTTCGATCCTTGAAGCGTCTCCTTGATTCCCTGGAATCGTTCCTGCGCGTTGCGCGCATCCCTGTTGCCGACAAACATCATTATCTTCCCGCCTTGCGGCAGGACTTCTTTGATCAACTCGCCCGCCTGGCGGCCGGCCGCCGTATTATCGGTGCCGATGTAGCAGGCTCGATTGCTTTCGGGGGCGTCGCTGTCCTGCGTCACCACCACAACCTGCTTGGCGATCTCGTTGATCATAGGTGTCTGATTGCCGGGATCGACGGGACTGATGGCGATGCCGTTGACTCCCTTGGCGAGGAGGTCGTCGATGATCCGCCTCTGTTCGGCCGCGGTATTGTCCGCGATCCTGAACTCTACGTCTACATCATTCAGCTCACGATCGGCCGCTTCGCAGCCCTTTCGCGCGATGGTCCAGAAATCCGAGGCGTTGTTGGTAACGAATGCGACTTTAAACTTCTTCCCGCCAGCGGTCTCCCCTTCGCCTCCGCGTCCGCAAGAGACGACAGAAAGGCTCCAGAGCATGCACAGGCACAGCAATAACGTTGCACGAATCTTCATTTGTCCTCCTGATGAAACTCAGTTCTTAGTCTTACCATTCTCACTCGATCCATATCCCAGCGGATGGCTCACGCGCCATTCCCAGTCAGTTCGAATAATCGTGGACAGGTCCGGGAATGCGGGGCGCCATCCGAGTAAAGTCTTCGCTTTTCCGGCGTCGGCGACGAGGTGTGAGGGGTCGCCTGCTCGCCGAGCTTCAATCTTGACGGCAATTGGTCTTTGAGTTAGCTCGCGGGCGGCCTCAATCACTTCGAGCACAGTATGCCCGTGGCCGCTGCCCAGATTCACCTTTTCCGAATCGCCTCCGGCCCGGAGGTAATTCAAGGCCAGAATGTGAGCCGCGGCCAGGTCCGAAACATGAACATAGTCGCGAACGGGCGTGCCGTCGGCCGTAGCATAGTCATTCCCAAAGACCGAAACGGCCGGGATCACTCCTCGCGCCGCATTGAGCACGTTAGGTATCAGATGGGGCTCGGGGTGATGGTCCTCGCCAAGCCGTTCAGTTGCGCCGGCGGCGTTGAAGTAACGCAATGCTACAAACCTGAGGCCGTACGCTTGATCGTAAGCGTGCATTATGCGCTCCATGAAGAGCTTCGACCAACCGTACGGATTCGTAGGCTTCTGAGTGTGATCTTCAGATATGGGCACGCTCTCGGGTTCGCCGTAGGTAGCGCACGTGGAAGAGAATACAACTCGACGCACTCCGGCTTCCAGCAGAGATCCCAGCAGCGAGTTTCCGTGTTCGACGTTGTTCTCGAAATAGCGGGCCGGCTCGGTCACGGACTCGCCAACATAAGCATATGCGGCAAAGTGTATGCAGGCTTCGATGGAGTGCTCGCGAGCAATTCGAAGCACAAGCTCACGGTCGCCTATGTTGCCGTCGTAGAAGACGGCGGCCGGATTCAGTGATTCGCGATGTCCGCGCGAGAGGTTATCGAGGACGACGACATCTTCCCCTTGAGCAGTCAGCAGCTCGCTCGTCACGCTCCCGATATATCCGGCGCCCCCTGTTACAAGTATCAACTGATCAGACCTCCGCTTCTGTGACAATGGAACAACCGACCAACCCCAGATGGCGAGCGGTGCACCCGAAAGGCAACCTCCTTCGTGCTCCTGCTAACCACGCGCATTTAACCTCACGCATCCGACGGAAGCGCTGCCTGGCGAAGACCCCGCGAAAAGATACGGGTGATAGCCGGTCTCTTCAGCAAACCTGGCTGTGACTCCTGCTATGGCCGACGCGGCGCCTCGCCGGCCGAGGACCGCGACCGTGCCGCCGCTCCCGCCTCCGGTAATCCTCGCTCCGAAGAGCCCTTGTGCTGGACCGGCGTCGCGCACGAGCTCCACCAGACGATCTGTCTCGGACGAACCGAGGCCGCATGCCGAATAACTCGCGTGCGACTGATACATCAACCACCCAAGGAACTCGCGCCCAGGTTCGCTCGGCGCGTCCTCGATCAACTGACCGTACGCTCGCACTCGGTGGCTCTCGTATACAGCGTGAGCGGTGGGTGTTCGCACAGCGTAATCGCATTCCGGATCTACCCTGGTTACGTAATCGGTCGTTCCTCCGTACGCTGACAAAAACTCGGCTCCGCGCATACGCTCCGGTAGTTCCGCGGCGTAGCCCTCAAACTCGGGTAGCGTCAGATTGGCCAGGTATCCCAGCCATCTCGGATCGTCGATCTCCACCCGGCCCGGCGTCGAAGTAGTATTCACCCTCAAGCCGGCCAGTTCAGCGATGACTCGATAACCCATGAAAGTCCCGGTTCTTACAGAGCCGTAGTCTGCGCCGGCAACCGAGTGGCGCACGCCGGAATCAATTCCCCAGAACTCGATGTCATCCGGGATGACTACGGTACCAATGAGTTCAGCGGGCTGGCAGAGCAGCATCATCAGGCTGCCTGCTTCACCGACCGCTGCTGTCATTTGATCCATGATCCCGCACGGCGCGCCGACAACCAGGTTCTCGACCTTCTGACAGAGAAGCGCGATCTCTTGCGGCTCGATCGAGAGGCCGAAGGCGCCACAAACCGCTTGCATCGTGGCGACCTCGAGAGCAGCCGACGAACTCACACCCTTACCCGGAGGTACTCGAGACTCAATGAAAATGCGCGCCCCGTCGGTGAAGGAGATGCCGCGCTCTCGCATCAGCACAAGGAACACCCCTCCAACATAAGCGGCCCAGCGCTGTGTTTTGTGCCGTTGAAACCTGGCACGGCCCGTCTCGTAATCGATCGGGCCCTCCGGGGCTTCGAGGTCCGCCAGCGCCATTTCAAACACCGGGTCCACGCCCGGCTCTTGCAGTGAACTTAAGATCCGAATCCGTCGAAGGGGGTCGCGCTGCAAAGCTACCAGGGTCGCCTCGCGAATCGGCATCTCGAGCACAAGCGAACCGGAATAGTCCGCTATTCCTCCCATCACATCCAGCCGGCCAGGCGCTCGCGAGATCACGATCTCTCTCTGTTGATCAAAGAGCCCGAACGTCGCGGGATTGGAACCGCGCCCGGGCGTGCGCAGTGTTTGAATGAAATCCAAAAGGTCGACCGGATGATTCCTGTCCGGCGCTGTGCTCTCGACTGTCCTATGCATATCTGATCTTTGCGTCAAAGCCGATCCTCAAACGGGGTGAAGCGCAGGTCGAAAGCGATCTACCGTGGGCCTACGCCTCCTGGCTTCCTGATGTAGAAGGCGATGTCTCTACTCTCCTCGACGACGTTTTCGCGGAGCGGCGTTTGAGAATCTCGTCGACGACCGCGCCGATCAGAATCACCGCACCCATAACCGCGAAGTTCAAAGAAGAGGGAACCCCCAACAGATTGACCAGATTCTGTAGAACCTGGAGCAGCGCGGTGCCGATGAGTATTCCAGCTATCGAACCCTCTCCGCCCCGCAGGCTACAGCCCCCAAGCACAGCCGCCGCGATTCCGTATAGCTCGTAAAAGCTTCCGTGCGTAGAAGGCGAAATCGAATTCGTGTAGAACGCAAAAACTACTGAGGCGACGCCGGCCAGCAGTCCGGAGATCACGTAAGCGCAAGCGGTGACCAGCGACGAATTGATTCCCGAGTATCGAGCCGCCTCTTCGTTTCGTCCCACGGCGAACAGGTGGCGCCCATAGACCGAACGGTGCACGACCACCCACATTACGAAGCTCACGATCATCAGCAACAGGAATGGAGTGGGAACGCCAAGGACGCTTCCGGTCGCCAGAGTCCTCAGACCCTCGAACCCTTCTGCATTTCCGAATCCCTTGGTTTCATCGTTCGCGATAAAGCGCGCGAGGCCTCTATAGAGCAACAGCCCGCAGAGCGTTACGACAAAGGGTTGGAGCCGCACTCTGGTGACGAGCAACCCGTGAGCCAGGCCGAGACACATCGCGATTGCCATCACCACTGTCACCGCGAGAATACCTGGCCAGCGACCCTGGGTCAGCATCATCGATAGCAGCACACCCAGCAGAGCGAATATCGATCCCACCGAGAGGTCGATTCCGCCCGATATGATTACCACCCCGACGCCGATGCTGAATATGCCAAAGGCGCCGATTAGCCGCGCCATATTCTGAAGGTTCGCCCCGCCGAGAAAACGAGGATCGAGTATAGTGACGACAATACAGAGCACTACCAGGAGGAGACCTGTTCCAAGCTCCTTTCTCACAACCCCGCTTTTTGAACTTGCCGCCTTCCAGGTTCGACTGACTGCAGTCCCACTGCTGAGTTTGTCCGCCATCGAGCTTTTGTCCTATAGAACCAGCCAACCACAAATCTAGAGAGTACGGCCTTAGAGAGGACCGAATCCCCAGGAGACGCCCCGATCGAACGTGCTGCCTTTCGCCTCCAGCTGGCCTTTCCGATACCGTTATCCTGAAGCGCTGAATCTAATTGATTAAACCGCTGTATTCAAGGCGGATCTAACACAAACGCCAAGAATCCGGCGCTTGGTTCAGATAACCTCGACCCCGATAACGGACACAGCAGAACTTCCATGCTCCCCCCGAGCTGTCGTCGAATGCTGTTCATTTCGCACTAATTCAAGCGTCGCTAGTGCTCACATCGAGGAAAACGTGCTACAATCCGCTGCGACGGCCGGGCGAATCGGGTTGAGAGCCGTTCACATCCAGGTAAATAAATGTCTGGTTGGCGGCTGCTCGAAGAGTGAGCGGTGTCAAAGGTAAGAAACGGTGTGAGGTGAGAGCCTACGCGTTGCAGCGTGAGCGACAGTGGTCATAATCTCGACACTCGGAGGACGATTGTGTATGAGAACTGCAAGAAGATCGGTCGTGATCAGCGTAGTATTTACCTTGCTCGGCGCGAACATCCTCTCGAGTGCCGGTCAGAAGCAGTCAGCCGAACAGCCGAAGAGTACGCATGATTATCGGGTCAAGCCGGTGCCGTTTACATCGGTGCATTTCAACGATGCATTCTGGGCTCCTAAGATTGAGATCAATCGGACGGTGACCATTCCCTTTGCCTTCGAGAAGTGTGAAGAGACTGGGCGCATCGGAAATTTCGAACGTGCAGCGAAGGCACTCAGGGGCGAAGAGCTCACAAACAAAAAGCCTCCGGGTTATCCGTTCGACGATACCGACCCGTACAAGGTCATCGAAGGGGCAGCCTACTCTCTAAGTGTTCACCCCGACTCAAAACTGGAAGCTTATGTTGACGGTGTGATCGATAAGATTGCCGCCGCGCAGGAGAAGGATGGGTATCTCTACACCACGAGGACCATCGATCCCGAGCACCCCCATCCGTGGGCGGGCAAGCAGCGCTGGGAACTGGAGAAGGTCGATAGTCACGAACTCTACGATCTTGGCCACCTTTATGAGGCGGCCACGGCTTACTATCAGGCGACAGGGAAGCGGAAGTTGCTCGATGTCGCTCTCAAGACCGCCGATCTTCTCGACAAGACTTTTGGTCCGGGTAAGCAGTCGATCTGGCCGGGACATCAGATCACGGAGATGGGCCTCGTAAAGCTTTACCGCGTCACAGGGGAGGAGCGCTACCTCAATCTGGCCAAGTTCCTGCTCGATGAGCGCGGACCGGAGCCGCAAAGAGGCAAGGGCCGTAGCGCCACCTACAATCAATCGCATAAGAAGGTCGTAGACCAGACCGAGGCTGTTGGCCACGCCGTGCGAGCCACCTACATGTATTCGGGTATGGCCGACGTTGCCGCGCTCACCGATGATGCTTCATACGTGAATGCCATAGATAAGATTTGGGAGAACGTCGTCGGCAAGAAGCTCTACATCACCGGCGGCATAGGAGCTACCGGCTCGGGAGAAGCCTTCGGCGCCAACTATGAACTACCTAACATGAGCGCCTATAACGAAACCTGTGCAGCCATAGGCAACGACTACTGGAACTATCGTCTCTTCCTGCTTCATGGCGATGCCAGGTACATCGACGTAATGGAGCGCACACTCTACAACGGCCTCATCTCAGGCGTGTCGCTTGATGGCAAGGCGTTCTTTTATCCGAACCCTTTGGAGTCGAAGGGTCAGCATGAGCGGAGACCCTGGTTTGGAGTCGCCTGCTGTCCCGGCAACATCACGCGTTTCCTGGCATCCGTGCCCGGGTACGTCTACGCTCAACAACAAGACACGCTCTACGTGAATCTCTTCGTCGGCAGCACGGCTCAGATCAAAATGGACAGCGGCCGCACCCTAAGCCTGACTCAGGAGACTCGTTATCCGTGGGACGGCGCGGTTAAGATGACGGTCAACCCGGATAAGAAAAGCACATTCACTATAAACGTGCGGATACCTGGATGGGCACGCAATGAAGCGGTCCCCAGCGACCTGTACCGCTTTGCGGATAAGGCCGATGACGCGGTTGTGCTCAAGGTCAATGGCAAACCTGTCTCCCTTGAGCTCAACAAAGGATACGTCAGTCTGAAACGCGAGTGGCAACGAGGCGACCTGATTGAGCTGACTCTGCCGATGCCGGTACGCCGCGTTATGGCGGGCGAGGCGGTCGAGGCAGACCGCGGGCGCGTTGCTCTTCAGCGAGGGCCAGTCGTTTACTGTGCCGAATGGCCTGACAATCCCGGCGGTGAGGTGCGCAATCTCATGCTGCCCGACGACGCCCGGCTCACGACTGAGTTCAAACCCGACCTCCTGAAAGGGGTCGTGGTGATCAAGGGCAAAGCGTTTGGTGCAGCCTATGACCCTGAAGGAAAGTTGATGAAGCAAGCGCGGGACTTCACAGCGATTCCGTACTACTCCTGGGCGAATCGCGGTCGTGGCGAGATGTTGGTCTGGTTGCCTGACAGCGAAGCCAGCGTGAGGGCGAAGCCGGTTCCAACCATTGCTTCGACGAGCAAAGTCCGCACATCGCCGAACCAAAACCCAAACCTGGCCCGCGCCATCAACGATCAATCCGAGCCCCGGTCGTCGAGCGATCCATCAGAGGGCTTCTTTCACTGGTGGCCAAAGAAGGGTACAACCGAATGGGTCGAATACACATTCGAGAAGCCTCTGCCGGTGTCCGAGACTGAGATCTACTGGCTTGATGACACGGGTCGCGGTGAGGTCCGGGTGCCTCTCTCCTGGCGCGTCCTCTATAAGGTCGGCGAAGAGTGGAAGGCCGTCGAGAATAGCCAGCCTTACGTCGTCGAGAAAGACCGTTACAACAAGGTGACCTTCAAGCCAGTCACCACCAGCGGCCTGCGTCTCGAAGTTACGATGCAGCCTACGTGGTCCGCGGGAATCCAGGAGTGGAGGGTGAAGTAAGCAAAGAGTACTGAGTGCTGAGTACTGAGTCCTGAGTGAGCAGTCGGGAGTTGCGTTGGGGTGCCGCCAACTGATGGACCATACCTCAGTACTCAGATCTCAGCACTCAGATCTCAGCACTCAGCACTCAGTACTCAGATCTCAGATCTCAGCACTCAGTACTCAGCACTCATCAAGCCAGTCTGTAATGAATGTCCGGCTGCTCGCGTAACTCGGCAGCTTTCTCCTCGGGCGACGTGTCGCTAAGAAAATTGCCACCTCCGATTTCGGGACCCGCGAGGTACTTCAACAGGTTCGGCTGGCGCAGAGGAGGGTGGAACTCGATATGGAAGTGGAAGCTCCTTTGGTCCGCGCCGTCAGTCGGCGCCTGGTGAAGAGTCATTACGTAGGGGAAGGGCATTCTCCACAAGTTGTCCAGCTTGACCAGGAGACACTTCAACGCCGCGGCGAGATCGCGCAGTTCCTTATCCGACAACGCTGCAATGCTCGGATGCGTCTGCCGTGGGGCGACGAAGACCTCGTAGGCGTAGCGGGCGAAGTAGGGTAGGAATACCACGGCAGAATCGTTCTCAAATATGATTCTACGGCCGTCCTCCCGCTCGGATTTCAGAATATCCTGGAAAAGAATTCTGTTCGTCTCTGCCAGATACTTCTGCGACACTCGTGCCTCGATCTCGATAGTCTTGAACACGAAATTGGTCGCGTAGATCTGGCAATGTGGATGAGGGTTGGAAACGCCGACAACCTCGCCCTTATTCTCAAAGACCAGAACATGGTTTATTGCATCGAGGCTGCCAAGTTCGACGTACTGCTGCTGCCACACGCGAAATAGATTCTCGATCTCGCAGACATTGAGTTCCGCCAGCGCGATGTTGTGTTTCGGACTGTAACAGACTACTCGTGCTATGCCAGTCGCCGGAAGGACTCGATAGATACCTGGGGCCGGCGCCAGTTCTCGTGGAGCTTCCAGTCCCACGCATGGGTGATCGTTGTCGAAGACAAACGTGCCGGTATATGGAGTGTTGCGCCTTCCGCTAACGCGAGAGTTCCCCGGACACAGATAGCAATCGGCCACGTAATCGGGCAACGCCGATTCCCCATTTCTTACCGTTTCACCGCTCCACGGGCGGTTCTGCCGGTGTGCTGCGACAATCACCCATTCCTCGCGCAGCGGGTGCCATCGTTCTTCCCAGGTCATAAACTCCCGTCGGATCTACAAAGAAAGATTACAACAATCTGACATCCTCGAACGAGTGCGAGCCGCTTACCGCGGCGTCGTCTCTAACGCCCTGCCCGGGCTCATTGATGTTAGCGGGAGCAGGGTGATGATCCGAAGTCCTCCGATCGCGCCGGCTCAAAAGAGCGGACCATTGAACTGGACAGTCACCGACCTCCGGAAAATGACGCCACGACCGTAGGGAGAAGCGCTCGTGGCGTTCCAGCCAACTGGGAGGTCACCGTGCGTATTTACTAAACAAATGAACACAAGTCAAGGTGTATCTCTATTCAAACGATAGCAAAGCTCTGATTATGGAAGCTCGGGAGGCTTCCCAAATGGT
>DASYSA010000144.1:0-5017 GCA_036003885.1 Blastocatellia bacterium | reverse complement strand
CAACCGCCTTCAGGAAATTGTCCCTACCCAGTTCCTTCATCTCATCGGTGAGTTGCATTTCCTTATCCTCCCCGCTCAGACCAGGCTGGTTCTTATTCTTACTCTGTGATCACCTCGACCTTGCATCGATCGTTCTCGCCGAAGACGACCGGGTGCTCGGCTCCCCTTTCCAGCATCAACGACAACACGCCAGGGTGAGCCGAACAATAGCGCGCAGCCATCTCGGGACCGCCGACGTAGAAGGCCGTGGCCAGCCCATCGGCAACCGCAGCCGAATTTGCAACAACAGTTACGCTGTCGACCTTTTCGGCCGGCATCCCGGATCGCGGATCGATAATATGGCTGTAGCGTTTGCCATTGTGCTCGAAGAATTGCTCCTCGCCTCCGCTGGTCGCCATGGAGCAGTCTCGCATCCTCAGTATCGCGAGGCGCCGCTTCTTCTGTCGCGGGTGCCGCACTCCAACGACCCATCCCGTTTGTCTCCGGTCGCCGCTACCTATCGCGCGAATGCTGCTCGAGCCGGCGCTGAGCAGGGCTGAACGAACTCGCGTGGCCATCTTCGCTGCAATGCGATCGAGGGCATAGCCCTTGCCGATTGCGCCGAAATTGATTCGAACGCCGGGGCGCTCAAATTGAATCGTGCGAAGCTGGCGATCGAGCAGCAATCGATCGACCCCGACGAGTGCTCTAGCGTCTTCGATCTCACCGGGCTCCGGTACGCGGCCCTGTCTCTTCAAGAAGCCCCAACAGTCACTCAAAGGGCCGGAGGTTATGTCGAATGTGCCTTCGGTCTCCAGGCACAGTTCTTGAGAAAGGAGCAAGAGCGCAAACAGCGAGGGCTCGACCGAAACCGGATGCGATGCCGCGGTGCGGTTGATATGGCTTACTTCACTGCTATCCCTGAAGATTGTGAGTTGCTGTTCGTGCCTGTCCGCTTCCGCGAGAGCGCTACGAGCGACGCTTGTTCCCGCGCGGTCGGAACTTGGCAGAGTCACCTCGAAGCGGCACGCCATGGCGGGACGGTTCAGGTGGACCCAGTAGCCATCCGGTTCCGTGTTTGGGCTTGCAGAGAACTTCAGGAATTGCCGTCTCTTTAGCATCTCTACCTGAAAGGCCGCAGACTCATGACTTTGCTGCATTCCGGCCTGCTCAAGACTCTAGACTTCTTGAGGCCCCCCGATCAAGCTTGATCAAGCTCGATCAAGACGAGCTGTTCGGAGCGTCACTTCGATTGCAACCTGGGTACGCACGCTTCCAGCGTGCTGGCTCGACGAAGTCCTGATGAGCATCCACGACCAATGAAATATTAGGGGTTGAGAACGAGACGACCTTCTGGAATCAGGACGGGATCGGGGAGTCCGCGGCGAGCGGGTCCCCGATCCCGGTTAAGTAAGCAAAGAGGCTTTGCCTAGAACTGAAGCTTCAAACCGAACTGGATTCGACGCGCATAATTCTCCTGAGTGCCCGCTGTGACACTGCCGAAGTCACCCCTTGCCGCTGGTGTCGAAGTTGGTCCGGTCGGGTTAAAGTTGAACTGCGTGGTAAACAACAACGGCGTGTTGAAGGCATTCAGGAACTCGGCCCTGAACTGCAAGCCGACCTTCTCGGTGATCTTCGTTGTCTTGATTACCGATAAGTCGAAGTTGCTGATGTTATCAGCGCGAAGGAATCCGAATCGGAACGGGAAGGTTCGGACATTGCTGACGAGTTGTTTTGCCGAATCTCTTTCGAATCCGGAGGTGTTGATCCATTTCTCGACGGCTTGTTCACTTCTTGGGAGCTTAACGTCTCCAAGTTTTCCGTTGAAAATGACGTTCCCCCAGTTGCCCAGCGCCGGCCCGCTCTGATAAGTGTAGAGGCCGGATATCTGCCATCCGCTGACGATCCGCGAAACGACCGAGTTCGAATCCCCAAGCAACGCCTTGCCTCGGCCGAACGGAAGCTCGTAGATCCCACTCAAAGTGAACCGATGAGGACGATCGTCGGGCGAAATCATTTCAGCAGGCGCTGGATCGGCCCCGTTCAGAAGCTCCGTCGCTTCCATAAACTTGGAGTAGGTGTAACTGGATCCGAGAAGGTAACCGCCCGAGAACCTCTTCTCAATCCTCATCTGAAGCGAGTGATACCACGAGTAGCCCTCACTCGTTGTCGTATTCACCTGGTCGAATTGCGGGAAGGGGCGAAGCAGCCTCTCCCGTGCGATGGTCGTGGACCTGAAGGTCGAGCTCGCCGTAGCCGGCATTAGTCCGACAAACGGATTGGGCACCGACTTCGACAGGTAGTCATTCCGCGCCTGATCCCTCGTCGGGCTGGTGCTCAGGAATTGGTTGGGCGTGGCATTGAGGTTCCGCGCGACTTCGATGTGCGTTCCCCGATTTCCGATATAGGAAACTTCGGCGAGCAACTTGTGACCCAGTTCGCGCTGGAAGCTGAGCTCCCACCTCTGCATGTAGGGCGACAGTGGATGCTGGTCAAAGAAGGAAATGGAATTGCCCAGGTTGGTCGACGGACCGAGCAGCGAACCCACCGCCGGCAGTATCCCGCCCTGGAACGGGTTCGACAAAGTCTCAATGAACGTCAATCCATTGTCTAGACTCACATTCAACGGTGTGTTCTGACTGAACCCCGTCTGAATTACATCGCCGCGGCGCTGACCCAGGAAGCCGAAGAATATTCCATAGCCCATACGCAACACGGTCTTGTCATCCAAACGGTAGGCAAAGCCGAGCCGGGGCATGAAGTTTCTCTTGGGAGTCGAATACAGATCGCGTTCGCCCTCGGTTGCAAACGTCAACCCTCCGCGAACATTGAAGTTAGTAACTTCCGGCGTGGCATTGGCTGCGCTAGACTGCGAGGCAATGAAAGCCGCTTTCGCCGCCGTCTCGAAAGGATGGACAAAATTGGGATCGAACCCCTTGACGCTGCGGTTGTAGCGTTCGGTCATCGGGCCTTCAACTTCGTATCGCAGCCCGATATTCAATGTCAGGCGGGGGTGGACCTTCCAATCGTCGTGAATGAAGAAACCCCAGGTAGTGGACTGTTCCGCATAAGTCGCCGGATTAGTGACAAAGCTCGATGCGGCGGGCAGTCCCAGCAGGAAAGAAGCAAAGGATTGGCCGATTGATCCCGGAGAGGTGACCGAATTGTCCAGCGGTCCTCTCGTCCAGCTGGAGTCGAAATTGAATTGGCCGGTCTGAGTCGGCGCACTCACGCGAATGTTTTCGCGATAGACGCGTAGCTCCATTCCGCCCTTGAACGCATGATTGTTCATTGTCTTATTGAGTGTGGCGCCGAACGAGTGCGAGTCGATCGGTCTGAACTCGCCGGCTACGCCGGTACCCTGGTACCCGGTTATGTCGAAGCGCGGGAAGCGCCGGACATCGGGAGAGATCAGTTTGTTGTAGGATGCGGGAAATCCCAGCGTCGTCAGGTCCAATCCGATATTCCCTGAATTCCCCTGGTCCGCTCGAATGAACCGATTGTAGCCGTATCTCAGGTTGAGCACCGTCGTTGGATTGAAGATGTAAACATCATCAATCATTCCCTGGCGCGCAATGAACTGGAATTCCTGGCCCGTGGCGATGTTGTCGAAGTAGTTGTTGTAGTCGCTGTTGCGATCGTACCAGCTCGTGCGCCCGAAGATTTTGTGGTTGTCGCTGACGGCATGGTCGATGCGGATCGTGTGCGACGCGTAGATGGCGCGCTCGACCATTTCGGGCCGCAGGAAATTCTGCGTTCCGTTCAGGTTCCCTACCGTCCTCGGCTTGGGGAAATAGTTATCAACGATGTTCCTGGCAACCGGATTGATCAGGTTCGCCGGAATAATGTTGTTTGGGAACGGGCTGGATTGGATGCGTCCGTTCGCGAGCCTGACTCGCGTGAACGGGTTGAAAATTTGGTACGGATGCACAGCCGCATTGGTGGGATTCAGGGCGGGATTGAGCAGCGCCGAAAAATCGCCGCGCTTCATGGCTTCGGACGGCACGGTGGGGGTTCCGTTATTACGCGGCCGCGCCTCGCGAATGGCTTCATAGCCATACAGGAAGAAGGTCTTGTTGGTACCTTTGTATACTTTCGGGATCCAGACCGGGCCACTTGCGAATCCGCCGAACCGGTTATAGTAGAAGCTCGGTCGGCCTATGTTATTGGCGTTGCCATAGAAATCGTTGGCCACCCAACCCGGCCACATCTTTCCGTAGCTCAGCGTGCCGTGAAAACTGTTCCCCCCCTGTTTGATGGACAGGGTGGTGACGCCGCCCTCCGTGTTTCCAAAGGCCGCATCAAACGTTGCCGTCTGCACCTTGAATTCCTGAACGATATCCTGCGGCGGTACGAACGTCGAGATCACCTCTCCCGCATTCGCGGTCGCCGTGCTTGGCGTGCCGTCTATCGTAAGATCGCTGCGGTTGGCGCGAGTTCCATCAATCGCATATCCGACGATGTGAGTCGGCTCGTAGGGCCGATCCAGTCTCTGACTTCGCGTATACGAAACGCCGGGGACGAGTCCCATCAACTTATACGGGTCGCCATGGGCGATAGGAAGCTCGGCCATCAGGCGCGAGTCTACAACCGAACCTTGCGACGAGGTGGCGGTGTCGAGCAATGGCGTAGATCCCGTCACAGTTACCGACTGATCGAGCGCCCCGACTTCAAGCTCTACGTCGAGGGTGAGCGTGTCGTTAACTCTCAGGACAACTCCGTCGCGGACGGCCCTTTTGAAGTTCTGGCTCTCAACCGCGACCTGATAGGTTCCCGGTGACAGATACAGTGCTCGGAAGAGACCATCCTCATTGCTCTTCACTGTCACGCTGGTGCCCGTCGCCACGTTCATAACCGTGACTGTTGCGCCCTGGACCACCGACTTCTGGGGGTCCGTGACCTTGCCTGCTATGGTGCCTCGCGCTTCCTGGGCCAGGGTCGCCGCAGGAAACAGGCTGACAATCATGGCAGCCGCCAAGACTAAAACCTGCAATGCCTTTGTTCCTGATTTCATTTTTTCCTCCTGGTGAGCGTAAAG
>DASYSA010000143.1:0-8490 GCA_036003885.1 Blastocatellia bacterium | reverse complement strand
GGTCAGAAGTCAGGGGTCAGAAGTCAGAGGTCAAGTCCGAAGCCAGAAGTCAGAGGTTTGAGAGACACAACTCATGTCTGCGACGTCTGACCTCTGACTTCTGACCTCTGACTTCTGACTTCTGACCTCTGACCTCTGGCTTCTGACCTCTGACCTCTGACTTCTGACTTCTGACCCGCAATCTATTGAAGGGTTACCGACTCGGCGCCTCCGTAGTAGATACCATTGAACAGGAACTTGAAGCTGCCGTGCGGCTGAGCCCGAAACGTGATCTCAGGCCCGAACATAAAGAGCTTGCCCTTGCCCACGTTCGAGTCTATAACGGCCACCCCATCTCGAAGATACTTCTGGCCCCACGCCCATCCACTCCTGAGTGGCGAGTCACTGTCAAACCAGGCGACCGGCGTCACTCCTTTGATCGCAGCCTCTGGACGCAAGCGGAATACCGGACTGTTGTCGAAGAAGACATCAATTCTGTCACCCAGCCCATACGCCAGAGGGTTTGTATTGTCGACCCGTATCTGAAGTATTGATCCCGGAATATACAGCTTTTCTCTCGGCAGTGGTCGCTCAGAGCCATCCGTGAGCTTCTCTACCAATGCACTCGCGATAGGCAGACCCGCATGCGTTCCCATACTGGTGGACGTGCCAATCGAGAGAATCGTCCCGCCCTGCTCCATGAACTGTCGCAACTGCGGAACCGTCTTCGCCACCGTAACGGTGCCTATGCGCTCACGGAACTCCGCCGGGACGTTTTCGGGGTCGGGCATTCTATCGTTCGGGTTCTCGCCGCCACCCCTTGCATCGCGCGCGGGTATGCCGCCGCCTACGAAGACAATAACGTCGAACTTGCTCGCGAGATCGCCTGCGTCCAGCGTCTGGGGATAAACGACAGTGAATGGAAACTCGAACCGTTCGAGCAACCATCGCACCCAGCCCGAAGGCATCGATCCGCCATAACGGTCCCACAGTGCGATGCGCAACGGCCTGAGCTTGAAGGCCGCACCTGAAGGCCTGCTCGCTACAGGATCAAAGTTGAGCCCAAGGTCACTCGCCAGCTTCTCCAGCTTCGGAAGAGTTGATGCCTTCGCAGGGATGAAGATCGTGCCCGGCCCATAGCTCCTGCCGTTCCCATCGATTGGCTTCTTCAACCAGTAGACCTCCTCACCCGATCCCAGCAAGCGGTTGATTGCGATAAATGCGTCGTTCACCTGATGACTCAAGAGATAGCCCGCTGCGTTTGAGCTTTTCGCGATTCTTCCGGCAGGAGGCTTTTGCTGCCCGTTGATCTTCTCAAACGGCCCATCGAACCCTTCCAGTAGTCGATCGAACCGAATGCCCATCTGATAAGCGAGGGTCCAGCCGGCGCTGTCATAAGGCGGAGTAGGCGGACCACCCGGATAAGGAATGTCGTCGGGGTGATCCTGCGGCTCGAACATGTCGAGCACGTGCGGTCTGAATGCCTGCGCAGTCTTGATAACGTAAGAGCCCGCGGGGTAGCTCTTGCCCGCGACCTGGAATGCGCTGGTCGCCTGGTGAATCGTGATGCCGTTCTTGACGAGGGTGTTGATGAACTTTGTAGCGGTCAGGAAATCGGGCTGATCGGATGGAATGATGTAACCGCGAGGATCGCGATTCGCCGGGTTTCGCAGCATCTCGTAATACTTAACCGGCACGCCCCGCTGGAACGCCTGCCCCCCCGCCGTGTCGCCGCCTTCGGCATCACCTGCCCTGCGGCCGCCTTCAGGCTGGTTGGCCGTTTGAGGCATGTCCCTAGCGATGGCAGCCTGGAGTTCGGCGATGATCTTCGGATGCACGGTCCAGTTGTCGCGGCTTCCCTTATCAATCGAGTTCTTGCCCATCCTATATATATTGAAGAGAAACTCCTCGCGATATTTGGAGGCGACGTCCAGAACAGCTCGATTTGCGGTGACCGAGTAGTCGATCGACTGGCGGAAGTGCCAGGTCTGGGGCGCCACCGGAAAAGGCAGATCGCCTTTCGGCAGCTGCCGGGCCGGCAGGAACGGAACCTCCATCGGGGTCGGATTCCCAATGCTCTCGGTCAGGAGTCCGATCATGTTGTGGAAGTAGGTAGTCGTACGCAGGCCGCCGTTCCACCAAGTCGAATAGGGGGAACCCGACCTCATCGTCGCTCCCGGCTTGCCTTCGGCTACAAAGCGGTTGTGCATCGCTGCTCCCACAAGATCAATGCCCATCGGAATGAGCGGGTCGCAATAGTAGTTGAAGGGATCCCGGAAGGGCGGCGCGAACAATACAGTCCCGGCCGGACCGGTCTGATGGTGGTTGTAGACGATCTGGGGAAACCAGTCGTGATAGAAAACATGGTTGATGGCTTCTGTCTCAGGCTGATTGACCATATAGAAGTCGCGGTTGTTGTCATGGCCGATGGACTTCTGATAGAGCCTCGGGAGCCCGGACGTCGCTCGCCTGGTTTGATCAGGTTCGCGCATATACCAGTTGGACACCAGATCCATTCCGTCTGGGTTCACACAGACCGCGAGTATGATGTCATCTCTGAGAAGGCGCAGGGTTTCAGGGTCGTTCATACTGACAAACTGGTACACCGTCTCCATCAGTTGCTGAGCGCCCAGCACCTCGGTGGCGTGCAGGCCGCCGTCGATCCAGACCACGGCTTTACCTTCAGCCGCGAGGGCGTGCGCCTGTTCATCGGTGAGGCCCTCGACCAGTGCGAGCCGGCGCGCGATCTCCTTGTAGCGTTCCAGCTTCTTATGGTTCTCGGGGGCGGTGATGATGGCCATGTACATCGTGCGGCCTTCGGCGGTCTTACCTATCTCAACCAGGCTCATGCGGTCGGACTGTTGATCAAGCTTCTTCCAGTACTCGACCAATTGTGCGTAGTTGGCGAGTCGATAGTCATCGCCGATGTTGAAGCCAAGCTGTTCCCTTGGACTGGTGATCCTGGACTGAGATGACGCGGTCGCCGCTGTCACAAGAATGAGCAGCAGCAAGTGTAAAGATAGACGAAGTCTGTTTTTGTACATGAACGACCTCTCCATTTTGATATTTGATTCTCGTTAGACCAATGGACCGTAACAGCCAATTCGCTTGCGGTTACCGATTTCAATGTTACAGGCAACTAGTGAAGCGCAGTCGGGGCTTAGACGAACGCTGCCCACCATCAGTTTCAACAATGAGTCTCGCAGTCCGGCAATTGATCTTATACACGTACTCGCCGAATCCCACCAACGCTATCGGCTCATTCTGACCCGATAGCCGCAACGACGTTTGTCCTCGACGCAACCCTCGCCGGCCACCAGGCAGCAACGATTGCAACGGCCGTCACGACCGGCACACTCAAAAGGATTAGTCCACCCGGGAAGTAAAATGGAATTGTATAGCCTCCAAAAACGGCTGCAATCGTGTGAGTCATGAAATACGTATCACAAAGGCCCTTCACAGCCCCGGCTATCAATCCAATGACGCATATCACTCCTGCCTCAATCAGGACCATCTTTCGAACCTGCCCGCGCGTTCCACCGAGAGCGCGGATAATTCCTATCTCTCGCTTTCGGTCCCATATTGAGATCACAAGCGTATTGATGATTCCGATAACTCCGACAAACGTGGCTATCACCATCTGAACATAGAAGAAACTGAATAGCTGATCGATATTGGCGCCCACCATTTCCCTGCTCCGGCGCTTTGCTTCTGCAGATGTCTGGACTACCAATGGCTGTCCGCTTGAAGCGAGCTGCTCGACTTCATTCTTCACCGAATCGGGATCGGCGCCCGGATCCAGATCGATGGCGAGCAGGTAGACTCTGTTGTCGCGCCAGTACTCTTTGTACAGCGCCCGATCGAGAAAGACAGTTCCCTCGTACCACGCATTGTAATCCACTATTCCGAGGACCGGCAGTTCAAGTCTCGATTCAGGAGCCTCCAGGATCAGAAGGTCCCCGATGGAGAGGCCCCAGCGCGCGGCGAAGTTGTTTGAGATAAGTACACCCTGCCCCTTCGGCACCAGGTCGCGAGCTCTCTCCAGATCTCCCTCCTTCAGAACGTGACCAGGCCCTTCGAACCATAAGTCCATATCCCAGGAATGCAAGCCAGCTATCTGACCGCGGTATCGGGTCGTGCCGGTTAGAAGCCGATTCACGTGTTTGATCCCAGGGATCCTGGCGACCTGGGCTGCCAGGTCCTCTGTCATCGAGGCGGGACTAAACGCTTGCACGTCATAGTTCCATTCGCGTTCAAGCGACCGCGTCACTAACTCTTTTTCGCCCTGGATCATGCCCCATGTCGAGAATGTGAAGGCCAGACCGGCCATCAGGGCTCCTACAGTTGCCGAGGTGCGACGGGGCGCAAGTATTACGGAGTCGACAGCCAGAACGCCCTCCGACCCGAAAGCTCGATCCGCCAGCGGCCGTAGCATGCCGGCGATCCAGCAAGAGAGCCTTGGAAGCATTAGTATGAACCCGAAGAAAATGAACGCCACGGAACCAAGTTGAAGGAGCACGCCAACTTGTGACGATGCAAACCGGATTATGCCAAGCCCGATTACTACCAGACCGGCGCCCAGGGCCATCCTCGCCCAACCGACGACCTCTTCTCTCCGGCGAACCTCGATGTTGTGCAGCGCGAAGACCGGATTGAGCTTCGAGGCGGCGCGCGCCGGCAGCCAGGCTGAGATGAGGGTGGCGATGATGCCGATTGCTATTGCTTCCAATGCGAACATCGCGCTGAACCGGGGGCGCTCTGGAACCATGATCGCAACCATTGTCGATGAGAGCACATTGGACAGAGTCCCAGTTAGTCTGCTGGACTCGAGGGCCAGAAAGTAACCTCCAATCACGCCTACCACCGAGCCGATCAGTGCTATCAGGCTTGCGTCAAGGAGGAACATCCTCTGCGCGTTGCCTCGCTCAACTCCGAGGGCACGCAGTATCCCTATCTCTCTCCAACGCTGGTTCACCGCAATCGACATAGCATTGAAGATGAGAAAGGAGCTGATGAGCAGGGCGACGAGGCTGGTTAACAGAAACCCGCGTCTGATAGTTACGGTTGCATCCTCGACCTCTTGCGTGCGCACCTGTGGTCGTTCGATTTCCAGACCCGTGCCCAGGCGCTCTCTCAACGTTTGTCGTACCACGTCAACTGAGAGGCCAGGCTCCGTGATTACGTCGACGCGGTCAATGTTCAGGCCACGACCGAAGACATCCTGAGCCGCGCGTATATCCATTACTCCGACGCGCCCACCGAAAAGGGCGCCTAATTGGTCGTCGTGGAACACGTCCAGAATCGCGAGCTCGACCCTCCCCTGCGACGTAAAGACCGGAAGGCCTGTGCCGGGCATGAGCCCATGCTCCGCTGCGAAAGAAGAGCTGAGTACGATCGTACCCGGGAGCTTGAGAGCATCCGCTCCCTCGATATTGAGGCCCCGCATCTGCTGCTCGCCTTCAATATCCACTCCGAAGATGAGCACCGGCGCTTTGTCGTGCAAGTCCGTGGCGCGGATCATCTGAACAACGCCGGTCGCACCCGTAACGCCTGCTGTGGCTCGCGCGGTTTCAAGCACACTCTCGGGAAAACCGGACTCACCCGCTGTGATTTGCAGGTTTGCCTTTCCCGCAACCCGGTCGACCGTGGCTTCAAGCGAGTGAAGAAGAGACTGGTTGGCGGTGCGAATAGCGAAGTAGGTAGAGACACCAATCGACACACTCACGAGCGTGATGATGGTTCGGAGCTTGTGTCGCCGCCATTCCCTGAAATTAATGAATGTGAGTGTTTGCCACATGGGAACAGGATCTAGGATCTGGGATTTAGGATCTAGGGAGGGAAGGATGGGGAAGGATCTAGGATCTAGGGGGAAGGATCTAGGATCTCGGATTTAGGATCTAGGTTCGTCGCTTGGATGACGCAAGTATGCGGGTGCCACCCTGGAGACCAGATCCTAGATGCTTCTCCCCCCTAGCTCCTAAATCCTAGATCCTAAATCCTTCCCCTAAATCCTAGATCCTAGATCCTAGATCCTAGATCCTAATCCTTCCTTCACTATGCGGCCGTCTCGTAACGTCAGGATCCGGTCGCAATATGCGATAGCCCTCTCGTTGTGTGTGACCAGCAGAATCGTCGCGCCGAGTTCGCGATTCAGATCGGCGAGCAGGACGAATATCTCCTCACCGGTTGCCGAATCGAGATTCCCTGTCGGTTCATCCGCCAGCAACAAAGGAGGCTTAAAGACGAGCGCCCGAGCGATCGCAATGCGTTGTCGTTCACCGCCGGAGAGCTCGTCTGGAGTGTGCGCAAGTCGTCCTGACATCCCTACTCGCTCAAGCATCTCCTGCGCTCTCGATTCCGCGTCTCGCTTTCCGATACCCTGAAGTCTCAATGGCAAGGAGGCGTTTTCGAGAGCCGTGAGCGTGGACAGAAGGTTAAAGGTCTGGAAGACCATCCCTATCTTCTCGCGCCGAAGTCGCGTACGGGAGTCGTCGTCGAGACGAGAGAGGCTTACGCCGTCCACTTTTACGACTCCCGATGTCGGCTCATCGAGCCCGCATGCCAGGTTCAAAAGCGTTGACTTGCCGGAGCCCGAGGGACCCATGATGGCCACGCGCTCGCCCGCATCCACCTTGAGACTGATGCCTCTGAGCGCGCACACACTGTTCTCGAACTGCTTCGTGACGTCGTCCAGTTCGACGACAGTTCTGGAAGGAACAGATCGGTCCATCTGCAATGCTTCCTTCGGGAAGGGCCAGTTTGGCTCAAGACGATTGGCTATGATAGCAAGCTGCGGCAGGCTAGTCACCTTGGATGACCGGGAACTGATAGGAGGGGTGCAGTTAGAATTGACTTTCAAGGCCGCGGCGCCGTCGCTTCTGCGAGGTAGTGGCTGAATCTCCTTTTGTGCTTCCGGCAAACCCAAACAGACTCCAATAGCATCATAGGACCGGTTCCGCACGGGAACTAGCTGAGTCTTGTCCCACTTTTTCAATCAAGGAGAGTCTGTATGCGCGCGAAACGACGGTTTTCTCAGGTTTTTGTGACTTCAACTGCTGTCGCTTTGTTGGTTTCAATCTTAACCGCAGCGCAGGCTGCGCAACGCGAAAATCTTTCTAACGTCAGGATCAAGAACTTTGGCTGCATCAATGAGAACTTCTATCGCGGTGCTCAGCCTCAAAAAAGAGATATTGCTGATCTGGCTGCCATGGGCATCAAGTCAGTGATTGATTTACAACAGGACGGTGAGTCCGGCGAGCAAGGATGGGTAGAGAACGCCGGGATGAATTACTTCCGCATTGGGCTGAGCGATAGTTCCTCTCCGTCTTCCGACAAGGCAGAACAGTTCTTGAAACTCGTAAATGATCCGGCCAATCAGCCCGTTTTTATCCACTGTCACGGCGGCAGACACCGCGCCGGCGCAATGACCGCAATCTACCGAATGACGCATGATGGCTGGACCGCTGACCGCGCCTATCAAGAGATGAAGAAATACGAGTTTGAGAGCGGCTTTGGCCACGGCGCGCTTAGATCCTACGTATACGACTTTGGAACGAATCCAGATCTAAAGAGCATCGTCGTCCGAACTCCCAAATAATCTGGAAACAAAACACAAAACACGAACAGAACTCTCTGTTAAAGCAATGAAGAACAGCAAAGAGCGCTGATGTCACGCATCGGCGCTCTTTGTTCGTAAAAAATTCAGATCTCCTGATGCGGTTTGATCGCGCTTCGTGAACCAATCCCCTGCGGTGTGTCCCAGTCAAGGCTGATGCCCAACGATATCGAAGGTAAACTTCACGCTATTCCGTACGCGCGCCGTCGTTGGCTCGAGTCTTGTTCACGTGTTCGAGACCAACGTTGCAAGCGGCTGCCCGATCACCACTACTTGCCCTGCCTGAACGTTGACTGCCTGAACCGTGCCGGCAGCAGGTGCACGCACGACAAGAATCTCTTCGTTCGCAGCGCTCCGCACCTGATTGAGCTTACTTTCGGCGCTCTTTGCTTTCTCCCACGCGAGCCGTAATCGCTGCTGGGCATCCAGAGACTGTGAACGGGCCTTATCGAGTTCGGCCTTCGATGCCAGCCCTCGCTTCACAAGGGGTTCGATGCGGCGCAGATCGGCGGCAAGACGATTCGCTTCGCCTTCGGCGGAAGCCAGATCCGTTTGAGCGCGCGCGGCCTGCGCTTGAGCGGCATCAGTATTGGGCGGGTTAGCTGCTGCCAGGTGCTCCGGCTGTACGGCAATCTCGATTATGGCCGCATCCTTGTCCACGGCGGCGGCGGCATCAACGATCACCCGGCGAACGACACCATTGGCAGGCGCGCTGACAATGACGCTCCTGCTCTGCTCGTTCACCGACCTCCGGCAGCCAGTTGCCGTAGCAACCATAAATGTGGTCATTATCAGAAGCATCGGCAGGGGTCTAAAGGTGAACGCCTCGCGGTACACATTAATAGCTGTAGAACGCATATTGAATAGGCCTCCTTTCCTGACCTGGGACGGCTTGA
>DASYSA010000142.1:0-17666 GCA_036003885.1 Blastocatellia bacterium | reverse complement strand
TGAGTCCCGCGTCTTCGACCCTGCGGACTCCGATCCACTTCATCCGACTCGCATCTTCAGCTGGTTAATCTGCCAGAGCTACGACGACAAGGGCAACGCGATCGTCTACCAGTATCAAGGAGAGGACTCCCACCGCATTTTCGAGAATCAAAATGGCGAGTTTGCTGCGTTAGCGCACGAACGGAATCGCAGCGAGGGGAGTCGGTCGGTGAATCGATATCTGCGATACATCAGATATGGCAATCGCCAGCCGAATCGCGAGCTGGTGACCTGGCAAGCCACCGATCCAACTCAGCTTCCGGATAACACCTGGATGTTCGAAGTGGTGTTCGACTACGGCGAGGGGCACTACGCAGAAGATGCACCCGATGCACAAGGCCAAGTGTTCGTGCAAGGCCGGATTGATCCTCCTCCGGGATCGCACTGGCCCGTGCGGCAGGATCCTATCTCCACTTATCGCGCGGGCTTCGAGGTGCGTACCTATCGCCTTTGCCGTCGCGTGCTCATGTTTCATCACTTCCCACAGGAGCTGGGAATCAATGATTGCCTGGTGCGCTCCACTGAGTTCTCCTACGCAGAAAGCCCGATCGCATCATTCATCACTAATGTCAGTCAATCGGGCTATGTACGTCAGCCTACCCAAAACCAACCTAATCGGTATCTGAAGAAGTCACTCCCGCCCCTGGAATTCGAGTACAGCCAGGTTCTCACTTCTGAACAACTCGCTCAGCTGCCAATCCGGGATGTTGACTCGGAGAGTCTGGAAAACTTGCCCATCGGCCTGGACGGTGCTGGTTATCAGTGGATGGACCTGGACGGTGAAGGCACTTTTGGAATTCTCACCGAACAGGCAGACGGTTGGTATTACAAGCGAAACCTTAGTGCTAACAACCTGGTGTTTGAGTACGGAGATCAACACACCGTCGCCCACCTTGGTCCAACGGAAGTTGTCGTTCGCAAGCCAGCCATCGGCTTGGCTGGTGGCGGGCAATTTCTCGATCTCGCCAGCGATGGCCAGGTGGACCTTGTGCAGATGGAAGGTTCGTTGCGTGGCTTTTACGAGCGCACCGATGACGCCAACTGGTCGCCTTTTCAGCCGTTCGCTTCCTGGCCCGACCTGAACACTCATGACCCGGACTTGAAGTTTGTCGACCTGACCGGAGACGGCCACGCCGACATTCTGGTCACGGAAGGCGAGGTGATGACTTGGTACCCGTCATTGGCCGAGGAAGGTTTTGGAGCAGCACTCCGGGTCAATCTGCAATTAGATGAAGAAAAAGGCCCGCGTCTTGTGTTCGCGGATGGCACAGAGTCGATCTACCTGGCGGATTTGTCGGGTGACGGATTGAGTGATCTCGTGCGAATTCGCAACGGGGAAGTATGCTATTGGCCCAATCTGGGCTACGGTCGCTTTGGCGCCAAGGTGACGATGGACAATGCGCCATGGTTCGATTCGCCCGACCAATTCAACCAGCAGCGTATTCGTCTGGCCGATACTGACGGCTCGGGAACCACGGACATTCTCTACCTGCGGCAGGACGCCGTGCAAATCTACTTCAACCAGAGCGGCAATCGCTGGAGTGACCCAGTTGCCCTGCCGCAATTCCCGCCAAGCGACAATATCTCCTCAGTGCAGGCGCTCGACCTGCTCGGTAATGGCACGGCTTGCCTCGTCTGGTCGTCGCCGCTGCCCGGCGCTGTTCGCCGACCGATGCGTTACCTCGCCCTGATGGAGGAAAAGCCGCACTTGCTTGTCGGGGTAAAGAACAACCTTGGCGCCCAGACAAAAGTTCACTACGCGCCATCGACCAAGTTCTTCCTAAACGACAAGCGCGCCGGCAAACCTTGGCTCACTCGGCTGCCCTTCCCTGTGCATGTGGTCGAACTGGTTGAAACCTACGATTGGATCAGCCGCAACTACTTCGTTACTCGGTACGCATACCATCACGGATACTTCGACGGTGTCGAGCGAGAGTTCCGCGGCTTCGGTATGGTGGAGCAGTGGGACACCGAGGAATTCGCCGCTCTCAGTAGCTCGGGAGACTTTCCAACGGGCGCGAACGTCGATCCCACCTCCCATGTGCCGCCAGTGCTGACCAAAACCTGGTTCCACACCGGAGTCTACGTAGGCCGCGATCACGTCTCCGATTTCTTCGCTGGCCTGCTCGATGCTGATGACAAAGGCGAGTACTATCGCGAGCCGGGGCTGACCGACGATGAGGCGCGTGAGCTTCTGCTTGACGACACGGTGTTGCCCGACGGGTTGACGGTCGAGGAGGAGCGTGAAGCCTGCCGCGGCCTCAAAGGTTCCATGTTGCGCCAGGAGATCTACGCCCTCGACGGCACGGACAAGGCGGAACATCCCTACATTGTCGCCGAGCAAAACTTCACGATTGAAAGATTGCAGCCCAGAGGTGACAACCGTCACGCGGTGTTCTTCACTCATGCCAACGAGGCAATCACCTATCACTACGAGCGCAATCCGGCTGATCCGCGTATTCAACATGCAGTCACCTTGGAGGTGGACGAATTCGGCAACGTTCTGAGGTCCGCTGCGATGGGCTACGGTCGCCGCAAGATGATTCGCGTGATCGATGACCAGGGAGAACCAAAAGAAGTACCAAATCCCGCATTGAAGAAACTAGACCCCATTGATCAGGAGAAGCAGACACGGACGCTGATCACGTACACCGAGAACCGCGTCACCAACCCCATAGATGCAGCCGACGACTACCGCACCCCACTTTCTGCTGAGACCTGCACTTATGAGCTGACCGGCTATGTTTCTACAGCTTCGACAGATCGCTTCCAGGCTTCGGACTTCGTTAAGCCCGATCCCAATGATGCCGACCATATGATCCACTGGTTCGATAATGAAATGCCATATGAACAGCCACCGACCACTGGTAAACAACGCCGCCTGATCGAACAGGTACGAAGGCTCTACCGCAAGGATGATCTGAGCGGACTTCTGAAACAGGAGCGACTCGAATCGCGGGCCATTCCCGGAGAGAGCTACAAACTTGCATTCACTTCAGGACTGCTCGCGCAGGTGTTCAAGCGCAACAATCAAGCGTTGCTTCCGAAGCCCGCAGACGTTCTGGGCGGGCAGGGTGCTGACCGCGGCGGATACGTAGACGTTGATGGCAACGGCCATTGGTGGATTCCTTCGGGCCGAGTATTTCTATCACCCAACAATGACGATACCGCCGGACAGGAACTGGCCCATGCACGTCAGCACTTCTTCCTGCCGCATCGTTATCAGGATCCCTTTGGTAACCAAACAGTCGTGAGTTACGACAGTCATGACTTGCTATCAGTGGAAACCAAAGACGCGCTCGGCAACGTTGTCACGGTCAATACCGCCGATGATGCGGGAAAGTTGGAAATCAGAAACGACTATAGGGTCTTGCAGCCTTACTGGATCACTGATCCAAATCGCAATCGAACACAGGTGGTATTTGATGCACGCGGTATGCTCGTCGCGACGGTAGTGATGGGAAAGCCTGGAGAGAATAAAGGTGACAATTTGATCAGTTTCGAGTCTGAAGTCACGCAGAGCGAAATTGATGCTTTACACAACGCGAATGATCCACACGTACTTGCCGAGTCATTGCTTAAGAGCGCGAGTACTCGCATTGTTTATGATCCGGACCGATTCCGACTTTCACAAAAGGAGCACCCTGAAGACGCCTCTCAGTGGGAGCCCCCCTACGCTGCCACGCTTTCGCGCGAGACGCACGCCATTGATCCGTTGCCGCCACAGGGTCTTAAAATTCAGATCAGTTTCAGTTATTCGGATGGCTTCGGCCGTGAGATCCAGAAGAAGATCCAGGCCGAGCCAGGCGCGGTGATTGAGGGCGGGCCGGTTGTGAATCCTCGTTGGGTGGGCAGCGGCTGGACCATCTTCAACAACAAGGGTAAGCCTGTCCGCCAGTACGAGCCATTCTTCAGCGCCACGCACGGCTTCGACTTCGCCAAGATTGTCGGTGTAAGTCCTGTTCTCTTCTACGATCCGGTCGAGCGGGTTGTCGCCACTTTGCACCCGAATCATACCTGGGAAAAAGCCGTCTTCGACCCGTGGCATCAAAAGGCCTACGACGTAAACGACACGGTCAAGTTTGACCCGCGGGCAGACGCCGACATTTCCAGCTACGTCTCGAAATACTTCAAGCAGCTTGCCCCAAATCCAGGCGACTGGAATACGTGGGTTCAACAACGCATAGACCCAGACAATCCTCCGGCGGATACGCCGCAGTTAGATCCGGAAAAGAAAGCGGCCGTCCTCACGCTCCCGCATGCCGATACACCAACCGCCGCCCATCTCGACACGCTCGGCCGGACGTTTCTCACCATTGCGGATAATGGTATCTCAGGCAAATACGCCACCCGGACAACTCTGGACATCGAAGGCAACCAGCGCGAAGTGATTGACGCCAAGGATCGCGCTGTTATGCGCTACGACTACGACATGCTCGGTAACCGCATTCATCAGGCGAGCATGGAAGCGGGTCAACGCTGGATACTGAACGACGTGTTGGGTAAGCCGCTGTGCGCATGGGATAGCCGCAATCATCAGTTTCGAACGAACTATGACGCGCTGCGGCGACCGACGGATTCTTTCTTGAGTGTGGGTGATGGTGTGAAAGTGCTGTTAGGCCGCAGCATCTATGGCGAAATTCAAGTCAATCCGGAAGCAAAGAATTTGCGCGGGAAAGTGGTGCAGCTTTTCGATCAGGTCGGCGTTGTCAGTAGTGATGAATACGACTTCAAGGGTAACTTGATTCGCAGTCGGCGTCGGCTTGCAAGCGAGTACAAGATTACCCTCGATTGGTCTGGCAGCGTACCGTTGCAAGACGAGACCTACCTTAGCCGAACCAAGTACGACGCGCTCAACCGTCCGACGCAGCTGATTGCACCGCACAGCGACCAGACCGGCGCAAAGGTTAATGTAATTCAGCCGATCTACAACGAAGCCAACCTGCTGGAGCAAATCCACGCTTGGCTCGGTCAGAGTGCTGAACCGGCGGGTTTGTTGGATTCAACAACCGCTAATGTCAATGCGGTTACAAATATTGATTACAACGCGAAAGGCCAACGTACCGTCATCACATATGGAGACGGCGTAATCACGAATTACACCTACGATTCGCTGACGTTTCGTTTGGTCAACCTGAAAACGATGCAGGGCGCAAAGCCATTGCAGGATTTGTCTTATACATATGACCCCGCTGGAAACATCACTCACATTCAAGACGACGCCCAGCAGACCATCTACTTTAATAACGCCGTGATCGAACCGCATACGAACTTCGCGTACGACGCTATCTACCGTCTGATTGAGGCGACTGGGCGCGAGCACATCGGACAGGTGTCCCAACCGCAGACTACGTGGAGCGATGAATTCCGCATCAATTTCCCGCACCCGAGCGATGGACAGGCGATGCGCCGTTACTGGGAACGATACGAGTACGATGAGGTTGGTAACTTTTTGCAATTGGTCCATCAGGCGAACAACGGCAACTGGACACGCAGCTACAACTATCAGGAAGCAAGCCTGGTACAGCCTGCGAATATCAACAACCGGTTAAGCGGCACCACCGTTGGCGCGATGAACGAGAGCTACACTTACGACGCCCACGGCAGCATGCTCAAGATGCCGCACCTGCCAGTCATGCAATGGGATTTCCACGACCAGTTGCAGCAGGTCGATCTAGGCGGTGGTGGTACGGCTTATTACGTCTACGATGCCGCGGGCCAACGCGTGCGCAAGATCCACGAGCATAACGGCAGCACCGTAGAGGAACGCATCTATTTGGGCGGATTTGAGATCTATCAAAAGCGGAACAGCACCGGACTGCAGCTCGAGCGCGAGACAATGCATGTCATGGATGGTGAGAAACGGATCGCGCTGATCGAAACGCGGACGCTCGGAAATGAGGGATCGCCGGCGCAGCTTGTCCGTTACCAATTCGCCAACCACTTGGGCTCGTCGGCTCTCGAGTTAGACGAGCAAGGCCAGATCATCTCTTACGAGGAGTACTACTCTTACGGCAGCACATCGTATCAAGCCGGCCGCAGCTCCGTGGAGGTTAACCTGAAGCGATACCGCTATACCGGCAAGGAACGCGATGAGGAGACCGGGTTGGCGTACCACGGAGCACGGTACTACGCGGCATGGCTGGGACGGTGGACCAGCACTGATCGCGCGGGAATCGCGGACGGAGTGAATCTCTATGAATATGCTAGCGCGGAGCCGATATCGACATATGACCTCTCGGGCCATCAATCTGAAAAACTGAATGACCTGTCCGAACAGATGACAGGGTTAAAGCGACAAATAAGTGATATGGAAGCTGTGAACAGGTCATCTCTCCCAGATAATGAGAGAGACAAGCTGGAGGACGCAATCTCCAACGCCAAGGCGGCTCTGAATGATATGGCGCGCTATGCCGCTCATGGCGTACTTCAGCAGTTGGCCAATAAGGAAAGCGGCAAGCGATATGCCGTCGAGCCCTATGAAGGACCCTCGATCGGCACCGACCCGCATCCCGAGGACACCACAAGGGATATCCAAGCGAAGCGACGGGAAGAAGCAGCGGCGAAAGGTTGGGTGACGGAGGTCCATGAGGGCAGAAAGAATCAGACACGTTGGGAATACAGCAGTAAGGATAATGTCGAGTCGGCCCGCAAAGCAGTTGAATTAGGTAACCTTGCGTTACTACTCATTCCAGGAGTGGCTGCTGAGTCGAGTTTTCTACGTAGCGCGGAAAGCGAGGCCTCATTAAGCGCGACAGAAGCAGCACGGGTCGAGGCAGCTCTCTCATCCGAGTCACTGCCAGCTTCTGCCAATGCCTTGGAATCCGAAGGCTTCATCTTGATGCGTCGTGGGGGAGGAAAGGTTGGTTCTTCGGGGGTTAGGAAGTATGACCAGCCAACGAAAGCTGGCGCAGACAGAATGCACGGATATGGTCCCGGCGTTGGCGGAAAAGATCCAAGCACAATATACGGATCTGTGAGGATGAATCGATCCTACATGTCTCGATGGGAAGAAGAGGCGCGAAAGGCGTATGAGCAGGGTTACGGAGGTGAATGGCAATACGAATTCTGGGGACGTCCTGGAGAGGGACCGACACGTCTAGTCACGAGGTGGAGGCCTAGCAATGTCAAAGAAGGCTGGTCCCTGGACGTTTGGTGCGATCC
This sequence comes from Blastocatellia bacterium, assembly GCA_036003885.1. GTDB lineage: Bacteria > Acidobacteriota > Blastocatellia > UBA7656 > UBA7656 > DASYSA01. The sequence goes on along the minus strand of DASYSA010000142.1, from coordinate 10,463 downwards.
TATGGTCAGTCCGGCACGCACAGGAGCGCAATTGGATCAAGATGTACTCTGGTTTTTGAAAGGGAAGTGAGACTTAAACACGTATGCGTCAGTCAGGGCAATGTCGCGCGCCAAGCTAAATCTGCCAGCGAAAAATGACATAAGATGGAACTACAAGGCCGTAACTTATTACTCCGCATGCACGGCGATGATGTCGCGCTATTGCAGACTGAATTAATCCAACTCAGTTTCGTAATCGATCGCGAGGAGATCTCGGCTAAACAGTTCGGCACGACCACCCAGGTTGCCGTGCTGCGCTTTCAGCGTGAGCATAGCCTGGAAGCAAGCGGAGTCGTCGATGAGAACACCGCGCGACGCGTCAATGCCGCAATTGAAGGGCGCAGCGTTGATGCTGTTGTAAATGCGTTCACGCTTCACGGCACGGTGCGCAATCCCGACGGCTCTCCGGTCCCACGAATAACTGTCAAAGCTTTTGACAGAAACCTCCGCGCCGAAACATTGCTTGGCGAAGCGCCAACGGACGCCGATGGCAAATACGAAATTCATTACCGGCAACAGCAACTACGCCCGGAAAATAAGAGTGCTGCGGATCTCATTGTTCGCGCGTACAACCAAACGGGCAACGAACTCGCGCACTCCGACCTGCTCTGTCATGCTGCCGCTGAAGCCACGGTGGATCTGATCGTCGGCAATGTCCCGCTTCGCGACCCATCCGAGTACGACACGCTCGTCGCTCGTGTTCGGTCCTATCTTGGTGAAACCGCGCTCGCTGATCTGGAAAAAGAGGACGTCCAGTTTCTCGCCTGCAGTGCAGGTGTCAGCCGGCGACAGATCGCAACGCTGATAGTTGCCAACCGCCTCACAAGAGAAACATCGTTGCCCGACTGGCTGTTCTATGCACTTGGCCGCGAGGGCATGCTTCTCCAACTGCCGGCCCTCCTGGACCACAGCCTAAAGAACCTGCGCGAATCGATCACGCGCGCCATCGAAAGCAATATCGTTGCCCCGTTGCCCAACGCCGCCGAGCTGGACCGGTGGACGGATCGTCTAAAGTCGGTCTTGCTGAAAACGACCTTCGAGGCGTCTGCCGATCCGGGCCGGCTCTCAGTAGGTGAGCTAGTGGGAACGTCGCTTGTTAGCCGTGAGTTACAGGAGATGTTTTTGTCCCGCTATTTGACAAGGGAAGGATCGGTTGCGGAGTTCTGGCGCGGCCTGGAAGAAGATCAGAATTTCGATCCCCAAGCCCGCGAGGATCTCCGGTTCACGCTCCACCTCGGCATGCTAACGCAGTATCACGCTCCGTTAATGCTCCAGCTCAAGAGCTTGCGGCAGCGCGGCGAATTAAAGTCCCTCCGGGATCTCGCCGGATTTGACCGAAAGCATTGGCGTCAGTTACTCGAGGCGAACAGGGGAACCGATGAGATTATCCTGCCACCGGACACACCTGGACAGAACCCGGAAGAACGTCTGAACAACTACATCACCGCATTGCGCGAGCCGATCGAAGCGCTGTTCCCCAGCGACAGTCTGCGCCATGCAATCACGCGAGCACCCAGTTCCGGCCCGGCGATACAGACCTTTCTGGCAAACGCACCCACGTTGGATTTGTACTGGGCCAATGTGGACGAGTTCGTGGCGGAGCATGTGGAAGCAGCGTTTGTTGGAATCGCGGACGACGAACGGACTAACGTTGTCGAAGAGACCAAGACACTGCAGCGCCTATTGCGCCTCGCACCGAGCGCCGACCAGGTGACCATCTTACGTCAAGGTGGCTTCACGTCGGCATATGCCATAGCGCGCACACCGAGACGCCACTTCGGCCAGCGCTTCGTCGAGACGGCCGAGGAGTTGAAGGATAGTTTGGATGGTGCCTATATGGTGCTGTCGCCATCCGCTGGAGATATGCCGGCTGGCGATACGCTAATGATGCTGCTGTCCGGGAAAACTCCGGAAATGACGGCCGATTTGATTTTTAACCAGGCTTCCAGCAAGGCGGCAGCGAGTCTTGAGTATCTGGTCAATCTGCATCTGCTTCTTGAACCCTCGCCGTTCGCGGTCGGAGGTTCCAAGGAAACTCAAGATCAGGCGAAGAAAGAGTTCTTCAAGAAGAATCCGAATCTCGAGACACTCTTTGGCTCACTCAGCTATTGCGAGTGCGAGCATTGCCGTTCGGTTTACAGTCCCGCCGCGTATTTCGTTGACCTGCTGCATTGGTTAGACAACCTGGAAAAAGATCCGAACAAGGGAACGCTTAAATATGAAGACGCGACGATAGCGATGCTTCCTGGAGGGAAGGGAAAAGCGCCCATTAACGTGCTCCTTGCCCGCAGGTCTGATGTGCAGGGAATAGCTCTAACCTGTGAGAACACCAACACGCCGCTTCCTTACATTGATCTTGTTAATGAGATTTTAGAATCGTTTATCCTCACTCATCTGAAAGCGGTTCCCAACATCGATCCGAACAAACCGGTTGCGTATGAGTGGTCCGACGCACCGGCAACCGGAAAAACTTTGGACGCCAGAGACACTGGGGGTACCGTTGCAGCAGAGCTGCGCGCAGTGCCGCAATACATTATTCCCGAAGTGTACGAACATCTGGCGACCAAGGCCGTGTTTCCAATGACATTGCCCTTTCACCGTTCGCTGGAGGTCGTGAGGGGGTACCTGGATCACCTCGGCACAAGCCGCGCAGAAATCATGGAGGCGTTCCAAACGGGTACGCCTTTATTACCGTCTGAACAAGATCTTTCCACAGAACGTCTCGAGCTAAGCTCGGCGCTCATGAGTATCATCACCGCCAGCGGGAACGCAGGAACCATCGGAAACATGGACGTTTGGCAATATTATGGCTTTGGCAAATTTGAAGCGAAGATTGCGAAAGTATCCGAATTCCTGACGCGGACCGGTCTTTCCATGGAGGAACTGGTCGCCCTGCTCAAGACGCGCTTTGTCAACCCACACGTCTACGACAAGCCGCAGCCACCGGCGAAGAAAACTATCACGATAGAAGTTGACGCGAAGGATCCGTGCGACGTCAGCAAGATGACGCTCCAAAACCTGACGTGGATGGAGAACGAAGTGTCGGAGTTTCACTGGTTGAAACGTATTCACCGCTTTCTACGATTGTGGCGTGCGCTTCAATGGCCGACGACTGATCTCGATGCGGCACTGCACGCCTTCGGCGGCACTCTCGACAACGACGTGCTACATGAGGATCCAAACATTCTCTCGCGCTTTGAGGCTGTTGACAGGCTGCACTTTGAGTTGAACGTCTCGATACCGAATCTTCTTGCCTTCTGGTCGGACCTGGATACGTGGGGTGAAGATTCTGCTTACGCCCGGGTATTCCTAACGCAGTCCCTGACGCCGAAAAACCCCGAGTCCGGGGAGGCATCACCCAACGAGCTGTTCAAACTGAAGCAATCGGATCTGGCCGATACCAGCAAGGATCTGCCCGACCACTTGACCCCGATCTTCGCTACCTTACAACTTACGGCAGCGGATTACGATGCGATCGCCTTGCACGAGTTCACTGGTCCAAATGCCGTTCCGAAACTGAATATCAAGAATCTCTCACTCCTCTTTCGTTATGGAACCCTGGCGCGATCACTCAAGCTGCGTGTTAAAGATATCGTCACTCTGTTGCGGCTTGTACCTGAAGACCATGACCCCTTTCACGCCAGCGATCCAAGGGCCGCCGTTCGTTTCGTGAGACTCGCGCAGACGATACAAGATTCGAACTTTAGCGTTCCCCTTCTTAACTATCTTCTCCGTCATGAGGAGGAACCGACGCGTCACCCGGCGCCAACCCGAGTTCTGACGTTCACCAGCTTAAAAGCCATCGCTGAGGGATTGGCTCAGGTCAAACAGGAAACACAGCTAGCTGATGATCCCCTCGGCGAGTCATTGCGAAAACAATTGAGTGAACTGCAGCCGCTGCTGACCCCACCTAAAACCGGAGAGGAAGCCAATTACATCAAGCCGGACGAGATTGCGCAGACAGTCGATGTGATCGATTGGCGCCGAGACAATTTTCAGCAAGATGCTGGGAAAACGTTCCTGCAAAAGCTCCACGACACGTTGCTAAAGGATTTGAACTCAAGTTTCCTGGGTCCAGACTTGTCCAAGGACAAGAGCGCGCTCTTTGACAACCTGCAACTGAATGAGACCAAGGATGAACGATTCGCTAAGAATGTCGTCTATCTTCGCGATAAGCTCCTTCCCTGGCTCCGTGTCAGGATGCAGCGCAGTCTGGTTTTCCAAACGCTCGCCGCGGCGTTGGGCCTCGAAGAATCGATCGCCAAGACGCTGGTCGAGCGAGTCCTCGATTCCACAGCTCCACTACCCACCGCGGGTAAAGCCCAGCCAGCGTTGACGGACTTCCTCAATGAATCCGCGCTCAACGATTTACTAAAGCTGGTTAAGGATCAGGGCGGACCGCACGTATTCGACATCCTGAACCAGAAGACGCCGCCTGTGCTCACTTTTGTCCGCTTGTTCAAGGCCGCTCAGGTAGCAAAGGCGTTCGAAATGACAGAGGCGGAGCTTACATATCTGTCCGACAATGGATCCTCGTTCGAGAACTTCAATCTCAATAAACTTCCGTTGGAGCTGACTCAATCGGAAACGCTGACCAAAGAATTATTCCTCGGCTGGATCGCCCTCGAGCGGTTCTTCGACTTTCGTAATAGCCTCCCCAGGAGCGAGAAAGCTCTGGTCGATGTGCTTAAGGACAAGTCAGTCCCAACAATTGTGGAAGCGACGGGATGGGATAAGCAATGGGTGAACTCGTTGCTCAAACTTCCTCCGCAAGGAATCGATATGCTCAATTCTCCTCCGGAGGGACCCGGTAACGTGCTCGCCAATCTCACGGCCGCTGATCTCGTGAGGCTGCGGAACGCGATAGCATTGATCAAACGCACGGGTGCTCCGGCAAAGACCCTGCTTCTTTGGTCACAAAAAGAGCCGGACTACGCTCAAGCCGAAGAAGTGATCGAGACCGTCAAATCCCGATATGAGCAAAGCGACTGGCTCGAGGTAGCACGCGGCTTAAACGATCCGCTTCGCGAGAAGCAGCGGACAGCGCTGGTAGACTTTCTGGTAGCGCGGATGTCGTGGCCCCATCCTCAGTTGAAGATTTGGAGTTCGCTCAAAGAGTCTGTCACTGAACTCCAGCGCAAGCTCAATGTGGCGCTGGCACCGCTGCAGCCGGTGTTGCCTGCGGTGTTACCACTCAAGGTAGATGGCATCTTCGGCCCCAACACCGAAACGGCAATCGAGACCTTCCAGGATACCAACAAAATCGATGTTGACGGCATCGTCGGACCCGCGACCTGGGCCGCCCTCGACCGAGCAGTAGGTGATGTCTTTGATAAGAACAGTCTCCTGGGACACTTCCTGATCGACACTGAAATGAGCAGTTGCATGCTCACCTCTCGCATCAAGCAAGCAATCTCCTCGGTACAGATGTTCATACAGCGTTGCCTCCTCAATCTGGAATCGGAAGTCAGTCCGGACGACATCGATGCGGACCAGTGGAAGTGGATGAAGAACTATCGCGTATGGGAAGCAAACCGCAAAGTCTTTCTCTATCCCGAAAACTGGATCGAGCCTGAGCTGCGTGATGACAAGACGCCGTTCTTTAAGGAGCTGGAGACGGAGCTTTTGCAGAACGAACTTACCGACGAAACGGTGGAGACGGCGTTGGTCAATTATCTGTACAAGCTCGACGGGGTTGCGAGACTAGACATCCGTGGCTTTTGCAAGGAGGAGAAAGAGCAAGACGGCGAAGAAAAAGAAATCTACCACGTTTTTGGACGCACTTGGAATCCACCTTTCGTGTATTACTACCGCAAAGGCACCTTCCCTAAGAACGGCCCCTTGGCCGACGAGTGGACACCTTGGGAGCCGGTGGATTTGGACATCCAAGGGGATCATTTGATCCCGCTTGTGGCCAATAGAAGGCTTTACTTGTTCTGGCTGGTGTTGGATGAGAAACCGGATCCAGAATCACCTCAAACTGGAGGCGTGGAACCCCACACTCGGTGGGAAGCCAGACTCGCGTGGAGCGAATTCAAATGGGGGAAATGGGCGCCGCGACGGGTAACGTTTGATGTAATCCACGCAGATAAAGGGGCGCCAAATAAGAACACTCCCAAAGACGAGTATCGATTGCGCCTCGTCACCTTCGGAGGTCCAGAGAAGATCGACTTATTGTTACTCAGGCATTTATGGAAGGGTAGCGAAGAAAACGAGATTTCGGGAATTCACGAATTTACTCGGAAAGGAATCTTCAGCTTCAATGTTTGCGATCAAAAGATGGAGACTTGGGACGTGGATAGCGGCGAATCAGTCACAATTACAGGTCCCGAAGTTTCGTTTGTCGAAGGGCAGGCATACAGGACGCCGCTCAGTTCCTTGATACTTCAGGATCTCCCTGAAAAGGAAATTCTTAAGAAAATCGATCTCAAACTCGGGGTGCCCTTCTACGTTCTTACGGATACCGACTTATCAAGGGAGGGGCCGTTCTCTTTCTGCTACGGTGATCCTACCTGTACGTATCTTGCCAGGCCACTTCCTGAGAACGTTACCGTTCCTCAGGATACAGAGACCTGGACCGAATCGACGGTGACCATCAAGAAACCCGCTCAGATTGATACGAAGAAGGGGTGGACAAAACCATCATCAGACCTGGTCGATGATCTTGCGGGCAATACGATGTCCGGCAGTTAGGAAAGGAGATTGTTATGGCCACAAATGGATTGCCCGGAGGCAGCTATGACGAAGAAAAACTTCGCTTCTACGCCTTTCAGCAGCCTTACGTCTGCACTTTCGTAGAACAATTGCAGAAGGCGGGCATTCCCCAACTGCTGACCATAGCTAACCAAAAGTTATATCGAGATAACCCCTCCCATAAGGACATCAGTTGGGGCGCACTTCTTCCCAAGCCTGGACAGAAAACCAACTATTTCGACCTACTCTATTCACCCACAGAGGTCGTTGACAAAGGATACCCACGGTTCAATGTTGATTTCGATCTTTCGGGCGCGTATTCCCAATACAATTGGGAACTCTTCTTCCACATCCCTTTGTTCATCGCTACCCGACTGCTGCAGGACCAGCGGCATGAAGAGGCGATGCAATGGTTCCATTACATCTTCAATCCGATGACTGATGATACGCATCCAGTCCCTCAGCGCTACTGGAACGTCAAGCCCTTTCGCGATCAAGGCGTACCGGAGCGCATACAGGATTTGTTATGGACGCTGCAAGACCCAACCGCCGATAAAAAGAAGAAGGAGGATGTAGAGGCCGCCATCGCTGACTGGCGCGAGCACCCCTTCCAGCCACACCGTATCGCGCGCGGCCGGCCTGGCGCGTATATGAAAACGGTCGTGATGAAGTATCTCGACAACCTCATTGCCTGGGGAGATAAGCTTTTCAGCCGCGATACCATCGAATCGATCAACGAGGCCACCCAACTTTACATACTTGCTGCCAATCTGCTTGGGATACGACCGCGCCGTGTGCCGCCAGTCGTGAAAGAGATGGGTGGTCCGTTGACGTACGCGACGCTGCGAAAAACACTCGACGATTTTTCCAATGGCATTGTGCAAGTCGAGACGTTGATTCCATTCTCATTTGGCGCGGACGGAAACGGAACCTCAGGCGAAACCAAAAATATTCTAGGGCTTGCGAATCTCGCCTTCTGCATTCCCCATAACGATAAGCTGCTCAGCTACTGGGACACGGTCGAGGATCGGCTATTCAAGATCCGCCACTGCATGAACTTCGAAGGTGTCGTCCGCGAGCTGCCGCTGTTCGAACCGCCTATCGACCCCGCACTGCTTGTACGAGCTACCGCCATGGGCTTGGATCTCAGCAAAGTGCTCGATGATCTCGCGGCGCCCTTGCCGCATTACCGCTTCGTGTTCATGCTGCAAAAGGCCAGGGAATTCTGCGAGGAACTAAAGCAGCTTGGTAGCCTGCTGCTATCTGCTCTGGAGAAAAAGGACGGCGAGAAGTTAGCTCAGATTCGTGCTGGGCATGAGAAAGCTTTGCTTGAAGCGGTTCGTGAAGTAAAGAGACAGCAAATCAAGGAAGCAGAGAATACGCTTGCCGGTCTTGAACAGGCGCGAGCCCAAGCGTCTGTAAGAGAGCAGTTCTATAGCAATCGGGCCTTCACAATTGCGGGAGAGAAGGACCAACTCGCAATGCTTACACTTGCGACCGCACTCCAAACGGGTGGGCAGGGTTTGCAACTGGCAGCATCATTCGCACATGGCTGGCCGGATCAGTTTATCGGGTCTTTGACGGGCAGCATGGGCGGGGGCGCAATTTGGCTTAATCGAATTGCAGGTGGGTCCTCGAGCGGCGCCGCCCTTCAAAGCGCCGGTCGTGCACTCGAAATCCTCGGAGGCGTGGCACAGGCGCGCGGAAGCGTTAGCGGCCTGCTTGCAGGCTATCGGAGGCGGGCTGACGACTGGAAACTTCAAGCCGATATTGCTGGGGCCGATATCAAGCAAATTGATAAGCAGATGATCGCGGCGGATTTTCGCCGCCAGATCGCCGAGAGCGAACTGGCGAACCATGAAAAACAGATCGAGCAGGCAGGCGAGATCGAGGATTTTCTGCGTGAGAAGTTCACTAACCACGACCTATATACATGGATGGTCTCTCAGGTTTCTGCTGTCTACTTCCAGGCGTACAAGCTCGCGTATGATTTAGCGAAGCGTGCCGAGCGGACGTACAGGCACGAACTGGGTATCACGGATTCTCATCTCATTCAGTTCGGCGCGTGGGACAATCTGCGAAAAGGCCTGCTGGCAGGCGAACGGCTCTCACTGGACCTGCGACGGCTCGAAGCGGTCTACCTCGATCAGAACAAACGGACCTATGAGCTCACTAAACACGTGTCGCTCGCCAGACTCGATCCACTCGCGCTGATCCGTCTACGACAGACCAGCGAGTGCGAAGTAGATATCCCGGAAGCACTGTTCGATCTCGACTATCCGGGCCATTACCTGCGCCGGATCAAATCAGTGAGCTTGACGATTCCGTCCGTGACGGGGCCCTACACCAGCGTGAGCTGCACTTTAACCCTGCTCAAGCACTTGCTGAGGCGCAAATGCACGGCCGCCTCCGTCAAGGACCCGCTGGAGGAATCGTTCAGCCCGTTGCAGTCAATTGCGACCAGCGCCGGCAGAAACGATGCGGGCTTGTTCGAGCTGAACTTCCACGACGAACGTCGCCTTCCGTTCGAAGGAGCCGGCGCCGTCAGCAAGTGGCGCATCGAGCTCCCCACGACGGCGCGGCAGTTCGACTACGACACCATTTCCGACGTCATTCTTCACATCAGCTACACGGCACTGGAGGGAGGCGCGGCATTCAAACAAGGCCGGGAGGCCGAGCTGAAGAACACGTTGTCGGGGACAACTGGAGCGACAGGACTGTACGCAGCGTTCGAGTTCCGCCACGACTTCCCGAACGAATGGAACCAGCTGCGACAAGGTCAGGCGGTCTCGCTGTCTCTCGGTTATGATCGCTTCCCGTACTTCGCGAGCGTGATGAACCTTACGATCGAGGCTGCCGACTGGCTTGCCCAAATGGAAACGAAAAGCGAGCCTGCCGTCACCCTGCAACCTGCCGGAACAGACGCTCCAGTCGAGATCATCTGGAAGGAGTCCATGGGTCTGTTCGCCAGCGTAAAGGAGCCTCCTGCGCCCGCGCCATCCCTTCCGTCGATCACATTCGGCGAGTCATTTAAGTTGTCCTCGGCGAGCGGCGATCACCTCACTGCGCTCTGGTTGCTCATTAAATACAGGTTGAGCAAGAAGTAGCCGTCACAAGAGGCGTCGTCGAGACGACGTCTCACTTGATTTGTGAGTGAGATCGCTCGCTCTACATCTATGTGATTTGGCGCAACGCTGTCGTTACCTTTCGGGGAAGCACGTGCATCGTCGGTCCCAGCACAACAGCGGCAACCGCGACAGATCATGGTGATCCAGGTGAACGAAGTTCTTTTGTGCCTCTCTCGAATGTCATGACGCAGCACATCCTGTGGACCTCTGGTGTTAACCCCTCTTACCGCCAGGTCAATCGACGGTTACAAGAGATTCTCTTAACGGATTTCAGAGTGCGTTGCCTTTCGAAACATGTAGCCGTAACGCGAGTATCAGCAAGACCACTCGCGCGGATATCACCCCAATTCGGCGACGCAGGGATTTGAACAGGCGCATGATGCCAGAGCGCAAAACCTCCGTGGCCCATCTGCAGTCATGTTCTCGCCGCAGGACTGCGGTGACATTCGACAGCTCACGAACGTTTGGAGATCAAAAGTGAGCGTTTGGATTCCAACCAAGAATGGAATTGACAAAGCCCGGGGCCATTCCATAACTGCTTGGTTTACTTCCACTCACCCACGAGCACGAACGGCGCCCAGTAAAAAGGCGCGCTATATTTTT
>DASYSA010000141.1:0-11719 GCA_036003885.1 Blastocatellia bacterium | reverse complement strand
TAGACTGCCCTTTCAAACCCGAGTCGATAGCAGAATGCGCGATAGATCCATACACATTTAGTGTGAACGTCTCGAGTCGTTGCGGCCGTAGAGATTACAAATGAGAGGTTCATCTTATGCATAAGATCACAGGCGATCGTGAAACAGTGTTGAGACTGCTCAAAGGCACAATGCGTCAGTTAGGCGAGGACAATCCGAAGTCGAGGAAGGCCGGCCTCGCGTCGCTCTCACTCAAGAGCGAAGCCAAGTGGCCTGAGAATCGCGATAAGCTCATCGATTCACTGAAACGAAGTTACGACCGAGCGAGGGATCAGGAGGTCCTTGCTGCTGCGACGGGGTTCGCTCGGAACCAACGCGCGGTCGATTCCTGGTATGCGCCCAGAGATCGGACCCTGGCCGTGTTTCAGGCGGCCATGGATGAGTACCTCGACGGATCGGTTGGGAAAAAGGGATCCGCAGTAATGAGCACGAAGGCGGGCAAGGCTGCGAGGAAGCGCAAGCCCGAGGCGAAGTTCGAAGCCTTCCTCGCAAAGACGCCGCCCACCCGACGCGGCAAGAGAACCGCCGGGAGCGCGGCCCTTGAACAATTCGACAACCTCGACCCCAGGTGGATTGAAGTCGTGTGGGAGAAGGCAAAGCTGCTCTTCAAGGGAAAACGCAAGTTCATCAAGCACACATCGGTGACAGACTTCCGTTTCCCGCTAGCCGAAAATGCCAGGATCGCAATCGTCGGCGATTGGGGCGGAGGGAATGCCGCGGCGCAGGCGGTAGCCCGGCAGATCCAAAACCTCGACCCTCTTCCCGATCACCTTATCCACCTCGGCGATGTGTACTACGCAGGCACACCGAAAGAGGTCGAGGATCGCTTTTTTGCTTTTTGGCCCACGCCAAAAGCGTCGGGGTCGTCCTTCGCGCTCAATTCAAATCACGAGATGTACAGCGGGGGTTATGGCTACTTCGACACCACTCTCAAAAAGTTCAAGCAGCCTGCCAGCTACTTCAGCCTCGGAAACAAGAACTGGCGCTTCATCGGGCTGGACACCGGATATGTGGACCACGATCTGAATCGAGAGCAGGTGGACTGGCTCAAAGCCCAATTGAATGTCGGGGGCCCCAAAAACGTCTTGCTCACACACCACCAGCTCTTTTCCGCTTACGAAGACACGAATGCAGACAACCTCCTGAGCAGGGTGCAGCCGTTTCTAGCGGCTAAGCAGATCTATGGCTGGATCTGGGGTCACGAACATCTCTGCGTCGTCTACGAGGAGAACTTGGGAGTCAAAGCGAGGTGCGTGGGAAATGGGTGTTTCCCTTATAACCCACCAACGATTCAGCCGCGAGTGCCCGTCGAATGGATTGATGATCGCCCCCAGTCGAACGTCAAGGACTACAAGGGCAATCACACCTTCGCATTGCTCGACATTGAAGGGGCGACGGTCAAGATCAGCTACATAGATCAAGACGGCAAGGTGGGCTTCGAAGAGACCTGGCCGTAAGAGGAAATGCGAAAATGCGAAGTGCGAAATGCGGACTCTGAGGTTTGAAGAATGCGGATTGAGAATTGAGCGCAAATTCGCATTTCGAAATTCGCATTTCGCATTTCTTATCGTTTGCTGAGAGGAGAAAAGAAGAGACATGTCTACACAGATCAACCAGCAGTTGAAAGAGACCGGAGTTGCTCAGGTCCTCGTGGTTTTGAAGCCACTCGCAGGGGGGGCAGGTGCAGCACGGGCAGGAGGCGCTGCGTCAATGGGTGGGGCTGCCTCGGTCGGGGCGTTAGCCTTGACTTCCCGTTCTGCTGCATCTCCACTTTCCGGTCTCGAAGACTACTTCGTGCAATCGCACTTGAGCCTGAACAGCCAGATCGCTGACGCAGGACTGAGCTTCAGTCCGGCGGCATCTCTGGGAAGCAGCCCTCGAAGGAAACAGGCTCCGCCGCCCCCTGTGCACATCTATCCGAACCTCGGGCTCATGCTCGGGACCGTTAACCGCGACGGGTTGGCGGGACTGAAATCCGATGATCGCGTGGCGTCCGTCGGCGGCGCTCCACAGTTGAGTCTGATAAAGCCAGTGCGAGTGGCGGCGGCTACGATGCAGACGAAGGTCACCTGGGGCATTGAGTTCCTTGGCGTCACGAAACTCTGGGCGGAAGGTCTCTCAGGCAAAGGTGTCCGAGTTGCCCACCTCGATACCGGCGTGGACGGCAAGCATCCGGCGTTGAAGACCGCCATCGCCAGCTTCGCCGAGTTCGATTCCTTCGGGCGGCTCGTGAAGCCAAGCCCTGCCGCGCACGATACCGGGCAGCATGGAACTCACACCGCAGCCACCATCGCAGGTCGCCCCGTGCAGGGCAGAGCAGTTGGAGTCGCCCCTAAGGCAGAGCTGGCCAGCGCCCTGGTGATTGAAGGCGGCAACGTGATAGCTCGAGTCCTGGGCGGAATGGACTGGGCGCTGACCCAGGGTGTGAGCGTTCTCAGCATGTCGCTTGGCTTGCCCGGCTTGCTGGAAGAGTTCCTGCCGATCACTCAGATACTGCGGGCACGAAACGTTCTCCCGGTCATGGCGGTGGGCAACGAGGGTCCCGGGCGAAGCCGATCACCCGGCAATTACGCCGAGGCTCTCTCGGTAGGCGCAATAGACGACCAAAGCCTGATAGCGCAGTTTTCGTCCAGCCAGCGCTTCAAGCGAAAAGTCGAGCCGATAGTTCCGGATCTTGCCGCTCCTGGCGTCAATGTGATTTCGGCGAGGCCGGGTGGCGGGTTTCAATCGATGGACGGAACTTCGATGGCAACACCTCATATAGCCGGACTCGCCGCGCTATTGTTTGAAGCGAAGCCCACCGCCTCCATCGACGATGTTGAGAAAGCGATCTTCAATTCCTGTAAGCTCGGCCGGAGTATGAGTAAAGACAGGGGTAACCGCGGGATACCCGATGCGGCAAGAGCGTTCAAGGAACTCACCGGAAATACTCTGGGTACGAAGCCGAAATCGGCAAAGACAGCGAAAAAGGCCGCGAGTCCCGCGCGCAAGGTCAGGAAGAAAGTAACAAAGAAAAAGAGCAGCCCGAAGAAGACGAAATAGACACGAACTCAGTTTGCGAGGGTAATCAAAATACCGACGCGTGCTATTTTCGCACCTTCGCGGTTGCTGTTCGCGCTCTGACTCGCTGGCCGGCTCGCTTTACAGAGCCGGCCTTCGGGCCGGTGGGTGTTTTTGTAGCGGGCTTTGTTACCGGCGGCGGCGCCATTGCCTCGCCGGGCTGGTTGTTGGCCACAGCTGAGGCAATTTCCGGCTGCGCCACGAGCTCTCGCAAGAAGCTCGGCTCAGCCTCTACGATGAACATTCCCAGGTTCTGGAAGATATTTACTTGCTTTGCTTCCGTGCCTGCTTTTTCCTTGACCCTCTTCAAGACCTTTTCAACCATTGCCGTGGCGCCCTGAGCATTAGCCGCGATCTGGAGCGGGCTTTGCCTCAACATCAGGACAGCTTCAACCGTTTTTGCCTCGGCCGACGCGGAATTGATCTGCCGTTCCAGTTCGGGATCCACTTTTGCCGTCGCTTTGCGTGCGGCCATCTCTACGAACTCACTTTATTGGTACGAATGTTCACCACCGAGGTCATATTCACTAATACTCCCTACGACAGTGATCTAGCAACCCCGTTGGGGTTGTGCACTCCGGTATGAGCGCAGAGAGCTTTCATCTTTGTTGCCCCGTGAGCGGGTCGTGATAGAATGCGGCGCTCAAAGATGTCAGGCGGCCTCGTGCAGTGTGAAACCAGACACAACCAGACACAAAGACTCCGAAAGAATGCAAAGCCGTGCTGCTGCGGGTGTGTTGTGCCGAGGTGGCGAAAAACCGTTCACGCCGCCGGTGCCTGGTCTTCAGCGTGAAAAGTGAGTGATAAGAGCGAGACAATTGCCGGTTCTGAGACGCGCTCACGATGGACCCCGCGCCGCGTGAGTCTGATGTTACTGGTAGTCGTCGCAACCGTTCTCATCGGTTTTGCCTTCACCCGCAATCTGATCGATTTTCCCGTTTATTACGCAGCGGGGCAGTCGCTGCTGCAAGGCCGCACTGATCTGTACTCGCCCGATTTCGCTCGCGGTCCGGTCATGGACTATCGCTACCCGCCGCTCTTCCTTGTAGCGCTGCTGCCGCTGTGGATGTTGCCGTACTCAATAGCGGCGTACCTCTGGTACCTGGCCTCTATCGTTGAGATCGCAGGCTGCGTGTGGGTTGTAAGCCGCCTCGTCGACGGAACCGGATCACGGCTAAAGATCCTGATAATCTCCACGCTCATAGTCGCTCAGTACTTTGTCATGATCCTTCATTATGGCAATGCCCATTTGCTGGCGGTCTTCCTGATGTTTGCGTCAGTTTATATGATCTTCACCGAGCGGAACTTCGCGGCTGCGCTGTTGATGTCGCTATCGATCACGATCAAGCTCGTCCCGATTTTGTTGCTTCCTTATTTCGCATTGAAGAGAAAGTGGAGTTTCCTGGCGATGGTCGGGCTGCTGCTCGTGGGTCTGAATCTCGCGCCGGCCGCGTATTTCGGTTTCGAAAGAAACATCGACCTGCTCAAGAGCTGGGCGCTCCACGTAGTGGCCGAACCGGAATTTCATGAAGCGAACGGCCCGATTGACCTCTCTCTCAAGGGAGGGCTGCGCAGGTATTTTTCGCAGGTCGACTATTCGCAGAGGATTGATGGCGATCTCCGCTATCCCTCGGTCAACCTGGTGGCGCTATCATCTAACCGAGTAGCCCAGATATGGATGGCGCTAGCTGGCATCAGCTTCGTGTCAGGTTTGGTGGTGATATGGAGGCGCTCTCGGAACACCAGGAACGCAGCGACTCGGCAGCCTCCTCGGGTGAAAGACGACGGTGACCCGGATAGTGGTCGGAACTTTGGGCTGCAGCCTCTCGAGGTCGGACTGATGATCTGCTTGATGTTGCTGGTCGGGCCGCTGACTTCGAAGATCTACTTTATCGCGCTCCTGTGGCCGGTTGTTTGCCTTGCGGGCTTTGCGTTTGCCAACGATTCGGCGGCGGCTCGATTCGGCCGGTGGGCCCTGGTGGTGGTCGCAGTCACAAATTCTGTTTTGCCCTTGCTACCAGGGCGCTCGACTCAGAGGCTGCTCTTAGTTCTTGGTGTTGATCTGTTTGTGAATGTTCTATTGACGCTTGCGGTGGGCTTTGTTCTGCTCTCTTCGAATCTGATTCCTGGATCACGATCCGGCGCACAGCGAAGAGAAGTCCTGTCAGGAGCCAGAACATCATAACTACTTCGCCGTCGCCGAAGTTGAAATGGACCAGCGAACTGACGTTGAAAGCGACAAGAGCTCCCAGCACGCCGATTGAGATTCCCCACGCCTCAAGCCGGTTCTCAGCCTTTAGTTTCCTGGTTAGTCTCCAGGCCTCGGCAATGAAGATGGCCATGACTGAAAAGTAGAACACCAGGGCCGGCAATCCCCACCAGGTGGCGATCTGAATCGGAGTCGAGTGAAAGTGGCCGGGCGGCAGGCGGCCATCATCGTACAGGCCGAGCTTCTCTTTCAGCTTTGCTTCGCTGCCCTTGCCTATGCCAAGCAGAGGATGGTCCTTGATCAGACCGAGCGCCTCGCGCCACACTTCCAGACGATAGGTCGTGCTGCCTTCCTGCGGGTCGAACAGGATTGGGCCGCGGGTGCGCTCGATGGCAAGCATTGCCACGGGGGCCACGATGAAAATGGCGAGAGTGGCGAGAGCGAGGGTGCGGCGCCGGGAGCTTGCAAGAGCCATCGCGGCGGCCGCCGCTGCCAGTCCGATCATCGCCGCTCGCGTTGAGGTGAGCAGCAGCGTGGCTGTGAGCAGTACGATGGAAACGGCCAGGAATTTAGCTGTCCCCGACTTCTTGTTCGGATGCGCTATCAGCAAGCCGATCGCCAACGCCGCAATCAACTGAAGCACTTCAGCGTATGTCTCGTAGTGGCTGTAGAGTCCGGTGATCCGAAAGTTGCGCCCGGGCGAAACCGCAATGCCCAACCGCGCTATGCCGGTTTCATCCGCCTTGCGGATTGCGCGTCGCGAGACGGTCGCCTCGCTGAGCAACTCATTTCGCTGATATTTGATCTCAATGCGACCGCGTTGGGAATCGGCGAGCTGAGAGAGACTCTCGATGCTCTTAACCTTTTGCCCATCCGCTTCGACAATAACGTCTCCGATCTGAAGTCCGGCCCGGTCGAACGGCCCATCTGCACTTATGGCGTCGATTCGAAGCCCTCGCCCGACTGCAATCTGCCCCGCGCTGTAGGCTACGTTTATCAGGCACGACGCCACAATCGCAAAGGCCAGGAACCTGGCCATCCGCAGACTCGAGACCTTATTGCTGACGAAATAGAATGCGAAAAAGAAGGCCGGACTCTTCAGTCCCTTGACGCTCACCAGCGGGTCGTAAGAGAGAAATGACGAGAGCACGCAGCAGGCGAAGAACCCGAAGATAGCGATATCTATCGGCGTCCTCGGCTGACTGAGTTTTCCAGCTGCGACCAGCTGAATGCCCCATGCGACCAGCCCGATTAAGAACGCTGCCTGTGTGACGGCAATCGAATGGGGAGCAAAAATGGCATAAGTCACCAGCGAGAACAGGATTACGCCCTCGGTGACTCTGAAGGTTCTGTTGTTTTGTGGCGAAGGCAGGGTACTAGCGGTATTGTCTATCAAGTCGCATCAACCTCTACTCGCTCGCATTTAACCAGACGCAGCATCCAGTGGGAGAAAAGCATTCTATGATGCTGGGAGAGTCAAATCAATGCGGGCTTGTGCTTTTGCGCCGGGTGGAGCCAGGCGGGACCTTCGAGTGCTGAGTCCTGAGTGCCGAGTCCTGAGTGCTGCATGGTAAGTATTCGGCACTCGGCACTCGGCACTCAGCTTAGTGGCTTGACCGCGTCGGGTCTTTGACTGTAGTTTGAAACAAGGCTCGCGCAAGAGTGATCGAGCCGGTGGAAGTTTAACGGAGGTGATCGACAATGAGTTCAAATGGCGAGGCTCAAGGAGCAGGAGATTCGGCACGGCGCGCAGCGGCCGAGGCAGTCAGGCAGGGCTTTGCGGCTCTTCCTTTCGGCGACAAGATGTCGACGCTTGTGAGAGTAGAGCTGGACATGCTTGGAGACCTGGCCGATTGTATGGTTTCCGCGGCGGAGAAGGTAGCCGATGAGATCGTAGGAGTGTTCACGTGCTCCGAATCGGAGGCGCCTGCGCAGCCGGCTGGACAGTGAGAAGTGAGAAGTGCTGAGTGCTGAGTACCGAGTAGGATTTAGGACTCACCACTCAGGACTCAGCACTCAGGACTCAGATGAGCGAAGCACTCAAACTGCCCGATGAACTCTTCAAGCTCTTCATTAGATTCAGTAATGGCGAGATGGTTTATCACGTTACCACCCATCCGTTGGACTCGCGCTTGATAAAGCCCGAGACCCGTTACGCTGTAATAGCCTGTTATTCGACTAAGAACCCTATCGAGTGCACAGATGTTACTGTGGTTAACTTGCGGGATGTTACGTTCATCAAGACTGAGCGAGTAACAGTTGATCAACTAACCGCTGATCGAAGGATGGCCGGTATGAGGTCGTCAGATTCGAGCGCTGATGACAAGCAGCCGAAGACTTTGGCCCAGCTCAGCTTTGTTTAGGCAGACACGACCCGTGGTCGCTGCCGGTCTCCGCTCGGAGTAAACCCTATGTTCAAAGGCTTCCGCTTACGCCGCAGAGCCGCGTCTGCGATTGCTCTCGCTGTGCTGGGTATGCTTGTCGTGGCGTGCGAGAATCGAGCGGCCTCGGTCGGCAATACAAACCCGAACCCGACCGAGCCCCAAAAGGCATCAGAGTTCAGCGCCGGACGCGCATTCGAACACATGAAAAAGATGTGCGAACTAGGGCCGCGGCCGTCAGGTTCGGCCGCGATCGGTAAGGCTCAGGATTACATTCAAAGTGAACTCAAGAGCTATGGTTTGAAGGTCGTCGAAGACCCGTTTACCGCCAGGACTCCGCACGGAGCTGTTCCGATGAAGAACATCATCGCCGAACTTCCCGGAGAGAAGCCCGAGTTGGTGCTCATCACTGGTCATTACGATACGAAGCGACAGGACGGGTTCGTCGGGGCCAATGACGGTGCATCGAGCACAGCGGCCGTTCTCGAAACGGCTCGGGTGCTTGCGAAGACGAAACCTGAATACACGCTCTGGTTCGTGTTTTTCGACGGCGAAGAGGCCGTCGTTGAGTGGAGCGCGATGGACGGGAATGACAACACTTATGGAAGCCGTCGGCTCGTCGCCGAGATGCAGGCCGACCACTCCCTCAGCCGTGTGCGGGCCATGATCCTGTTCGATATGATCGGCGACAAGAATCTCGACCTGAAGCGCGACGCGGAATCGAGCGCCTGGTTGGTTGATGCCATATGGAGCACCGCCCGGCGAGTCGGCGCCGCGAAATTCTTTCTCGCCAACGAGACCGCCATGGAGGACGACCACGTTCCCTTCAGGAATGAAGGGATCTCCGCGGTGGATTTGATCGACTTCAACTACGGCCCGAACCACGAGTACTGGCACACCAATCAAGACACTATAGACAAAGTAAGCGGCGAGAGCGTCAAGATTGTGGCGGATGTGGTTCTCAGTTCTCTTCCTGAGATTTTCAAACAATTGAACAACCCCAAACCGAACTCCCAACCCCGTATCCCACAGTAATGGAGGAAGCTTGAAGCGCGTCGCAGTGATACCCGGAGATGGCATAGGTCCCGAGGTTATAGCCGAGGCTGTGCAGACAGTGGAGTTGGCGCGGGGCCTGTTCGGCCTCGACCTCTCCCTGACGTCCTTTGATTGGGGCGCTGAGAGCTACCTGAAGACCGGTGTGACGCTGCCGGAGGGGGCGCTCGAGATGTTATCGGCCGACTACGGTGCGATACTGGCGGGCGCGTTCGGCGATCCCCGAGTGCCGAACAACAAGCACGCTGCCGATATCCTGCTCGGGATGCGCATCGGCCTCGATCTGTACATCAATCTCCGTCCGATCAAGCTGCTCGATTCCCGACTCTGCCCACTCAAAGAGCGGGGGACTTCGGATGTGAATTTCGTGGTGTTTCGCGAGAACACGGAGGGGATGTACGTCTTTATGGGAGGGAACTTCAAGAAGGGGTCGGCGGATGAGATTGCCGTTCAGGAAGAGATCAACACACGCAAGGGCGTCGAGCGCATCATAATCGCAGCATTCGAATACGCTCGTATTCACGGGCGCAAGCGAGTGACAATGACCGACAAGTCGAACGTGCTCACTTACGGGCACGACTTGTGGCAGCGAACGTTCAAGCAGGTGGCGGAAGGCTATCCCGACATCGAAGCGAATCATCTGTATGTAGACGTGCTCACTATGTGGATGGTTCTCGACCCGGGCAGGTTCGATGTCATCGTGACCAACAATCTTTTTGGAGACATCATAACCGATCTCGGCGCTGCCCTGCAGGGAGGATTGGGATTGGCCGCATCGGGAAACTTACATCCGGGAAGAGTGTCCCTATTCGAGCCCGTGCACGGAAGTGCGCCTCAATTTGCCGGCAAGAATGTCGCGAATCCAATCGCGGCTATTCTCACCGCGGCGATGATGCTCGATTACCTGGGATATGGCGAGGCTGCAAAGAAAGTCGAAGCTGCAGTTGAACGCGCAATTCGGGACGGGGAGACGACGAGCGATATTGGCGGGAATCTCTCCACACGCGAAGCCGGGGAAACGATCAGGAGTTACCTCGCGGGTTAGGAAAAGGAAATTCGAAATTCGAAATTCGAAATTCGAATTCACTTCAGGTTTCCCTTGCCGTTTCCTTTGGCGCGCTCCTGCATCATCTGATGGTTGTTGTAGTCCGCAATCGCCGTGACAACATGACTCTTCAGGCGAGTGAGCCTCAGCCTGGTCGAAGTTATTTCGAGCAGCGCCTGCTTCGCGCCATTTTCGATAGGAAGGAGCGAGGAGAGCAGTAGAGAGAAGGCCTCTGCCTCTTCTGGAAGGTTCTTATCGAGCGGATCTCCTGACTCGTCCAGGATGCCGGCGACGACCAGAAATCTCACGCACAGCCCTCTGATCTCCGTGAACAGTTCTTCAACTCCCGAGTCCCGTTCTGTGTCGTCGCGAAAGGGCTCGACCCTGGCAAGAAGAAAAGGCACGAGTTGTTTGATCTCCAGTATCCTGTAACGGACGACTCCAATGGCGATCAGATTTATCCTGCCTTCTTCGAGCGGCATAGACGCGCTTATCCTGGCGAGGCATCCGACACTGCCCGGATCCAGAAATGTGTCGACATCAACCTGGGCATCGGCGCGATATGAAAGCCCGAAGAGATCGCCATTGTCCGTTGCAAAACGAATCATTTGTTTATAGCGTTCTTCAAAGATGTGAAGCGGCATCACAGCCCCGGGAAAGAGGACGGTCGCCAGCGGGAATATGGGGAGTTCCTCCAGTCTTTCGAGACCCTCGAGTTCCATACCGGGGCATTATAACATTCGTTCGGCGTTTGACGTTTTGCGTTTTACGTTTCTGTTTGGAGTGTGCAGGTCAATCCAAAATCTACAATGCCCCGTAAAACGCAAAACGTAAAACGTAAAACGCGAAACGACCCCATTATTGACGCGCCATAAGCGCTATGCTACTTTCGACAACAGATGATCACCGGCTTCAACACAGACGTGAAGCACGAAGGCAGTGTCTACCACGTGCAGACAGAGGCTCGAGGGAGAGACAATCCCGTTCTCGAGTCGCTCGTGTATATTGGGGGCACTATCATCGCCAAAAAGATATCTCCTTATGCTGACCAGCTGAGACAGGGAGCCACCGAAGACGCGATCGCATCAATGTTGAGGCGACAACATCAAGTCGTAATTGCGGCCATTCGTGCCGGCAGAATAGATGAACTTATTCACCTGGCGACCGACGAGAAGGGCCGAGAACTAAAGGTTGAAGCAAAGGCCGAAGAGCGGGTTGGAGAGAAAGTCGAGGGGAAGCTCGAGGAGCCCGTTGCTACCGTGGAACCCAAGCCGCCATCTCCCAAGCCGGCAGCGTCGCCTCCCCCAGCCCGGCACTCTCCAGGGCGTCCAGCGGCGAGCCGCTCCAGTTCTTCTGCCGCGCCTCCTCCTAAGGCGGTCCAGCCTCCTGAAGCGCAGCAGCACCCGGCTTCACCGCAGTCCAGGAGCCTGCCTGCAAAGGCTCCGGCGTCGCTTCCCTCTACAACCGGAGGGCTGAACCTTGACGAGGTGATCTCCGACTACGTGAAGCGCACCTCGGAGCAGGGAAGGCTCGATTTGAAAGTAATCGCTCCCAATTCGTTCATCGCCGGCAAGAGCATAGGCCTTCGAGTGCAGGTCGTGCATGAGACCGTTGACGAACCCGGCGCGATCGTGACAATCAAGATAATCGGCACGGCCTTCAAGCCTCAGGTCTACCTCGGCCGCACCGGCACCGACGGAGTGGTCAGCTTCAATCTGGTGCTTCCCGCATTCAGCGCCGGCACCGCCGCTATCGTCATTGAGGCGCAGTCAAGTCATGGACGAGGTGAACTGAAGCACCTGATTCGCAGAGCCTGAGAAGAACTCGTTTCTCGTTTCTCGTTGCTCGTTTCGCGTTCCTGATAAGGCGTAGATTCGAAAACGAGCAACGAGAAACGAGAAACGAGGAGTTCGTCAGTTGACCGTCGTTGTG
>DASYSA010000140.1:0-4326 GCA_036003885.1 Blastocatellia bacterium | reverse complement strand
CTGATTTGATAACTGGTGACCCGGGCGGCGCTGGGACTCGTTGGGCAATGGTCCTACTTTGAGTGCACCTCTTTGTGAGCAGCAATGCCTTTTCGCGTTGCAAGAAAGAGTCTACGATTGCAGAATGAACGCTTGGATGGCGTGATTGCTTCCTGGTTTCGGTACTCTACGACAGGCGATTTGTTAGCAGTTCGATTAATCGACACCACTCATGTCGGTCGGAGGCTAGTTAACCTGTATGCCCAATTTCACCAACGACATCTTTATTAGTTACCGGCACATCGACAACCGGCCTCTCTCCGGCAGTACCGGCTGGGTGGATGATTTCACTGGGAAGCTAAAGGCTCAGGTGGCATTCAAATTAGGTTATGACCCTGTTATCTGGCGCGATCCGGAGATATCGGGCAGTGATTATTTCGAGAACGTAATCCTGAAAGAGATCGAGAGGTCAAAGATTCTCGTCTCAGTACTGTCGCCGGGATATGTCGATCCGAGGTCGCCGTGGTGCATGAGAGAGCTCAGCGAGTTTTACCGGCTGGCACTACAAAATACCGGTGTTCGGGTTGGGGAGAAGTCGCGGTGCATCAAAGTCGTCAAGACCTTTCTTCCCCGTGACAAACATCCGCCTGAACTCCAGGGCCTGCTCGGCTACGAGTTCTACGACGAAGAGAATGAGACGGGGAGGCAGCGAGAATTCGGTTACATTCCCGATGGCTACCAGTACAAGCGATACCTGGACAAAATAGATCAACTGGCATGGGATATCAGTGAACTCCTCAAGGCGTTGGACAGTTCACAACCCGTCTCGCAGCCCCCCGACATCGAGCATACGGTTTATCTCGCCGAAACAACCAAAGACCGTGCGGAGTACAGGGACAGCATCAAGAACGAGCTGCGGAGCCGTGGCTACCATGTGCTGCCCGACAAGGAGCTTCCTGAGACGGCTTCTGAATACATGGAAGCGGTGAGCGAAAACCTGAAACAGGCTCGGCTGTCCATACATCTGATCGGCGAACTTTACGGTGGCATGCTCGAGGGCGAAGAGGATAAGTCCGTCGTGTACATGCAGAACGAGCTGGCCGCAAAATGGGCCAGTGAGAACCCTGATTTCTCACGCATCATCTGGATAGCACCCGACCTAAAACCGAGCGGCAAGTATCAGCCCGGGTTTATCAACCTGCTGAGAACCGACAGCGACGCACAAAAAGGCGCGGAACTGTTGGAGAGGTCCTTCGAAGAGTTGAAGAACAGGATCATCGAAAAACTCACGACGCCCAAACCCATTGCCTCGAAGGTGTTGGAGTTTCCCCAGGAAGAATTGGTTCGTATCTACCTGATGTGTGACAAATTGGATTTCGCTTCGATCAAAACAATCAGGGATTACCTCTACGAGAAGAGATATGAAGTGATCCTCTCAGCCAGGGGAGGCGACGAGACGCAGGTCATTCAATATCACAAGGAGAACCTGCTCGAATGCGATGCCACCCTGATCTACTACGGCCACGGCAACGAGTTCTGGCTTCATTCAAAGGTTTCGGATTTGCGGAAAGTTGCGGGATGGGGACGCAACAGGCCGTTACTCTGCAAGGCCATCTACGTCGCCGACCCAAAAACCGACCATAAGCAGGATTACAAGACATGGGATGCGGTGATGCTGGTGCCGCCGGGCTACGACGGTTTATCTCAGTCCGCGCTGGACCAGTTTATCGCTGATATCGAGAGCGCGAGAGTCGAGCTTGCAAAGACCGGAAGCGGAGGCTCGAGATGATAGAACAGGAAAGATTACTCTCCAATCCATTTCCCGGCTTGCGCCCGTTTGAGACGGATGAGAACTACCTCTTCTTCGGGCGCGACGGCCAGAGCGATCAAGTGCTCACCAAACTGCGGACCTCTCGATTCGTGGCGGTCGTCGGCACATCAGGCAGCGGCAAGTCGTCGCTTGTTCGCGCAGGACTGCTCCCGGCGCTTTTCAGCGGACACATGACGAGCGCCGGTTCGAGCTGGCGCATCGCAGTCTTTCGCCCCGGGAAGAGTCCCATCAGCAATCTGGCCCAGGCCTTCAACGACTCCGGCGTGTTCGCAACAAGAGCGAAAGAGGACGCAAGCGTACGTCTCGCGAACATCGAGAGGACGCTTCGCCGCAGTTCCCTCGGCCTGCTCGAAGTCGTCACCCAGGCCAGAATGGATCCGAATGAGAATCTGCTGATTCTCGCGGACCAGTTTGAGGAGCTGTTTCGCTTCAGGAAGAAATCGACCGACGAGCACCCGGAGGATGAAGCGGCGGCTTTCGTCAAACTCCTCCTTGAGACAAAGCAGCAGGACCGGCCGCCGGAGGAGCGACTACCGATCTATGTCATTCTGACGATGCGCTCCGATTACCTGGGCGACTGCGCACACTTCTGGGGGTTGCCGGAGGCCATCAACGAGGGCCAGTATCTGATCCCGCGTATGACCGACGACGACAGGCGCGAAGCCATAACCGGGCCCGTTATCATCGGCGGCGGCGAGATTACTGCGCCGCTGGTCAATCGGCTTTTGAACGACGCGGGCGATGACCCGGCTCAACTGCCGATCCTCCAGCATGCGTTGATGCGGACGTGGAACTACTGGAAAACTCACGGCAACACCTCCACGCCGATTGAAATCTCTCACTATGAAAGTATCGGTGGCATGCTACAGGCTCTCTCGAATCATGCCGACGAAGCTTTTTGGGAGCTTTCTCCGGAGTCGCAAAGAGTCGCCGAGAAACTCTTCAAGTGCATAACCGAAAAGGAGGCCGATAGCCGCGAGGGGCGGCGTCCCGCCACAGTCGGAGAGATCTGCGCCGTCACGGAGGCCGATGAGGATCAGGTGAAAGCTGTCATCGAGAGTTTCCGGAGCGAAGGCAGGTCTTTCCTGATGCCGCCGCCCAACGTTCCGCTTACGACCGACACGCTGATAGACATTTCGCATGAGAGCTTGATTAGAGGCTGGCAGCGTCTAAGAGAGTGGGTGGACAAGGAAGCGCAGTCGGCGCGCCAATATATGCGGCTGGCGGACACGGCTTCGCGCTTTCCAGAGGAAGAGGGTTTCCTGCGCGATCCGGCGCTCCACTTAGGGCTCAAGTGGCTCGAAGACAATAGGCCGACTAAAGCGTGGGCGGTGCGCTACCATCCGGGCTTCGATAAGACCATCGAATACCTCGAAGCCAGTAAGGCCAACCGCGAAGCGGAGATTGCGGAAAAAGAGCGGCAGCAGAAAGAGGAAGTTGAACGGGAATTGAGACATGCCGAAGCTATGGCAACAGAGCAAAAGCGGCGCGTGAAGCTACTGCGTTTGGGAATGTTGGTACTGTTGATACTGCTACTCGCGATGCTCGGTCTAACTGTTTTTGCGTTTCAGCAGAAACGAGTAGCGGACGCGCTACGAAAAGTGGCAGAGCACGCGGTCACAGAAGTCGAAGTGCAGAGAGATAATGCTCAAGAGGCTAAAGATGAAGCAGACAGACAGCGGGCCCGGGCCGAAGGTGCGCTAATCACAGCGCAACGTGACCGCAAGGAGGCTGAGACGCAGCGTGACATTGCACGGAAGGCGCAACGTGACGCGGTAATCCAGGCGCGAGTGGCAGAAAACGCACTCGCTGAGACCAAGCGGCAACGTGACAAAGCTGATAAAGCTCAAGCGTCTGCTGTTGCCGCCAAAAAAGAAGCCGAAACGGAACGCGATAACGCTAAACAAGCTTTGGAGGCGGTGAATGAGATAGACAGCTCCGCGGATTTCTTCAAAGCGATTATGCGCGGTCACACTCAGGAAATCGATAAAGCTGTATTCAGC
This sequence comes from Blastocatellia bacterium, assembly GCA_036003885.1. Taxonomy (GTDB): domain Bacteria; phylum Acidobacteriota; class Blastocatellia; order UBA7656; family UBA7656; genus DASYSA01. Next base: position 513 of record DASYSA010000140.1, on the reverse strand, counting down.
CCAGACGGCTCCATGGTAATCAGCACCAGCCTCGATTTAACAACTCGCGTGTGGGACTCACAGACAGGAAAACCCAAACCCATATGGCAGCCATCAGCGAACTCAGTGGTAAGCGCGGACCATACGGCGATAGGCAACGTGCTAGTTAGCAATACCGGCGACCTCATGTTTATGGTAAATGACTCCGGCAGTGATCGTTATGGGGTGATATGGGACGTGAGAGCAAACAAGGAACTAGGGCGCTTCAAGGGGCCGCAGGAAAATGCAAGGTTCATCTTCAGCCCGAATGATAAGTTCATCGCGCAAAACGATCACCTCGGCCGCACAACAATATACGATGCCCGGACGGCGAAGGAAATAAGCAATTTTTCGGGCGGCGCCAATGAGAATGACATGGTCTTCAGCCCTGATGGCAAGCGTCTTGTTATCGCCAGCGCTGATGCTTCGGCGACGGTGTGGGATGTAGCCACCGGGAAACAGGTGGCCCGGCTCCTCGGACATTTAGGCGAGGTC
>DASYSA010000139.1:0-34875 GCA_036003885.1 Blastocatellia bacterium | reverse complement strand
ATCGAAGCCTCATCTCTCGGACTCTGGGACGAGATGATGAACATCAACCTTCGGTCGGTCTTTCACCTGATGAAGCTCGCTGTGCCGCACCTCGAACGTTCGCGCGGCAACGTCGTCAACGTGTCGAGCGTGGTGGGTCTGCGATCATTTCCGGGGATACTGGCTTACTGCGTCAGCAAAGCGGGTGTCGATCAGCTCACCAGGTGCGCAGCGCTCGAGCTTGCCGGAAAGGGCATTCGGGTGAATGCTGTGAATCCTGGAGTTGTCGTGAGCGGCCTTCATCGTGCGGGCGGAATGAAGGATGAAGCGTATGAGGCATTTCTGGAACACAGCAAGACAACCCATCCATTGGGCCGAGTCGGCGAAGCCTCAGAGATAGCCGAGCTGATCTATTTCCTCGCATCCGATCAGGCGGGGTGGATAACGGGTGCTACAGTGAGCATCGATGGCGGCCGAGCGTTGACTTGCGCCAGATGAAAAACGCGTTTCGCGTTTCGCGTTTTTCGTTTTACGTTTGGCGTTGGGCGCTGGCATAACGAGTAGAAACCAGCCATACCACGAAGGACAATGACAAACGTAAAACGCAAAACGCAAAACGTAGTTCTCAATCCAACAGGAGTAAAACGCGTGAACAGAATGAAGCTCTCGATTGCACTCATATTCGTCGCCGGGCTGGTCGTCTCTTTAGCCGGGCCGTCATTCGGCTATCCGCCCTTCCTCGCAAAATCTCGTAAGTTTGGGGCCAAGGACTGCACGTTCTGCCACGTTGACCCTCTGGGAGGCCCGCCGTGGAACGAGCGCGGCAAGTGGCTGATCGCCGAAAAGGACCGCCGCAAAGCAGATGTTGTCGACGTCGAGTGGCTCGCAGACTACAAGCCAGGCAAGGCTGGAGACAAGAAGGGTCCAGCACCCTCGAAAGTCGAACAGGAGTTGACCGCCCTGTACAACGAAATGATCGATGGAGCTAAGAAGAAAGAGACCGCCGCCTTCGCTCGCATAGTGGCGGAGGACTTCAGCGAGATCACCGCCACCGGCCAGATCATCAACAAAGCTGCGGTGCTCGCGGGCATTCCAAACTATACAATTGAATCCCTCTCAATCTCCGAGGTCTCAGCGCGAGTGTTCGGAGATACGGCCATCATGACACTTCGCGCCGACGCCAAAGGGACCTATCAGGGCACCGACATAAGCGGGGAATATCGCGAGACCATTGTCTGGGTAAAGCGCGAAGGCCGCTGGCAGATGGTCGCCTCCCAGGTAACGCGGCTTCCTGCGAGATAGCGGCCCAGAGGTCAGAATCAACGTCCTGATTGGAGGAGGACGCCTGGGTACGCACGCTTCCAGCGTGCGGGCGTGCGAGGCCTGGCAATTCCAAAGGTCCTCTAGGCCAGCACGCTGGAAGCGTGCGTACCCAGGCCAACGAAAGTTCCGGCAGCATTGCCGCCTCTCGCCGCCGAGGCTAATATTGCACCTATGCAGCAGAAGACGGCGGCGGTCGTTGTAATAGGAAACGAGATTCTCACCGGCAAGTCCGAGGACAAGAACGCGAGCTTCTTGATAGGGGAACTCTACCGTCTCGGCGTGTCCCTTCGACGAATAGTGGTGATTCCGGACGACCTCGATCTGATATCCCATGAAGTGAGGCAATGCTCAAGGGAATTCGACTACGTCTTCACATCCGGGGGCGTGGGACCGACTCACGACGACGTGACCATTGAGGGAGTCGCGCGGGCATTCGGCCGCGAAGTTGTGCGGCATCCGGAGCTCGAGGCTATGCTTCGCGGCTACTTCGCGGAGGGGATCGACGAGTCTCGTCTGCGCATGGCCGACATCCCTGCGGGTGCGGAACTGATTCGCGAGCCTGGGATGCGTTGGCCGGTGCCGGCAGTTGAGAATGTCTACATACTGCCGGGCGTGCCTGAGCTCTTCCGCAGCAAGTTCGAGGCAATAAGCGAGCGCTTCCGCGGGACGCCCTTCCACGCCTGCGCGATCTACACTCAGGAGGACGAATTCGATATCTCGCCTCGGCTGCACGAAGTCGCCGCCAAACATCCTGATGTTGAGATCGGCTCGTATCCAACCTTCACGCGCAAAGACTATCGCGTAAAGGTAACGATCGAGTCGAAGGAGTCCGCCTCGGTAGCGCGGGCGCGCGAAGCGCTTCTGGATCTCCTGGATCCTGGCGCCGTGGTCCACCCTGAACAGGGCCAGTGATGCAATACTACTTCTGTTCACTGATCCAGGTCTCCATTACTAATCCACTGCCAATGCCCATGAACCAATCGCAGATTTGACTGACGGAGTCTTCAGCAGCGAACGTTAGGTTAGAGAGGTAAGCATGGCAATCGAATCTTACGACCTGATTGTAATTGGAGCCGGGCCTGCCGGCGAAAAGGGCGCCATAACCGCGGCCTCGTTCCACAAGAGGGTCTGCATCATCGAGAAGGGACACGACGTCGGCGGCGCCGTCGCCAACACGGGCACACTCCCGAGCAAGACCCTGCGAGAGACCGCTCTGGCGTTGTCCGGATTCAAGGCAAGACGGCTGTACGGCGTGGATCTGTCGCTCAGACGCGAAGCCACGCTCGCCGATTTCATGTACCACGAGAGGCAGGTGACTGCCAGCGAGCGCGGCCGGATCATGCGCAGCCTCCGCGGATACAAAGTCGATCTGTACCGAGGCGCCGGCGCCTTCGAAGACCCACACACGATTCGAGTCTCAGGCGGCGCAGATGGGCAGAGCTCTTCGAACGGTCTTCTGCTGCGCGGCGAGAAGGTCCTGATAGCGACAGGCTCGAGCCCCCTTCGGCCGCGGGAATTCGAGTTCGAAGACGACCGCATACACGACTCGGATGAGATCCTGACTCTCGCTCACTTGCCCAAGACTCTTGCGGTAATCGGCGCCGGCGTGATTGGAAGCGAATATGCCTGCACCTTTGCGGCGCTTGGCGCGACGGTCCACGTCATCGACGGCCGAGATATGTTGTTGCCGTTTCTGGACCAGGAAGTATCGAGAGCCCTCACCGAGGCGATGGAGAGGCTTGGCATCGAGTTTCACTGGGGCCAGAAAGTCGCAAGCTGTGAAGCGCCCAAATCAGGGCAGGTGGTGTTGACTCTCACTTCCAATGAGACGCTAAGCACCGATGGCGTCTTGATTGCGGCTGGCCGCAGCAGCAATACCGCCAGCCTTAACCTGGCCGTGGCGGGCATCACTCCCGGCGATCGAGGATTGCTGAAGGTGAACGAACACTGTCAGACCGAGGTCCCGCACATCTACGCAGCCGGCGACGTGATAGGTTTTCCGGCGCTTGCGTCCACGGGCATGGAACAAGCCCGGGTGGCAATGTGTCATGCGTTCGACAAGAGCTACAAGAGCGGCATCGAGCGACTCTTGCCGAACGGCATCTACACGATTCCCGAAGTCAGCATGGTCGGCGAGACTGAAGAGACGCTAAAAACTAAAGGGATCAAGTTCGTCGTGGGAAAGGCTTCCTACAAGCAGAACGCGCGGGGCGAGATCATCGGCGATGAGACGGGCTTTCTGAAGCTGCTCTTCGCGCGCGAGAACATGAAGCTGCTGGGCATTCATGTAATCGGCGAGCAGGCTACCGAGATCGTGCACATCGGACTCATCGCGATGCTGACCGGAAGCGGAGTCGAGTTGTTCAACAGGGCTTGCTTCAACTACCCAACACTGGGCGATCTTTACAAGACCGCGGCCTATCAAGCGATGTTACGCATTTCAGATCAGCCAGCGGGCGCGGCAGGTGAGGCGCCCTCCAGCCCTACGACCTGACATACACGCAGCAATTCCAATTCGGAGAATGATAGTGAAGAAAGCTCTGCTCGTCGCTACCCTCTTGATCTTTGCATATGCCCCGGCTCACACACAGGAGTCCGCAAACCTGCGGTTCGAGGTCACCCTCGCATCTGACTTGATCTCGTCTCCCCAGGATGGTCGCCTTTTTGTGATTCTCGGGCGTACAGCACAGCCTGAGCCCCGAAGTACTATTGGCCAGACCGGCTTCAATGCGCCGCCCGTGTTTGCGCACGATATCAAAGCACTCGCGGCGGGCGTTACAGGAGTCATAGATCAAACGGCGGCCGCGTTCCCCATCGAGAGCTTGTCGCGATTGCCGGCCGGCGACTATTTTGTTCAAGCCCTCTTCGACTCAAACGTCGACCTTAAGTCGGTCAACGCTCCAGGAAATCTCTACAGCGCGGTTCAACAAATCCACCTGGACCCGGCCCAGAGCGGCACCGTAAAACTTCAACTCACCTCGAAAGTGCCGGCGGAGCAATCGCCTCAGGATACCGAATACGTCAAGTTTGTGAAGATTCAGTCGAACCTGCTCAGCAGGTTTCACGGAAGGCCGATCTACCTGCGCGCGGGAGTCGTCTTGCCCCGAGATTGGGCGGCCGAGACTTCACGCAAGTACCCACTTAGGGTCTTCATTGGAGGCTATGGCTCGCGCTTCACCGGAGTCCTGCGCATGATGGCCGGAGGCGAATTCAAATCGACCTGGCTTGCGCGGGACACGCCACGAATGATCCTGCTTCACCTGGACGGCGACGGACCCTTCGGCGATTCGTATCAGGTCAACTCTGACAACAACGGGCCGTACGGCGATGCCATAACTCAGGAGCTGATCCCTTACGTTGAGCAGAAGTTCCGAGGCATTGGGGAACCCTACGCCCGCGTGCTCGATGGGGGGTCGACGGGGGGCTGGGTGTCGCTGGCGTTGCAAGTCTTCTATCCCGACTTCTTCAACGGCACGTGGTCCTACTGTCCGGATGGCGTCGACTTTCGCGCCTTTCAGCTTGTGAACATCTACAGCGATAAGAACGCCTACGTGAATGTGCATGGGTTCGAGCGGCCGAGCGCACGCGACCTGAATGGCGACGTCCAATTCACGATTCGCCACGAGTGCCAGATGGAGAATGTGATGGGATTGGGCGACAGTTGGTCGATGTCGGGCGAGCAGTGGGGAGCGTGGAATGCGAGCTATGGGCCTCGCGGCAAGGATGGGCGCCCGGCGCCGCTTTGGGATCCGAGGACGGGCGAAATAGACCGCTCAGTGGTCGAGCACTGGAAGAGGTACGATCTGCGGATGATGCTCGAGCAGAACTGGAAGACTCTTGGACCGAAGCTCAAAGGCAAGATCAACATCTGGGTGGGCGAGGCGGACAACTATTTCCTCAACAACGCGGTTCACCTGCTTGACGAATTCCTGTCGAAGGCGGATCCACCTTATGGGGGCAAGATTGCCTATGGACCCGGCAAAGGACACTGCTGGATGGGGCTGAGCCAGCGTGAACTCATGAATGAGATGGCTGCGGCGATCGAGAAGGCACGGGCTTCAAAGGCCATCAAGGACAAGTAGAATTGCGGATTGCGGAATGCGGATTGCGGATTGCGGATTTCGGATTGGGGGAGTGGGGATTGCGGATTTCAAATGAAGTTGCTTAAATCCGAAATCCGAAATCCGCATTCCGCAATCCGCAATCCCCACCGCATTCCGCAATCCGCAGGGGGTTATCGATGAAGGATTTCGTTCTCGAGCACGGCCTGGACGTGCTCCTGGTCTTTATTCCGATCGCAGTGATTCTTCATTACTCACATGCGCCCGAATTCTGGACTTTTGCGGCTTCCGGTCTTGCGATCATTCCGCTTGCCGGATGGATGGGTAAAGCGACCGAGAGTCTCGCAGAGAAATTAGGGGCGGGGATCGGCGGCCTTTTGAATGCGACATTCGGTAATGCCGCTGAGATGATTATCGCGGTTCAGGGTCTGCGAGCCGGATTGACCGAAGTGGTCAAAGCGTCTCTAACGGGCTCGATCCTCGGCAACATCCTGCTGGTCCTTGGCGTCAGCGCGGTTGCCGGCGGGCTCAAGTACAAGTCGCAGAAATTCAATCGTACGGCCGCGACGATGAGCGCGACGATGATGGCCCTCAGCGCAATCGGGCTGCTGGTCCCCGCGGTGTTTCATTGGGTCACTGCAGGCCGATCGAAGGCCGAAGAGGGATTGAGCCTTGAGATCTCGATCGTTCTGTTCGTGACCTATTGTTTGAGCCTGATCTTCGCGCTGAAGACACACAAGGACCTCTACCTCGGCACCGCGGCGGAACACAAAGAATCGGTCACGATGAAACCGAAGACCGCAGCAGGGGTGCTGGTTGGAGCCACCGCATTGGTTGCGTGGATGAGCGAGCTGCTGGTACATGCGGTTGAAGGGGCATCGCGCTCACTCGGCATGACTGAAGTCTTCGTGGGCGTGATTGTGGTTGCGGTAATCGGCAATGCGGCCGAGCACAGCACCGCCGTACTGATGGCGATGAAGAACCAGATGGACCTCGCTTATCACATTGCCGTCGGTTCGAGCATGCAGATCGCCCTGTTCGTCGCGCCCCTACTGGTCTTCATGAGCTATGCGATGGGCCGGCCCATGAATCTTCTTTTCACAAGCTTCGAAGTCATCACGGTCGGCCTGGGTGTTCTCGTAGTTTGTCTGGTAGCGGTAGACGGCGAGTCAAACTGGATGGAAGGCGTGCTCCTGCTGGCAGTCTATCTGATCTTCGCCATGGCTTTCTTTTTCATGCCGGTTAACGTGCCTCTTCTGCAGATAGGCATCGTCCCATTCCTGAGCCGGTAGATGCATCAGGCGGAGGCCAGAACGGGAGCTTCCTGTCTCCGCAGCACAATGAGCGTCCACGCAGTGATCAGCCCCAACAGCGCGCTCAACATTACTAAACCGTCGATTCCCGCCCAGCTTGCGAACTTCCCTCCAAGGGAGATCCCCACGAGCTGACCGATTCCAAGAAAGACTGCGTACAAGCCCATGATCGAGCCGCGGTCGGACGTCTGCCCCTCCGTCACATCCGCCAGGTAAGTCAACGCCGCGGGAGTAAAGCCGCTCAGCACCAACAGTCCAACCCCGAGGGCCCCCAGAAGCGGTTCATACAGCGGGCTGGAGAACGACGCAAGGTGATTCAGTCCATAAATCGCGAGCAGAGTGGCGAAGAGCCCTCCGGTTGCGATCATCATCATGGTCGTCCTGCGATAACGGCCGAGAATGAAACTCCACGCGAGGACGCCGATCGCGAAGAGTATGTACAGGACGAAAAACACATGGCCGACCTTAGCTTCGGATATGTTCCCGGTCAGCAGCTGCCGCGCAAACTGGTCCTTGCCCGTCATCAACCCCACACTGTGGTTAATCCATAGACCTATGATCGAGTTGATCGCAAGCCATGCGGGCACAAACTGCCAGACGTTGCGGGATCGAAGAATCGTCCGATAGTGTTGCAGCTGCCGATGAGCCGTTGCCAGGGATTGTGAGGCGCCTGCCTTCTCTTTCAGGCCGCGCAGTCCCCAGGCGAACACGGCCAGACTCGCCAGGTACAGCAGCGCGTCCAGGCTGAATGCAGGGCAGGTCAAGTGCACGCCGGCTACGGTCGCCTCTTGCCGCCCGAAGGCCCTGAAGAGGCTACCCGCTACCTCGGCTCCAATGGCTATGCCTCCGAACAGCGTTATCTCGAACAACCCGACTATCCGGGCTCGCAACTTGGGTCGCCCCGAGGTTGCCTCTGAGATGTAGCCAAGAGTCGCCGGAATTGAGCTCGCCGTCGACAACCCCGCAAGCAGCCTCGTTATGACGAGCAGCCAGATTGCAGTTGTCATGGATGTTATCTGGACTGCGATCGCGCCGAACACGGGGCCGAGGATGATGAACACCTTCCTTCCGTAACGATCGCTGAGCGCACCAAGGACGAGTGAACCGAGCAACTCGGTCACGAAGAACGAAGCCGTAATGAATCCACGCGCAGTGTAGGAGATGTTGAAGTAGTGTCGATCTATGTGGGCCAGATAAAACTGCAACATCTGACCCATCGCCTGCGAGGCTATCCGGAGGATCAGACTTCCGATCAGCACCGCCAGCAACGTGCGAAAAAGCAGTCCCGAGATCCGCCGGCTGGACAGCCACGACCGGAGGCCCGGTCCCGCGGGTTCGGAAGGCGCTTCGGTCTCATCTGAAAGCACCTTTACCGCGAGGTTCGGTTTGGCGACGTCTTCGTGACCGCCTTCCGGACTTTCAGGCTCGATCTGACTGAGAGACATCGAAGTTCTAAGAAGGACAAAAACGTTTTGCGTTCCGCGTTTCGGGTTCCGGGTTACGCGTTGATTTTGAGAAAGACGACCGAATCCGAAACGTAAAACGCGAAACGCGAAACTCGAAACGATATTCAGGCTCTGTCCACTGCCACTGGGCCGCCGACGCCGGCATGCGACGGAACGATGTAGCGGAATACCTCCCGCTGATAAAGAGCAGCGACAAGCCAGCACCAGGCGAATATCCACAAAAGGTACTGCTCGGCGAACTGTGCTTCGAACCTCCATTTTTTGAGGAACAGTGCCAGGACCAGAAAGGATGCGGCGCGTGAAATTCCCGCGACCACGACCGTGTTCCATACCTTCGCCACCGCCCCGCCTCCCATCTGCAGGGCATAGCGGCGCACCACCACACAGTACGTACCGATTATCGCTCCCACGAAGACCGCAACCACCCGGTACGTCAGGATGTAATTGTCGGTGGTGATGATCCCTCCAAGGCTAAGATTGCTCCGATTGTAATAGGTCGCAACAGCAATCGCCCACAGGAATGCGATGTAGCCGTAGTCGCGGCTCATCAACTCGAACTTGAGCCCCGTGCTCTTGTAGGCTCGCACTGTGGTGACGAGAGCGGCTATGAACAGCAGATCACTAATCGTGTAAAGGTAGCGCAACACGACCACGTAAAAGAAGCTGCCGGCCGAACTACCGTCCTTATACGAGGAAACGAATTCGAACGTCAGCGTGATCAACCGCAACTCGCCTACAAGCCTTACGACGAAGAAGGCAACTATGAGGGTCCAGGTCAAGTGTCCTCGGTCAGACGAGGAGAAGAGTTTTCGGACACCAACAGCCTGAACGAGGGCTACGATTTCTACGACGACCGTAAGGCCGAACAGGACCTTCGACACAACGCTGCCGCCCTCCACACCTTTAACCGTCGCTACCACGGCATACACTACCGGGGCAATGAGGAGCGAGAAAAGAAGAACCAAAATCGCGGTTTTCGGTTTCATTTTTTATTAGCCCCCTGACCCAACTCCGCCAGCTCTTGAGCTAGCCGGGCCGCGCCGGCAGAACCCAGCCAAACGGCAAGCATCGGCTTCATCGCGTTCGCGAGATCCGACAGGTGCCCCGGCCCTATCTCTTCTATGGGCATGCACATCCTCGCACAGTAGTGTTTCAATAAATTGTTGGCGGTCGCTTCCCCCAGCATTGGCGTGAGATATTGCACTATCTGTTGATGCATTTTTTCCACTTGCGGTTTTTCCCGCGCATAATAGACGGCTATGGAAGCAGTCCGCCGTGCGATTCCTTCAGCCTCTCTCATCTTCGGGGGGGCTCAGGAGCCTGCGCTTTTACCCTTGCTCGAACTACCACAATATACCACGCGCGGCGAGACATACAGAGAGATTTTCCTGGACTGGTCACTTAGCCTGGAGTCAGCCTCATGCTCTCATGGCGGTGTTAGCATGGAAAAACTGGCGGTTGTTGAGAGAGGACACCCACAAAACGATGTGCAGTCAACGTACGCCCTGATCTTGTGTCTTCCCGGCCGGGCGACGACGTTCGAACTGGTCGTGCAATCGTTCGAGTTCGAGACGGAGACTCTCCTCCCCCCTGGCCATGGCCCAGCGGTGGTTGGCTGAGAATACCGGCTTGAGCAGAAACGAAAACGCCCTGAGCAGAGGCTTGTCGGCGCGGACCTTCCAATCGTAGGTTGCGTTCACCCATTCACCCTCTTGCTCAAAAGTCCAGATGCCCCGGCCATTGAAGTCGCCCCAGGCCTCGAGTGTATACCCGTGCGGATGGCGAGACTCGGTAACTCGAAACTGCCAGCGCAGCGTGTAAGGCAGCCAACCTCGGGTGTGGAGCGATACTACCTTGCCAATGCCGTCCTGATCGCCTGGCTCTAATTCCTGTACATCCAGATAGACGGAAGGCCACCATCGAGGAAGATCCACGGCGTTCTTTAGCACATCCGCTACTTCGGTGATCGTGCCTTCGATTCGCCAGCGCGTTATGAAGTGGTAGTCGTTCGACATGAGTTACTCACCCGTAGTATTCAACTAACCGCCTTCATCTCGTGATCGCGAACAAACTCTTCGAGCCCTTCGCGCCAATGGCGAAGCGGCCGCAGTCCCAGCTTCTCGGAAACAAGGCAGCGCATAGGGGTGTTGTGGGGTCGAGGGGCGATCTGTCTCAGTGCTTCCCGAGTGACCGGTTCGATAGGAATGTCACTCAGATGCGCAAGGTCGAGGGCGAATCTGGCAAAATCAAACCAGCTAGTCGGGCCGGTGTTCGTGACGTGATAGAGACCGTGCGCACCCAGGTTGATTACCTCCTCAATCCGCGCGGCCAGATCGGGAGCGTAGGTTGGAATCGAGGTCTGATCGGTCACCGCGCGTATGTGCGCCCCATTGCGGGCAAGCTGCACGACCCGACTGCCGAAGTTCTTGCCACCCGGCCCAAATATCCACGAAGTGCGGAAGATGTAGAAGCGCCTCGCCTCATTGCGCACAGCCAACTCACCCGCAAGCTTCGTTTGGCCGTAGACGCTCAAGGGATTGGTCTCGTCCTCTTGCGTGTAGAGCCCTTCCTTCAAACCATCGAAGACGTAATCGGTGCTGACGTGAACGAGGTCTGCTTCGTATTCGTTGCACTGTTGCGCGAGCAGCCGAGGGCCTTCCTCATTCACGGCGTATGCCCAGGCCGGCTCGCGTTCACAACGGTCTACGTCCGCGGTAGCCGCGCAATTGATTACCAGTTGAGGCTGGGACTCGACGAATTTCTCTCGGACGTTCTCCACATTGCTTATGTCGAGGCTCGCGTGAGGGAGTGCAAATACGAGCCAGCCGGCAGCCTCGAGCCGCGCAGCCATAAAGCGACCCAACAAGCCGGTTGCGCCGGTGATCAAGACTCGCTTCTCAATCCTGGAATCCTCATGATGTTGGTCTGTACTTTGAACCATAGTGGATTATCTTGTCGTTCGGTCGCCCGGGTAAGCTGTAACTGGCAAAACTCGAGCAATGAACTCGGCGCCGCCGTTTATGAAGCGGCTCATTCAATCTCCTCGTCAGAATCAAAACGAGAGATTGTAGTCGCGGGCCGGGACTCTTATCAACTGTTAGGGGCGTGGTTGAGGTTGCTCCTACTGGTCGGCTTTCGGCCGCGCCCTTGCGGGTGGCGCATATTTTTGATTGAATGGCGTTTACCTGGTGTGGTATATTGCGTCACCTTACGTTTGTATTCTCGAATCGGCATTTTCCAAGGGAAGTCCAGGTTTGTTAGTTTAGGCTCGGGCGCAGCAGCACTTTTCCGGACTAGGCATGGACGCTGATCGGAGAGACGAGTAGCTCCCGCTCTCTATCGGGTTCCTTACGACAGCGGTTTCGTGGGAGACCTCGGGCGTCAGCAGCACCGTTAGTCCGCTTCGTTCACTCACAAGTATAGGTCGCCGCGGGGGCGATGGATCAAAGCCAAACGAGGAGGCTCGAAAATGAAGAGGGTTTTAGTATCGGTCTTAATGATGACGCTCACAATGGCAGCAGTGATGATGTCAACGATGCGCTCTGTGAAGGCTGACACGATAGTCTTCACGGCCCAGATGCTGGCGGCCAACGAAGGCGCGGCCGGGGTCTCAGTGAACCCCACCGAGACAGGCGCCACGGGTCAGGGAATCTTCACACTCGACACAACGGTCAGCGGAGGGGTGATAACGGCGGCCACGGCCCGGTTCGACCTAACTCTAACCGGTTTGGCATCGAACTCGGTTGTGATTCTCACCCATATTCACGAAGGCGCAATTGGCGTATCGGGACCAGTGAGGGTCGACTCGGGTCTTACCCCGGCAGCGCCGATTCCGGCTGCGGCCGGCGCCGTCACCTTCAGCCGCAGCGGCATTACGGTGACTCCGGCGCAAGCTCAAGCGATCATCAACAATCCAGGGGGCTTCTACTTCAACAGCCATACGGCGCTCAGTCCCGGCGGTGTGGCCCGAGGGCAGTTGATCCGGCTGCAGCAGAACACGGGTCTTGCGGCGCCGACTCTGTCGGAATGGGGCGCGATCCTGATGACCCTGTTGTTCGTGGCGATGGGCGTTTTCTTCCTTGTTGGGCGGACTCGCATGGCAGGAGCAGCAGCCGGCGGAAGCTCGGTTGTGTTTGGAAGCTCCATCAAGTCGATTGACTGGAGACTGGTCGCCAAGGTAGCGCTCTACGTTGAAGTCATAGTTGGCTTGGCTTTGATTGCGCTGCGGGCGGGGATGGTGGATGTAATGGGCGCGCTCACCTCCGGATTGGTGGTTTCGTTCATTATACATCTGTTCATTCAAAGCGCGCGCCAACGCAAGGCTTGAACGCTTCTGGTGCTTCTCCTGAAGACGCGCCGGCAGTGAAAACATTAAGGATAGGAGTCCCTACGAGTGACGGGCAGATAAATGGCCCGTCACTCGTTGTGTCTTGTGAAGACTTTTTTGGGACGCGTCACGGGACTATGCGATCTCGTTGAACTTACCGATTGATCGGCTAAGGATGTTTTCAAGCATGCAGTTGACCGCACGAGTAGTCGCCTTCCTGGGCGCCAACCGCAAAGCCCTTCGTTTTCTCATTCTGTTCGGGCTGATCTTCGGAGTCAGTTACTTCGTGTTCGGGATAGCGCCGGGAGTCCGGAACGGCGTAATCAAGCCTTACACAGAATTGCTGGCGCGCGCGGTGGCCTCCGTCCTCAGGCTTTTTGGGGAGAGTGGAGCGACCACAACGGCTACTATCGTACATACCGAACGGTTCTCGTTGAACATCGCGATGGGTTGCGATGGCGTCGAGGCGGTCGCCCTGTTTCTTGCAGGCGTGCTCGCGTTCCCGACGACCTGGCGAGCGAAGCTGATCGGACTCGCTTTCGGCATACCCCTTATTCAGCTGATCAACCTGGCCCGGCTCGTGGGGCTTTACTACGCCGGCGTGTTGCTGCCGTCGGTCGTTGAAGAAGTGCACGTCTATGTCGCCCAAACCATTATCATCCTCCTCTCAACAGCCCTCCTGGTCTTCTGGCTCGAGCGCTTTGCAATTCGGCAACATCGGCCGGCATAGGTGGCTGCGGCTGCTGCTGGTAACAGCCGGCATTTATCTCGTGCTCCTGCCGCTTTGGTGGCAATCTCTCCCAGCCCTGGCGATGGCAGCAGCCGCCTGCGCAGACGCGTTGTATCACCTCTTCAATTCCAGCGTGTCGATCGCCCATGACGGAAGCAACATCAATGTTTTTGTGACCGCGAGTGAGCAGAGCGGCTTCGGCGGGCAGGTGCATTCCTCCGGTTTACGTCTGAGCACGATCACCTATGGATTGCCGATGCTCATGGCGCTGGTCTTGTCGACGCGCGCGGATTCCATCCTGGCAAAGCTCAAAGCCCTCGGAGTGGGGGTTGCCGTGATGCTGCTTCTGACAGTCCCAGCGGTGATGGTGTGGGCGTCGGTCACCAACCTTCAACTAAAAGATCGGATCGCGGCGGCAACTTACGGTGCGAACTCGGACCAGGCAAGTTCCCTCTACTTCGTCTTCCACGGGTATGCATTTTCTCAACCGGTTCTCGCGGCTGGAATCTGGATGGCGCTTATGATGTTGGGGCTCTTCAAACAGGAGCCGAAAGAACCGCATGTGCCCGCAGCGACTGCGGCCGGCCGCAACGATCCTTGCCCATGCGGTAGTGGTAGAAAGTTCAAGCGCTGCTGCGGCAAGGCATAATGCAGGTAGATTGCCGACGATCTCGACTCTCGCGTTGAGTCTCCAGCCTTCACCGTAAGAAGGAAATGGCCGGCGCAGCGGGAACCGCGCCAGCCATCTCATCTCAGGTCTTGCGACGGACTCACCGTCGACGGATTACTACGGCCGCGTGAAGGTAAACGGATCAGACACAGTGCCGTCCAGATTCCGCACTTGAAGCGTCACGGTCGCTCCGTGATCGATGGTCTTGCCCGCCTTTTTAGCGATCAGCATAGTTGAAGGGTTTCCATCGTCGTTGACCACCTTCTTTTGCTTCTTGCCATCAAGCAGTAATTCCGCGCCGATGTCGAACTTGCTGCCACTCACAATCAGTTTCTTGCCATTAACGGCTGCGGAATCGATTGTCGGCAGTCCTGCTGACGGGGGATTTATCGTAACGGTCGTCGTATAGATCTGGTCACCCGTGTTGACGCCGTTGTTGTTGCCTTGATTTCCCGCCGCATACAGGGTGACTGGTCCGACGTTTGTCGAAGGCGCCACCCAATCGAAGGTCCATTGCGCCCCGCCAGTCTGTCCTGAAAAATTACTCTCCAGGGTCTGCTGGATGTATTGACGGCTGTTGCCCGGACCGTCGTTGTTAAGGATACCGAGTCCGCCTGGGTTCTGAAGTGCTCCAGCTTTTTCAGCGGTCGAGGTCAAGGCCGTAAGCTGAAACCCCCATATTCTGCGAGAGGTATCGCTGTTGGTGTGCCTGACGGTTATCGAGAGGGTCGCTCCAGGCACATAACTTGAAGGAGCTTCAATTGTGAACTGCCCGGTATTGGACGGGCCGGTGTGGCACGAGGAACAGGTAAGTTCGCCTGGCGCCCCGGTGACTCCGGCCGGCGGACCGGTGGAGAAAGCACGAACCGAGGTCAGGCGGCCACTGGTGAGTAGGAGTGTGGCGATCAAGGTACCGAAGATCGTTACGCAGACGACCTTCAATCGATCTTTATTCATAGAACAATCCTCCGCATCGGAATGGTCTCAAACGGGACAACTCCCTTTACGGCGATCAAGAGAGATTAGCACGGGAATGCATCTATCTTGCGCCTCTGTGTGGGAGATAACAGGTACGCTGCCTCAAACGCTTATTCTACAAGAAAGCCACTTAGCCGGAAAAGTTAATGTTGTGAGGTTTCTGATGCCCGGCTCGGACGTTTGTCACGTCGACCAGACATGTTCTTGCCGTTCAGTTCGAGCACCGATCCACGAGGGGACACTCGCAGGCCGATTTGCTATTCCAAACGCTCGCCCGAAAAAGACCCGTTGGAGGTGTCGTACAGAGCGTGATTCTGTTCATTCGGCGTATCCCACATTACGATCACATTTCCGTTTTTGATCTTCACGCCGCCCTCTTTGACCTTCCCTAGCAGCACCAGAGACGCGCATTGTTCTCCAGGCGTGCAAGGCAGTTCGTAGGCAATAGAGACTTTCTTGCCCACCTGGCGCCACACGCCACCTACAGTCCGGCCCACTTCATTGGTGATCGTCAAACGTCCCTGCAGGCTGTCGCCGCGCGGACTGACATCCATTGTGACCAGAAGGATTCGCGTTTTGTCGCTGATGGGAGGTTCAGGAATCGTGATCGTCAAATGCCAGCGGCCCTGCAGCTTCTTACCGGCCAACGCCGAAGGGCTGATTACCAGCGCGCCGAGGAGACCAACCAGGATCACCGCAACTCGAGTGGGCTTGCTGAATGGGCTCGGTTTCATACTCATGGCACTCGGTCGCCTCTGAATGTCATCGGCCAGGTGTCGTAACCCGTCGGACGAGTCTCATCCGGCTCATCCCAAAAGGCGGTCATTGTCCCTCGCACTCGGTCCTCCCGAGTGAACTCGCCCCGCATGATAATCGAGCCGCAGGGCTGGCTCGCATCTTCGCACCATAACTGGAACGTTGCGCTGAAGCGGTTGCCGTCAATCCGCCAAACACCCAATGGCTTCACGTTGGGGCCGGCGTCCTCTCGATCGACTCGCCCCAGGCGAAGGTCGCCGTCCTCCGAGAAGACCATATGCCGTTCCGGAAAACCGAGCGTATTGCCCATTCTCGATACGACTTCATTGTCGATGGGCGACGACAGGATAATCCAGGTGCCGCCGGCCAGCGTGAACTGTGTCTGCGCGGCCGCCTTCGGAGAGTGCGTCATCATTCCCGCGGCGAGAACGATGGCCGCCGCCAGCGGGAAAAGGATTGCTCTGTTGCTCATACATTCTCCTGAAGCCTGTTCCAATAGAATACTGATTGATCCCTCCTCGTCAAGTCGGTTGTCGTCCGTGGTCCGCTGCCCGTCGTCCGTTGTCCGTGGTGAGTTGTCCGGCACCGTCAGTGTGTGTCTCACAAACGGATAGCCTCAAGTGAGTCGGACAACGGATCACGGACAACTGACAACGGACCACCCACAACGGACACCTGCGCGGTTCGGGGTTGTGCCCGAGTGTTTGATTGTAGAGAATACTCGCGGAAGATGAGGGACCAATCAACGTTACTTGCCCGGTGCGCGCATCGAGTTGCGTTCTGTTCAGCAATCCTGGTGATGGTTTGTGCCGGATCTGCCTGCAGGCGCCGGCCTCCAGCCCCGGAGCAACGCTATGAATTAAAGGGCAAGGTCGCGAGCGTGGATACGCGCGGCCGAACCGTGACCATCGCGCACGAAGCCATAGAGGGTTATATGGACGCGATGGCAATGCCCTTCAAGCTGAAGGACGAATGGGCTTTTGACGAGATGGCAGCGGGCGACCGCGTACAGGCGACCCTTGTCGTTTCCGGCGATCGCTCCTGGCTTGAAGGCGTCGTATTCGTTCGCGAGAGCCCGGATACGGCCTCAGCTTCGCCGAAATTCGTCGAGCCTCGTCCGGGTGATGAAGTGCCGGGCTTCACGCTTACCAATCAGGACGGCAACCGTATTCGGCTGGACCGGTACCGCGGCCGCGCCCTCGTTCTGACGTTCATCTATACGCGCTGCCCGCTGCCTGACTACTGCCCGTTAATGACTCGACGCTTTGGTGAGATAATGGCGATCCTCAAGGACAATCCGGCTCTCGCCGAGAAGACGCACCTGCTCAGCGTTACCGTCGATCCGGACTACGACAAGCCGGCGGTGCTCCGCGAGTACGCCCGAGCCAGCGCGGGTCTCGACACCTTCGATCGTTGGGAGTTTGCGTCCGGCGGAACAGAGGAAGTGAAGAAGGTCGCAACCTTCTTCGGCATGCAGTATTGGCAGGAGGACGGCCAGATCATTCACTCTCTGCGCACCGCAGTGATCGGGCCCGAGGGAAAGCTGGCCGCGCTGTATCGAGGCAGCGACTGGAAAGCCGAGGAGATCATCAGCAACCTGCAGAGCTTGAATCTGAATTGAGTGGGACAAAAAGCATGGGCATAACTCCGAAGAAAAGAACAGCGTCTACAGTGATCTTCATCCTGTCGCTGACCCTTACTCTATCCTGCAAGCACCGCCAGTCTCAGCAGCAATTGTCAGCTGTCGGGGCGGTGCATCACGGCGTGGGGGTCGTGGACTCAATCGATAAAGAGATGGGAACGGTGCAGCTCAACCACGAAGAGATTAAGGATTACATGCCGCCGATGAGCATGCCCTACGCGGTGAAGGACAAATCGCTCCTGGACTCAGTGAAACCCGGTGATAGGGTTGAGTTCTCGCTCGAGGGAACCACGAAGGGCGATGTAGTAAGTGAGATAAAGAAGATCGATCCCGACAAGAAGAAACCGTAGTCAGAAGTCAGAGGTAAGACGTCAGACGTCAGACCTCTCATCTTTGATCTGCGTCCTCTGACCTCTGATCTCTGACCTCTGATCTCTGACCTCTGACCTCTGGCCCCTCGCACCTGTTCACAACTTGAGGATCCTCCGGATCTCGCTCTGATTCGCAGGCACTCGGATGGATCTATTGGCGTAGGTACTCTCTATCTTGCGTTGTCCCAGTTTGAGCCTTCCGGAGTGATAGTCAACCGTATAACCGGAGTCCTTCATCAGATTCCCCGTCAACACGGCAACAACCGAATCGCCCTCCGCGATCGTCCCCGAAGCCGTCAGCCGTTTGATCCCAGCCAGCGTTGCCGCGGACGCAGGTTCGCATCCGATTCCATCCACTCCAATGATAGCCTTCGCATCGGCTATCTCCTGCTCGCTCACGCTCGCGACGATTCCGCCAGTCCACTGTAGGGATCGCACCGCCTTCTTCCACGACACCGGACTTCCGATTCTGATCGCGGTTGCAAGGGTGCTCGGTTCAGCTATCGGCCTGAGCGTCGAACCCTCCGACATGAATAAGTCGTAAAACGGAGCGGCACCCTCCGCCTGGATCACGGCAAGCCGAGGCAGCCTGGCGATGAGACCCAGAACGTGGAGTTCGTTCAATGCCTTTCCGAACGCCGACGTGTTTCCGAGATTCCCGCCGGGCAGGACGATCCAATCAGGGGGCTCCCACCCAAGTTGCTCCATCATCTCGATGATGATCGTCTTCTGCCCTTCAAGCCGGAACGGATTGAGTGAGTTCAACAGGTACACGTCGGCCTCGAGGGCAAGCTCGCGCACAATTCGCATAGCGTCGTCGAAGTTCCCCTCGATCTCAACCACCGAAGCGCCGTACTCGATCGACTGCGAGAGTTTGGCATGCGCGACCTGGCCTGCCGGAACGAAGACAAATCCACGCATCCCGGCGCGCGCCGCATACGCCGCCATCGATGCTGAGGTGTTGCCGGTCGATGCGCAGGCCACGGCGCCTGCCTCAAGCATGCGCGCGTGCGTCACGGCGGTCGTCATCCCGTTGTCTTTGAAGGACCCGGTGGGATTCATGCCCTGGTGTTTGAATCGAAGCGATTCGAGCTTCGCATAACTTGCCGAGCGGGGAGCATCGTAGATCGGTGTGTTTCCTTCCACAAGGCTGACGATGGAGGAGACATCCGTGACAAACGGCAGCAACTCGCGGAAGCGCCATACCCCGCTCAGGTCACAAGCCGCGCCGCTCATTCTGCGTTGCTTGAACACCGACTTCAGTTCAGCGGGACTCCCCTGCGAGCGCAGGTCGTAGTCCACATCGAGCAAGCCGCCGCATGCCGGACACAGATAGAGGCGCCGGCCTATCGGAAAGGAGGCGCGGCAGTCACTCTCAATACAGCGCAAGGTCGCGCTCGTGTTCTCTGAATTCATCGCAGGTAGGGTAGTGCAGCGATGGCAACAAAATCAAAACAAATCGCCGTGATGCGCGGTCTCTCAGGCAGATCTAATCTTCGGGCGCGTGCTGTTCACAGAGCATTTTCCAGGCTTCGCTCGGTTCGGTCAATTTGAGGCCCACGCTGCGGAGGCCGGCCTCGGACCAGACCACGTCCACCAGTACGGTAGCCTCGAAGTCGTGCGAGGGGACCACCAGCTTCAGCACGGTGCCCGGCTCCAACTCACGAGCTGTGTGCAATCGCAGTCCTGCAGGACTTATCTCCTCGACCATCATCTCATCCGAGAAAGGCTCGAAGTGCGCCGTTGTTCCCTCCACTCGCGCCTTTATTGACACCTTGTAGCGGGGTTCAGCCCGGCGATCATCTACCTGTTCTTCGGCGTCGTCCGCCTCGGTCAGTAGATCGTCGTAGCACGGGCTGCAGACCTGACGATAGCCCAGGTGTGCTACGGCTATCAGCTCAGGCAGATGAGCAATGTTAACGATATGGCTTGATCTTTCGTTGCATCGGTCGCATAGGCCAGACATAGGACACTAAGCTCCTTATCTCGACGGGGCCTGACAGGGGCAGGAGAGGTTTTCCTTTCTCGCGGTCATCAAATGTGAACTATCCAGATGAAGATGCGCCCAGTATATTCAGATTCGCCCCGCGACTCAACAGGAATCTTACGAAATGCGAAATTCGAAATGCGAAATTCGAAATGGAAATCAGAAGTGCAACTTGCGAACAATCAAGGCCCAGCGGTTAAACCCGGAGAAACGAAATGCGAACACTGGACTCGTTTCGCACTTCGCACTTCACAATTCGCAGTTCGCACTTCGCATTTCCCATTTCTTACTTCCCATTTCGCACTTCGCATTTCGCATTTTCGCACTTCGCATTTCCCATTCCCATTTCTTGACAATCCATCCGGAGCAAATTAGATTAGACCAACGATGAAAGCACTCCTCCTGGCGCTGGCGTTGACGGTCGCATCTGCCGGTCCGCCACAAGCCCCACCACATTCACACCTCAAAATAGGTGACAAAGCGCCCGACTTCGCACTGCCGAACGGCGATGGAAAGCTGGTGACGCTTTCGGAGTACACCGTACGCGGCACGGTGGTGGTGATCTTCTACCGGGGGTTCTGGTGAGGCTCCTGCACTATGCAACTCACCAGGCTGGCTGAGGACTACGAGAAGATCAAGAAGGCGGGAGCAGTCGAATTGATTACGATCAGCGCTGACGAACAGAACTACGCGTGGTCGATGGCACAAACAACGGGAGCGAAGTACCAGGTGCTTTCCGACAGCGATCGAAGCGTCATAAAGCTGTATGGCATCCTCAATGCGAAAGAGCACGACGGCATCGCTCACCCTTCGACCTTCATCATCGACAAGAACGGCCGCATTCAATTCCTCTACGTCGGCAAAGACGCTGGAGACCGGCCGCCGGACGATGTCCTCGTCGAAGAGATAAAGAAGGCCGCCGCGATAAAGTAGTCAGTTGCCCGGATTCTGTCGCGCCTTCGAGGCGAGCCGCCTCAACTGCCCCCACTGCCCCACATCGTCTTTGTCCGTTAGGACCTCTTTCGCCTCAAGCGTACAAGCCCGCGCAAGGCTCCCTGTTGAAACGTGATGACCTCGTTGACTGAACTGGCAATGCGCTTTCGAGACGCCGCACGGGAGTGGTGCGTCGGGAGATCGTGGATATGGCGCGCGCCGATTCTTCTCTACCTCATATATGCAGGATGTCGACTGACCCTTGAGCCGCGTCGAGGGACGATCTTCTCAGGCATCACCTTCGGCATACACGAGCTGGGTCACGTGGTCTTCTCGTTCCTCGGCGAGTTCCTTGGAGTGGCGGGCGGCAGTTTGGCGCAACTGCTGGCGCCTGCGGCAGCGGGCCTGCTCTTGCTTCGCCAGCGAGATTACTTCGGTCTGGCGGTCGCCGGCGCGTGGCTGTCATTCAGTCTGTCTGAACTCTCGATTTACATCGGCGACGCCCGAGCACAGCAGCTTGATCTCCTGGGTCTCACCAGCGACCCGCTGCACGATTGGCACTATCTGCTTTCAAAGATGGGACTGCTGAAGTTCGATGGAACGATTGCGTTCGCGACTCGTGGTCTTGGGTTTGTGATTCTGGTGGGATCGGTAGCTCTTGGTATCTGGCTGCTTGTGGCGATGGCGCGTGGCAGGCGTGATGACTAGCCTTTCGCCAATCTCATCCGAATCAGAAGACTGTTCAATGCGGTTCTGGAAGTCGGAGCTTCAGGCAACTGGCTCTTTTGGTACGACTCCTCCAACTCGGAGCGCAGGCGTTCATACTCGCTGTGATGGAATGAAAGATCGGCGTCTTGTAGCGTACCTCCTTCCCCACCCTCCAGCTTTCGTGCAATGAGATCGTCGATGTAAAGGAGCTTGTACTCCTGGTTCAGCATCGGTAGATTGGCTTGCACCACCCCCGTTCGCATCAAGTGTATGCCGGTTAGGAGGACGCGGTAGACATAGAGCAACGGCTTTACGCGGCGCGGCTGCTCTTTCTGGAACAGCCTCCACTCGGTTTCGGCAAATCCAAAGTAGTGATGGCTATGGTGGCGAGTGATGCATCCGAGAGCAATCTCTTTCAACTCTTCATGTTCTGGCGTGGTGTGAACAACCAGCGGAGAGTACAGCTGCTCCAGGACGTATCCATTCTTTTTCAGAAGCAATGAAAAGAACTTCTTCACGTCGTGAGTGACCAGGTCGAGTTCGACACCACCGCGGACTTCGGATACCTCAATGGTTTCACGCCCTGGGTCGAGCCCGACAACTTCGCCCGCAGGCAGAACGTGTGCGCCACGCAGGTCGTAGTCCGAGTCCCTGGATGGAAAGCCATAGAGGTGAGCCCCGCTGAGGGTCGCAAACAGCAGCGGATAGGGCTGAGCTGAGACTTCCGCAATTAATAGCTCGGGTATTTGCATTGCCACCTTCGCGGATGATTCACACCATCTGCCGACGCGCTTCGATCAAGAAGGCGTTCGCCCGCCCATAATCAGGCCGCTCCGGAAGGCTTGTATTCGTGTAGGCCTCGTCAAACTCTTTGTGAAGCCGCAACCGCCACGCGTTCATCTCATCCCAGGAGACTTCGCCTCGCCGAATCGACAGCAATCGTTCCCGATGCTCCTCTACGAGAACGGGGACGAACCCTTCTTTCAACACCGTCACTCCGGAGAGCAGCAGACGAATCAGGTGCATCGCGTGCTTCCACTTGATAGCGCCACGATTGCGCAGATCCTGGTCCAGCTTCTTGAACTGCGACATAACGTAGCCGTTGTAGGTTTGGTAAACGAGCTGCGACAAAAAGACGCTGCGCATCGCCAATAATTCCCGTGCAAGCGGCGTCGCTTCTTCAACCAGCGGCGTGTACAGGCATTCCAGAACATTGGGATTGGCCTTGAGTGCAAGAGTCAGGAACTTCTGAAGCTCCCAGTAACATTCCTGGGACTGTTCGTTCTCCAACTGGCCGGGCACCCCTGCCAGCGACCAGTGAAGTTCAGCCGGCGGAAGATAAATCCCCCTCCGGTCCGTGTCGGAGCCTTCCTGTGCGAGCCCGTATGCGCGCGAACCCACCACACAGCGATAGATAACACACCGGTTCAAATCGAAATCTGATACTTCGAGATTGTCGCGTTGAACATCTTTCAACACTCCAATCTGGTCGCGATGAACCGCCGCTTCGGCGTCATTCGCAAAGCGGACGCGATATGAGTGGAGATCGTCGGCAGGGGCTTTCACGATGACCCCCACAGCACCTCGAACGCAAACGATTTGGGCGCGAGAGTTCTTGATCTCTACTCGCGCGACAACCTGCGTGCCGGCAGGCAGGATTAAGCCCGGCTTTGCTTGTGAGTCTTCAATCACAGGAACATTCTATCAAGAGAGGTGGCTTTCAGGCTGAATCGCGCGCTGCATCGCAGCGCCGAATCTCAATATCCGTTCCTGGAGGCAAACGATGTGCTTATGAAGCGTGCAGACCCAGGTCTCCCGATCCCAGCAACTGTCTCAACACATAAGGCAGGATCCCGCCGTGCTCGTAGTAGTCGACTTCGATCGGCGTGTCGATACGCAATATCAGAGCCGCGTCGTCAGTAGTGCCGTTAGCGCGGTGGATCCTCAACGTCACATCCATCCGCGGCCTGATTCCAACCTCGAGCCCCACGATGTCGAACGTCTCGGAGCCGTTGAGGTGCAGCGCTCCGGCGGACTCGCCTTCTTTGAACTGACACGGCAACACGCCCATACCAACCAGATTGCTCCGGTGTATTCGCTCGAAGCTCTGAGCTATGACGGCCTTCACGCCGAGCAGCAGCGTTCCCTTCGCCGCCCAGTCTCGCGAGCTTCCAGTGCCATACTCCTGCCCCGCGAAGACCACCAGGGGAGTGTTATCGGCTTGATACTTCATCGCCGCGTCGTAGATGCTCATTCGTTCGCCGTCGGGCTGGTGAATCGTCACGCCCCCTTCGGTTCCCGGAACCATGAGATTCTTAATGCGAACGTTGGCAAAGGTCCCTCGCACCATCACCCGGTCGTTGCCCCGCCGCGCGCCGTAGCTATTGAAGTCGGCAATTGCGACACCCTTCTCTTGCAGGTACAGCCCTGCCGGCGAAGTCGGCTTGATCGCGCCGGCCGGCGAGATGTGATCGGTAGTGACAGAATCGCCGAAGATCGCAAGCGCGCGAGCCGCTTCAATCCTTCCTGGCGGGGGCGGCGTAGGGCCAAACTTCTCGAAGTACGGCGGCTCCTGAATGTAGGTCGACTCGGGGTCCCAGTCGTAGACCAGACCGACGGTCGACGGAATCTCGTTCCAAAGCGGATTCCCTTCGACGAAGCTGCTGTAGAGCCTGCGATACGTTTCCGCATCGAAGGCAAGACTCATCATTGCGCCGACTTCAGACTGCGACGGCCAGATGTCGCGCAGGTGCACAGGACTTCCGTCGCGCCCTTTGCCCAACGGCTCTTCGGATAGATTGATGTCTACGCGGCCGGCAAGCGCGAAGGCGACAACCAGCGGCGGGCTCATCAGAAAGTTCGCTTTGATGTTCTGATGTACTCGAGCTTCGAAATTGCGATTGCCGCTGAGCACGCTTGCGGCAACCAGATCGTTCTTGACGACGGCCTCCTCGATCTGGGGGTCGAGCGGCCCCGAGTTGCCGATACAGGTGGTGCAGCCATAGCCGACCAGATTGAACCCGAGCTGATCCAGGTAAGGTTGAAGCCCGGTCTTCTGGAGGTAATCGCTGACCGCTCGCGATCCGGGCGCGAGTGATGCCTTCACAGCCGGACGGACCGTCAGCCCCTTCTCGACCGCCTTCCTGGCAAGGAGCCCCGCTGCCAGCATAACGCTCGGATTGGAGGTGTTGGTGCACGAGGTGATGGCAGCGATCAATACGTCGCCGTGCCCTATGTCTACTGTCGCCTCGGCGAATTCTATCTCGGGAACAACATCCACGCGATCGGGCGTGGGCCGGTTGTTAATCATTTCGACTTCACTGACGGTGCTCGTGTTTATCTCGCTGGTCGTGTCATCTCTGGTTGCCGGAACCGTTTCAGATCCCTGCTCCCCTCCTCCGGTGAGCGTGGTGACGAGATGCCTGTTGCGGCCAATCTTAACCGAGACGCGCCTGGCGATGTCGTCAGCAGTCTTGTTGTAGCCGTTTTCCCCGATCGGCTTTTGAAGCAGGTCGTTGAATTTGGCTTTCAAGTCAGGCAGATTGATCCGGTCTTGCGGGCGCTTCGGCCCCGACACGCTCGGGCTTACCGTCGCGAGATCGAGCTCCAGCAGGGTGCTGTAGGTGCATTCGCCCTTCCGCGGCATTCCAAACATCCCCTGAGCCTTGAAGAAGCTGCGAACCAGGTCGACCTGTTCGTCCGAACGCCCCGTAGATTTGTAGTAAGCGCAGGTCTCTTCATCAATCGGGAAGAAACCCATCGTCGCTCCGTATTCGGGCGCCATGTTCGCGATGGTGGCGCGGTCTGTGGCGGAAAGCGTTGAGGCTCCCTCGCCGTGGAACTCCACGAACTTGCCGACCACTTTCGCCTTGCGCAGCAACTCTGTCACGTACAACACCAGATCGGTGGCAGTTACGCCCTCCCGCAAACTGCCGCTCATCTGAAGGCCCACTACGTCGGGCGTGAGGATGTAGACCGGTTGCCCGAGCATGCCGGCTTCCGCTTCGATGCCGCCGACTCCCCATCCGACTACGCCGAGACCATTGATCATCGTCGTGTGAGAGTCTGTGCCAACGAGCGTATCCGGATAGCAAACGCCGTCTTTTTCGAGCACGCCCTTCGCCAGGTACTCGAGATTGACCTGATGGCAAATTCCGATTCCCGGCGGCACGACCCGGAACCCGTCGAATGCCTGCATGCCCCACTTCAGGAATTGATAGCGGGCGCGATTGCGTTTGAACTCCATCTCCATGTTGGATTGGAGCGCACCGTCGCTGCTCCAGAAATCGACCTGCACCGAGTGATCGACCACGAGGTCGACAGGCACGAGCGGCTCGATGATCTTCGGATCCCGTGCGAGACGAGCGACGGCCGAACGCATAGCCGCAAGATCGACGAGCAGTGGCACGCCTGTGAAATCCTGCAGCAGGATTCGGGCGACGACGAAGGGAATCTCATCGGCCCGTTCAGCATTGGGACGCCAGTTTGCCAGGGCGCGGACATTCTCTTCGATTATGCGCTTGCCGTCGCAGTTGCGCAGCACGGATTCGAGCACTATCCGAATCGAGACTGGCAGCTTCGAGACAGGTCCGATGCCTTCCTTCTCTAGTTGAGGGAGAGAGTAGAAGCGGCAAGCGCGGCCGGCAGACGTCTCAAAACTCTTGAGCGAGTTGAATAAGTTATGTTCCATGTCTGTTCCAACTGTGTTCACTGCTCGGACACCTCGGTCGAGCGACGGTTACCTGATTCAATTGTGGGTTACGGACGCTAACTACTAAGGGGCAGTTTACTTTTTGGCATATCAAACGTCAAGGAAGTGAGGAAATTCGAAATTCGAAATGCGAAATGCGAAATGCGAAATGGAAAGAATTTCGAATTGGCCTGAACCTCGCAATTCGCGAATTTCGCATTTCGCATTTCGCACTTCGCATTTCGCATTTCCCCTGTTCTTCGCGTCGTTGATATAATCAGACCTCTTGAAGAGAATCCGCATCGAAGATGAGGCAGGAGACGAAGCCTAAATGAACAACAACCCCCAGACTGAGAGCCGCGAACGGAAACGCGCAGAGTTTACCAATAAGCAGGGACCCACTCGCAACGTGACTGCTATCCTGGTGTCGGTCGTCGTCGTGTTGCTCGGCGTGGCCGCGTATCTGGTCGTCACCAGCACAAACCAGCAGCCGAAGGCTACAGCCCTGACTCAGGGCCCTACTTCCTCTGGAGGCTCGGGTCACGACATACGTATCGCGG
The DNA here is from genome assembly GCA_036003885.1 of Blastocatellia bacterium. GTDB lineage: Bacteria > Acidobacteriota > Blastocatellia > UBA7656 > UBA7656 > DASYSA01. Next base: position 8,381 of record DASYSA010000139.1, on the reverse strand, counting down.
TTGCAGATCTGGGCGATGGCCGCGCAAAGTTCTTTGACTACCGAACGCCGGACAACAAGCAGTTACGTTTCTTTGTGATGAAGAGCTCCGACGGTGTGCTTCGCGCCGCTCTGGACGCCTGCGACACCTGTTATCACGCCAAGAAGGGCTACCATCAAGAAGGCGACAACATGGTATGTAACAACTGCGGACTCAAGTTTCCCTCCGCATTGATCAATGAAGCAAAGGGCGGTTGCAATCCTGTCGGCCTGCCGAGAGCAATCGACGGGGACCAAGTTGTGATCAAGGCCGGCGATCTGGACAGCCGCAGTAACTATTTTTGAAGAATCCAGGAGACCAGTACTCTCGGCTCGGGATACGCTGAACTTTTGGCTGAACTTTGGGCCGACCTGCTAGCCGTTCAGGCTTTCTGCTGTCGTCACGCCTTATGCGAATAAGCACAATCGCTTTTGCCAATTTGAAGCGCCGCAAGGGCAAAGCCCTTTTTTTGATTATCGGCATCAGCATAGGAATCGGCACCGCTGTCGCATTGCTGAGCCTGAGCGGCTCAATCAAACAGGAGATAGGCTCCCAGTTGGATCGCTTTGGCGCAAACATCGTGGTCGTCCCTCAGTCGAACAGCCTCTCACTCGACTACGGCGGCATGGCAGTTTCGAGCGTCTCTTTCGATGTCCATCAATTGACCAACGAGGACGCGGTGCACATTCGGGACATCGAGTACCGTGACCGGCTCAGCATCATAGCACCCAAGATTCTCAGCGCAGTCTCAGTGGAAGGTCACGAGGTGCTGCTGGGCGGAGTCAATTTCGAAGACGAGCTCAATCTGAAACGCTGGTGGCACATAGTCGGTCAGAAGCCCGAAGCCGAAGACGATCTGCTGGTGGGCTATGAAGTCGCACAGGCGCTCTCGATGATCGAGCAGGTCGCCCCCACTCATCCGGCCGGCCATTCCCACTCCGACTCGCATCAAGCTGACATGCATCAGTTCAAGATCAAACGCGATCATCTTCAGTTGGCCGGGCATCCTCACCACGTAGCGGGTGTAATCTCTCCAACCGGCGGCCCGGAAGACCGGATGATATTCGGGCAACTGGCCCATGTTCAGTCGTTGCTTGGAAGGCCCAATCAATTGAGCCTGATCGAAGTCAGCGCGCTATGTAACAACTGTCCGGTGGAAGAGATCGTCGCGCAGATAGGTGCGCGGCTTCCACACACGAAAGTCTCGGCGATCCAGCAATCGGTCCGCGCTCGCGCTGAGACCGTCGCGCGCCTCACCAGATTTTCAGCGGCAGTGGCAGGAATCGTGCTGGCAATCGGGGCGCTGATGATCTTCACCACGATGATGGGGGCAGTCATCGAACGCACGAAAGAGATCGGCGTGCTGCGCGCAATCGGATTTCGAAGGACCCACATCATCAAGGGTCTGATGATCGAAGTGGCCGCAATAAGCGTAATCGGAGGGCTGGTTGGTTGGGGCGTTGGAATGCTGGCGAGTTGGGCGGCGCTCCCGTACTTCGCCGATCCTGGATTGGGACTCGAGATTCAACCAGCGCTCGCGATCGCTGCAGTGGGCTCCGGTTTATTGATAGGCATACTCAGCAGTCTCTATCCGATCGTTCGCGCCTCACGGCTCGACCCCTCCGAAGCAGTCCGTTATGTCTGAGAAGACGTTTTGCGTTTCGCGTTTCGCGTTCCTGTTGGTCCGCTGCCTGGCTACCGACATTCGTGTCTTGTCACTTGTCACTTGGCGTATGCGCTGGCAATGGCCATGGGTGACAAAGACAAGTGACCAGTGACCAATGACAATCTATGTCTTTTGTAGTCATACAGGGAGTCAGTAAGAGCTACCAGCCTGACGGCCGTGAATCCGAAGTGCGCGTGCTCGCAGACGTGAACGTCGAAATCCAGGAGGGCGAATTCGTCTGTCTCATGGGCCCCTCCGGTTCAGGCAAGACGACCCTGCTCACTATCGTTGGGGCGATGAACCATCCCTCCAAAGGTAAGGTGTTAGTCGACGGCATTGACGTGTATGGCCTGAAGGATGAGCGCCGGGCAGACTTTCGCCGCGAGTATCTCGGCTTCGTCTTTCAGCAGCACCATCTGATGCCGTATCTGGATTCGCTCGAGAACGCGATGCTGCCGCTCGTGACTACAACTCTGAGCGCGAAAGAGCAACGGGAACGCGCGATCGCAGTGTTAGAGAAAGTTGGCCTGGCGGATAAGACATCGCGACTGCCGAATCAACTCTCGGGCGGAGAACAAGGCAGACTCGCAATAGCCCGCGCAATAGTGAACGAGCCTCCGCTGATCCTTGCGGACGAACCGACCGGAACCCTGGACACCCACACGGGTCAGGAGATCATGGAGGTCTTCCTGGACCTCAACGCTCAAGGGCAGACTATCTTCATGGTCACTCACAACCCGGAGAACGCCGCGCTCGCTCATCGAACGATCAGGATAAGGGATGGTCGAATCGAGGCGGATGAACATCAGGAATCTGTCCCCAGGATCCTCATGCCGGTCAAAGCACCGCACCCATAAGGCAGAGACTCAAAGTCGAACAGATTCGCTAATGCACAGCTCGAATCTGCTCGAACAACGCCCCGAGTTTCTTCTTATCAAGCCTGCCGTCGGTTCTCACCCCGCTGCAAACATCAATACCGAACGGCTGCACCGCCTCAATTGCCTCGGCTACGTTGTCAGGCTTGAGGCCGCCCGCCAGAAACAGAGGCTGGGCAATCGATTCGCGAATCCTTCTGCTGATCCTCCAGTCGTGCGCGCGGCCCGTGCCTCCAAGCTCCTTGATCGCTAAAGACTGGTTGCCCGAATCGAGCAGTACGGCATCAACGTGCGATGCGACTGCGAGAGCTTCGTCGATCGATTCTTCACCCGTCACGTGTATGACCTGCACCAATTTGATTCCGGGCATCGCTTCGCGCAGGTCCTGGTAGGTTCCGGACGCAAGCCGGTCTACGATCTGAATCGTGCTCGTGCCGCAACGTCGATGCTGGTCGATGATCGAGCGGGTCTCCTGTTTGCTGGTGAGAAGAAATGAAGAGATTGAAGGCGGAATGGCTGAGGCGATCCGCGCAATGAGGTCTTCGGATATGACGCCCGGCCCGCTCGGCATCTCCGAGACCAGGCCGATTGCGGAGGCGCCATATTGAATCGCTGTCCACGCTTCTTCAATGCTGCCGATACAGCAGATTTTGACTCTTGGCGTCACGGCGATTTCCGACCCGACCGATCACGCCGGCAGTCCGTTTCGAACCGCTTTCTCGACTGCTTCGCAAAAAACGTCTATCTCATCAAGGGTGGTATAGACATTCGGCGTGACGCGAATCCCGCTGAACTCTTCGTGGACGATGGGCGTCACGACAATTCGATACCGATCCCACAAGTGTGTGCCCAGTTTGCCCGGGTCGATCCCCTCCACACTGAAGTTCGCGAGGCCACACGACTGAGCGGGATCATACGGCGTCAGTATGCGAACGCCCCGAATCTGCTCCAGCCGGCGGGCCCAGCGATTCTTGAGATAGCGAAGCCGCGCCGCCTTACGCTCGCTTCCGATCCCGTTGTGAAACGTCAAGGCTTCCGCTATCGCGTTGTGATTCGCGGCAGGATGGGTGCCGATCTCTTCAAACTTGCGGATGTCCTCCTCCTGCTTGATGTCGGCTGCCATAAGTGGCCACAGTCCCTTGATCTTTGACTTTCTCACGTAGAGGAAACCGGTTCCGTGAGGAGCGAGCAGCCATTTGTGAAGGCTGGTGCCGTAGTAGTCGCAGTCCAGATCCGCCAGCTTGAATGGGAAGTGCGCGAAGGCATGCGCACCATCGACTATGACTTCGATGCCGCGCTCGCGGCCAAGCCGGCATATGCGCTTGATCGGAAAGATCTGCCCGGTGAGATTGGTGATGTGGCAAACGAGGATTACTTTGGTGCGCGGAGTGATAGCCCGTTCGAAGCGTTCGTACAGATCCTCCATCGACGGCGGCGGCACTGTAAACGGGATCATCTTGAGCTTGATACCTTCGCGTCGCTCGCGCTGGCGCCAGGACGTCAGCATGCGCGGATAGTCCTGAGTTGTGGTCAGCACCTCGTCGCCGGGTTTCAGGTTGAGGCCAAAGATACAGATCTCGAGTGATTCGCTGGCGTTACGTGTTATTGCCATCTCCTCGGTGTCGCAGCCGAAAGCCGCCGCAAGTCCTCGCCGGACGCCTTCGACCTGTGGCTCGAGAATCCGCCACATCGTGTAAGTCGGAGCTTCGTTCGAGTACTCGAGATACCGTCGCATCGCCTCTTGAACGACGCGCGGCGAAGGGCTGACTCCACCATTGTTGAGGTTGATGATCGAGCGATCGACGGTGAAAGCCTGTTGGATCTCACGCCAGAATCCCTCATTGGCGGCGATCTCGTCAGGAGTAGCATCGCCCGCCGATAGCGACGCGGCGAGAATCTGCTTGATCCCGCCCTCGCAAAACGCAGCCGCGGCCACAGCCGTCGCCGCCGCACCGCCAACTGATCTCAAAAATGTTCGCCGCGTAAACATATCCCCTCCTGAAGGCTGAATTCAGCGGAACAGATCCCGCGCAGGGTCCCGACTCAACTCTCGTCCGCTGGACACCCGAACCTCATAGTCGAATCCTTTGATGACGGCAACTGGAACCTGACCGGTCTTCCCCATCACCAATTCCGCTGCCGAGGCAAGCTCGTCGGCGACGGCTATAGTTGTGACCCTAAGGGGACGGCCGTGCGAATCAAGCTGCCCACGATAATCCACGATTGGAGCGATTCCTGCAACACCCAGAGCGACGTTTACCAACCCTTCGCGCCAGGGCCTCCCGAAGGTGTCGGAGATTATCACTCCCACACGAACCCCGAAGGCGGTTTCAAGGCCTGCCTGAATACGGCGCGCGGATGCATCGGGATCGACAGGAAGCAGCACTACGGTGGAATCGGGAGTGTTGGAAGCATCGACTCCCGCGTTCGCGCAGATGAAACCGTGCTCGGTCTCCGAGATAATGACACCCTGCTCCATTCTAATGATGCGGCGCGACTGAGCGAGAACCACTTCCACGACCCGAGGATCCTTCGCGTGAGCTTCCGCCCATTGCCGAGCTCGAGGCGAAGGGGAGATCGAGTTCAGATCGACCGTCCGGCCCTCGGCTTTAGAGACGACCTTCTGCGCGATGACAAAGACGTCGCGGTCGGCGACTTCAAGTTGTGACTCGCGCACGGAGGCGGCGAGGAGGGAGGTCAAATCATCCCCGTCGTGTATCTCCGGCAGCCCCTGAAGCCCGATTATTCGAATCTCTGACATATTCAAGACAGAAGCCACGAATTACACGAATTAGACGAATTGCCACGAATCATTCGGGCTCATTCGCGAAATAGCTCGTGCTCTTTATCTCTGACAGCAATCTGAAGGTTTCGGTGCCGCGTCCGCGCTCCATGAAGAATCGAACGTCGGTTGGTTCGTCGATATCGATCGCGATGCGTTCGTTTTCGACGATCAGGCAGGCGGCGCCGGCGCGCGCAGCTTCCTGTCGGTGCAGTTCGAGCGAGTTCGGTCCGAAGCGGGAACAGAAGATGTCGGGGGGCGTCCGGATGATCGCGTTCGTGCCCGTGCCGTCGCGGGAAGGCACCAACAAAGCTCCAGGAGACGGCATGCGGGTATTGAGCAACTCGTCTATGTCTTCGCCGCGAACGAGCGGGAGGTCCGCGGGCAGCCTCATCACCGAGTCAAAGGTCTGTTCAGTCAGGAGCCGCGAAGCCCAATCAACCGATGCGCTTTCGGAAATCTGTGACTGCTCGATGAGGACTTCAAAGCCGGCCTTTCGCGCCCTCTCGATCGCAAGATCGAAGCTTGTGAGGACTAGGACGCGATCGGGTTTAGAGGCGGCAGCGGCGGCGCGGATTACGTCCTCAAACATCGCCCACGCGAGCCGGCGTCTCTCCTCCAGAGTAAAGAAGGCGCTCAAGCGAGTCTTTCCACGGGAGGGGTCTTTCACCGGTATCAGGAGGGCCGTCATAAGTGATGAGTGATGAGTGACGATGTGATGCGTGATTCGTGATACGTGCTTCTGCTTCACGCATCACGTATCACGCATCACGCATCACTTCTTCCAAGACAAATTCCGCCAACCGCTGCTTATCCCCCAGCGTTTTCATCATGGTGTTGGTCACCGCGGGGCGCACGCCAATCTGTTCGATGGCTTCGCTGAGATCCGCGTCTTCCTGATCCAGAACAAAGACATCGACCAGATCTTCGTAGACCGCGGCGACACCAGCGGCAGAAACTTCGTGGCCCAGATCGCGCAGCATCTCAGCGGCGGGACCCTTCAAGGCCTTGCCGCCGATGATTGGAGTTATCGCGACCACTGGAGCTGCCGTCTCCTCGAGAGCCTTTCGCACCCCGGGAACAGCCAGTATCGGCCCAATGCTGATGAAAGGGTTGCTTGGACAGATTACCACCGCGTCGGCCTCGAGTATCGCCTGTTCGACACCGGGCGAGGGATGGGCTTTCTCAATGTCCTCGAACCTGATCGCCTTGACCCGCGGCTCACAGCGCCAGCGCACAAAGTATTCCTGAAAGTGCATTTCCCGCTCATCAGTGATCACTCTCGTAGGAGTGTAGTCATCAGTCATTGGCAGGATCTTAGACCGGACGCCGAGCGCGCAGCGAATGTAGTCAGTGACCTCGGTGAGCGACCGGCCGCGGTGAAGCTGCGCCGTGCGGAAGATGTGCGTCGCCAGATCGCGGTCCCCCAGTTTGAACCAGGTCGCCTCGCCATAGCGCTCAAGCCACTTCAACGATTCGAAGGTATCGCCCGAGATTCCCCACCCGGCGGTCTCCTCGACCACCCCTCCAAGGGTGTAGGTCACGGTGTCGATATCAGGGCATATGCGCAGCCCGAAGAGCTCGATGTCATCGCCGGTGTTGGCAATGATGGTAATCTCGTCGGGCGGCAGCACCGCCGATAGCCCGAGCAGGAACTTCGACGCCCCGGTTCCTCCCGCCAGCGCAGTGATCTTCATAGTTAGGGCAATCCAACGACACGGTAACGCGCAGCTTTTACCTTATACCGGCGATTGATCCCGATAGCCAGGACCGTCATCCGCTCGAGCGCCCGAGCGCTCTCGAGCCTCCCCGCATCGACGGGCCGCGCTCCCTCAATGAATGAGATGGCTTCAATCACTCGAGCCTTCGCTTCCTTTGAATCGCTCGCGACGAATACGTCGCAATCCAGGGCGTCGTTGTGCGCGGCCAGCAAGTGAGCCGGTTCAGTCTTGAATGCGGCGACCAGATGGACGTGCTCAGGAAGCCGCGCACGTAAGTGTTCACTGGCCGAGCCCTCGGGCAAGTCGATGTAGCGCGCCCGCCCTTGGTCAAACGAGACCGGGACGGTGATGTCTATGAGTATCGAGTCCCGGGCAAAGTCCCCAGCGTGCGCCTCGAGCGTTGAAGCCGCGTGCTCGAAGGGAACGGTGAGCAACACCATCTCCGCGCTTTCTATCGCTTCCTTGTTCGTGCCGTGGAGGAGGTAAGATCCGCCCAGTATTTGATTGATCTCAACGGCGGCAAGCCCGGCCCGCTCGATGGACCGAGAGCCGATTGTTACCTTCGCGCCGGCACTTGACCACCTGAGGGCGAGGCCTCTCCCTTCCTCGCCCGTGCCGCCGATCAATCCAACTCTCAGGTCGTTGATGTTCACAATGACCGCTCCTCGTACCGAGACAGATCAAGGTTGCCACCTGATCAAGAGGAGTGTCAAATGTATCACGTTGGGGCATCTCTGAGATTGGCGGCTGGGCCGGAGGTGTTCTACGCGGTGTGCGACGAATGGAGATCCGGAGTGGCAGGGCCAGAGGACTCGGCTTCGCGCCCGCGGTCCGACAAATCCGGAATAGGTGGGAAAGATCACACAAGTTTGTTTGCAAATCCATAATCTCCTTGACATTTGAAACGGCAGGTTGTAGGATGCACCACGCATTTAGAGGTTGTGTGATAATTCAGGTCCCTACCCGCAGACAATTGGTCAGCATCAATAGTAGAAAAGTCGGTGGGGGATAACTGAAAAACAGGATTCCGCCTGGCGGCGGACTGAGCAAAATCCGTGAACAAATAGATCAAGATTCGCCAGTCCACGTCCTTCGGTGTATTTGAGAGCGACAGCCAGGGTTCAAGTGTGGGTTCAAATTGTGGGTTCCAAATGGGGCAAGCCTTGCGAGGGCTTAAGGGATCACGCCAGACCACAATCTAATCCACGCCACGATCCAAAAAAATGACAGCAACCTAGCCGGTTCCACCATAGGCAGGTTCTCAGACACGAACAAGCGCATTAACTGAGATTGTTTCAAGGAAGCGCAGACCTCACGGG
>DASYSA010000138.1:0-11827 GCA_036003885.1 Blastocatellia bacterium | reverse complement strand
TCTCACGCTGCTGGAAGCATCTCAGCTGGTGAAGATGATGGAGGAGACTTTCGGGGTATCAGCAGCGGCAGCGACGGCGGCTGCTCCGGCGGCGGCAGCGGCGGCAGCCCCGGCGGTTGAGGAGAAGGACGAATTCGACGTTGTGCTGACGGGAATGGCGGATCCAGCCAAGAAGATCGGCATCATCAAGGTCGTGCGCGAGATAACGGCACTCGGGCTTAAGGAAGCCAAGGATCTGGTCGAGGCGGCCCCCAAGGCGGTCAAGGAAGCGGTGCCGAAGGATGAGGCAGAAGCTCTAAAGAAAAAGCTCATCGATGCCGGAGCGACCGTCGAACTGAAGTAGGCGAGCGAATTCACCTGTTTTCCGTCAATGGGCATTCCGGTCCCTGAAAAGGGAACGGCAAATGACCGAGGGCAGACGACATCCGGGCGCTTGACCGAACCCTGAGCTTTTTGTAATAATCGGGTTTCAAGGCGGACGAATTTTAGAGGCGGCGACGATAATAGAGTTCAATTGGCGCTCAACGACACGCGAAGAACGCGGCTGGAGGATGTGTCTCCGGCCGTGCCTTGCCTTTGTGCGCCTGGTTTTCCCCAAGCTTGCAGCGGTCCCCGATCGAGTCAGCTTCGAAGGGTTTCCTCGCGTGACTTACCCCGTTTTGCGTGGACTAACTTCTCCTGAGGTCGAACTCGTCCGGCCGCTGCAAGCTTTTTCTTCTTGAGTCGAGGAGAGATATGTCAACACAAGCAAAACTCGGTATGGCACGCGAGCGGTACGACTTTTCCCGCATCAAAACCGCGATAAGAATTCCAAATCTCATCGAGGTGCAGAGGCAGTCCTACAACCGCTTCCTGCAGATGGACCTGCTGCCTGCCGAGCGTGAGAACATCGGGTTGCAGGCGGTCTTCCGTTCAGTCTTCCCGATAACCGATTTTCGAGAGACCTCGCAGTTGGACTTCGTGGAATTCTCAATCGGAAATTGGCAATGCAAGTGCGGTCAACTCGAGGGTCTGTATCATCTCAGGACCAACTGCCGCTCCTGCGGCGCTATCCTGCGCGTAAATCCATATGCCGCAGAAGACCTCACCTGCCCGCAGTGCGGCACGGCCAACACCGTTTCACCGGTGCTGTGCGACAACTGCGGCGAGCCGGTCACTCTCCAACACAAACATTCCGAAAAGGAGTGCCAGGAGAAGTCGATGACCTATGCGGTTCCCCTTAAGGTCAAGATTCGTCTGACCGTCTGGGATACCGATGAGGACACCGGCCAGAAATCGATTCGGGATATCAAGGAAGAAGAGGTCTTCTTCGGCGAGATCCCGCTGATGACCGACAACGGCACGTTCATCATCAACGGGACCGAGCGCGTCATCGTCAGCCAATTGCACCGTTCGCCGGGAATCTTCTTCGAGAAGGCCAACAATAACACCTACTTTCTGGCGAAGGTAATTCCGTATCGAGGCTCGTGGGTGGAGTTCGAATACGACACCAAGAACCTTCTGTACGTGAGGATAGACCGCAAGCGAAAATTTCTCGGCACAGTCTTCCTGCGAGCACTGGGACTGATGGAGAAGATCGATCTCGACCGAATGGGATCGGACTCGCACCTGGAGGACGAGATCAAGCGTTCGAGTTTCTCTGATGCCGAAATTCTGCGGAAGTTCTATACGTCGGAACGCGCGACAATCAAGGGCGGCCATCTGCACTTCGAACCAAGCGATGGGCTGGTTGGCTTGCACCTGGCCGAAAGCGCTGAAGACCGCTCCGGCGAGGTTATCGCCAAGGGCGGCTCGTCGGCCAAGAAGCTCTCCCGGCGCGACATCGAAGCAATCAAGAAAGCGAAGATCAAGTCGGTCACCATCGACCCCCAGGAGATTGAAGGTGCATTTCTTGCCGATGACGTCGTGAATACCGAGACGGGTGAAGTAATAGCAGAAGCCAATACCGAGCTCACGCCGCGTGAGTGGCAGCAGATCATCGAGTCCGGCGTAACCGAAGTCGAGATCTTCTTTCCCGAGCGGGATGACGTCGGTACGGTGATCAGCCAGACTCTCAAGAAGGACAGCGTCAAGACGCCGCGCGATGCGATACTTGAGATCTATCGCAAGATGCGGCCGGGCGACCCGCCGACCATCCTCACCGCGTGGAACCTGTTCCGCGGCATGTTCTTCGACGAACGCAAGTTCGATTTCTCGCGTGTTGGCCGCTTGAAATTCAACATCAAGCTGGGAAAACCAGAGCGAGACCGCATCGACCAGCAGACTCTGTCGACCGGCGATTTCGGCGACGTAATCGGCTATGTACTCAAGATGCGCAAAGGTATCGGCGAGGAGGACGACATCGATCACCTGGGCAACCGCCGAGTCAGGGCCGTCGGTGAACTGCTGGAAAACCAGTTCCGGATCGGCCTGGTCAGGATGGAGCGGGCAATCAAGGAAAAGATGTCGATCCATCAGGAGATGCAGACCGCGATGCCGCGCGACCTCATCAATGCCAAGCCGGTCACTGCCGCAGTGAGGGAGTTCTTCGGCTCATCGCAGTTATCGCAGTTCATGGACCAGACCAATCCGCTGTCGGAGATTACCCACAAGCGCAGACTGTCTGCGCTCGGGCCCGGAGGCCTGTCGCGCGAGCGCGCAGGGTTTGAAGTTCGAGACGTTCACCCGACCCACTACGGCCGCATCTGTCCGATCGAGACTCCTGAAGGTCCGAACATCGGCTTGATCTCGTCGCTGTCATGCTTCGCTCGGATCAACGAGTTCGGTTTCATCGAATCGCCGTACCGCAAAGTGGAGGCGGCACGCGTAATCGACTATGTTCGCATCACCTCGGCGGGCGACACCGACTTCAATGTCGGCGCCCATCTGCCCAAGGATCAGGTCGATCGCGCGAACAGGAAGCTCGATGGGAGCCAGCCGGCCGAGTACGAGCCCTACCCGTTTTACCTGTCAGCCTGGGAGGAGGACCGCTACACGATCGGCCAGGCTTCAGTCGAGGTGGATAAGCAGGGGCGTGTACTCCAGGAGCGCATGACGGCGCGAAAGGCGGGAGAGTTCAAGCCGTCGGGACGCGAAGAGCTCGAGTTCCTCGACGTCAGTCCGAAACAACTGGTGTCGGTTGCCGCATCCTTGATCCCCTTCCTGGAAAACGACGACGCGAACCGCGCATTGATGGGTTCGAACATGCAGCGCCAGTCGGTCCCGCTTCTGAGAGCAGAAGCTCCGCTGGTGGGCACCGGCATGGAAAGGGTCACGGCTCAGGATTCCGGCGCGGTCGTGATTGCGCGTCGAGACGGCGTAGTGGATTCGGTCGACTCGGAACGCGTAATAATCCGGGCCGAGCACGGCATTGCAGGCGGCACAACTTCGCGCGAGATCAATGCCGATATCTATCAGCTTACAAAATTCAAGCGCTCGAATCAGAACACCTGCATCAATCAGAAGCCGATCGTTCAGGAAGGGCAGGTGGTCAAGAAGGGCGACGTCATTGCCGACGGGCCTTGCACGCAGGGCGGCGAACTGGCACTGGGCCGCAACGTGCTGGTGGCTTTCATGCCCTGGCGCGGGTACAACTTTGAGGACGCCATCCTGGTCTCCGAGAAGCTGGTCAAAGAGGACTCATTCACTTCGATTCACATCGAGGAGCTTGAGGTCGAGGCGCGGGACACCAAGCTTGGGCCCGAAGAGATCACTCGCGACATCCCGAACGTATCCGAGTCGGCGCTGAGAGATCTGGACGAGTCGGGGATCATTCGAATAGGCGCGAGCGTCAAACCAGGTTCCATACTCGTCGGCAAGGTCACTCCCAAGGGTGAGACCCAACTGACCGCGGAAGAGAAACTGCTGCGCGCCATCTTCGGCGAGAAGGCCGGCGACGTGCGTGACGCAAGTCTCACGTGCCCTCCGGGCATCGACGGAACCGTAGTCGACGTCAAGGTCTTCACGCGTAAGGGCGCCGAAAAGGATGAACGTTCGCTGACAATCGAGCACTCTGAAGAAGAGAAGCTGCTCAAGAACCTCAACGACGAGATCCGCATCCTCGAAGACGAACGCAACAAGCGAATCTACGAGTTGCTCGAAGGACAGAGGCTCGCGGATGACCTTGTCTACAAGAACAAGAAGCTGCTCTCCAAGGGTACGAAACTTACCCCTGACGAGCTTAAGGACCTCGAAATCGGGGCGCTGAGAAAGGTCGAGATCACCAGCTCCCGCGTAGACGTGGGATCGGAGATCGCCGACATCGAACGCCGCACCGACAGGCAGATCAACGTCCAGCGGCAATTGCACAACGAGAACGTTGAGAAGCTTAAGAAGGGGGACGAACTTCCGCCGGGCGTGATCAAGATGGTCAAAGTCTTCATCGCGATGAAACGGAAGCTTTCGGTCGGCGACAAGATGGCGGGGCGTCATGGTAATAAAGGCGTGATCGCGCGAATCCTCCCCGAAGAGGACATGCCCTACCTGCCCGACGGCACACCGGTGGAGATCGTTTTGAATCCGCTCGGGGTACCTTCGCGCATGAACGTCGGTCAGATCCTGGAGACGCACCTCGGATGGGCATCGAAGGAGATAGGGCGGAAGCTGGGCGAGATGCTTTCGGACGACTCTCGAGCCGAGCAGGTCCGCAAGGTCTATCGCGATGTCTTCCAGTCGGCCGAAGTCAACGAGCGCCTCACGGCCATGTCCGATCCGGAAGTCATCGAACACGCGCGGCAACTCACCGATGGAATCAACTTCGCGTCGCCCGTGTTCGATGGGGCACGCGAGGAGGAGATCAAGAGACTCCTCGAATACGCCGGGTTGCCGACGTCCGGGAAGACGGTGCTGTTCGATGGGATGACCGGAGAGCCGTTCGAACAGAAGGTTACCGTGGGCTACATCTACATGATGAAGCTGTCGCACCTGGTTGATGACAAGATTCACGCGCGAAGTATCGGGCCGTATTCGCTAATCACTCAGCAGCCGCTGGGAGGAAAGGCTCAGTTCGGCGGCCAGCGCTTCGGCGAGATGGAGGTGTGGGCGCTCGAGGCTTACGGCGCAGCTCACATATTGCAGGAACTGCTGACCGCGAAGTCCGATGACGTTGCGGGGCGGTCGAAGATATACGAGGCGATTGTCAAGGGCGAAGCCGACTTCGATCCGGGCGTGCCCGAGTCGTTCAATGTTCTGATCCGCGAGCTTCAATCGCTCTGCCTTGACGTTGAACTGATGCGCCGCAGTGAAGAAGTCACCGTCACCGAATAGTCCGTGGCCCGTTGTCCGTGGTTCGTTGCACTCATGCGCAGGTAACTGACCACTGACAACGGACAACCGAGCCGGAGGAAACATGTTTAGGACACACCAAGAGAAGACGAACCTGGCACCTGACTTTGAGGCAATCAGAATCAGTCTGGCTTCCCCGGAAAAGATTCTTTCCTGGTCTCACGGGGAAGTGACGAAACCTGAGACGATCAACTACAGGACCTTCAAACCCGAACGCGACGGCCTGTTCTGCGCCAAGATATTCGGCCCGGTGACGGACTGGGAGTGTCTCTGCGGAAAGTATAAGAGGATGAAGCACCGCGGCGTGGTGTGCGACAAATGCGGCGTCGAGGTGACCCAGTCCAAAGTTCGCCGCGAGCGCCTCGGCCACATAAAGCTGGCCAGTCCGTGCTCGCACGTCTGGTTTTTCAAAGGGCTTCCGTCGCGCATCGGACACCTCCTGGACATCCCGCTTCGTGAGCTCGAGAAAGTGCTCTACTTTGAGTCCTACATCGTCATCGATCCTGGCGAGGTTCCGGACTTGAAGGAGAAGCAACTGCTCGCCGATGACCTCTACCGCCAGCTCATGCAGGAGCACGCCGGCAAGTTCATTGCTAAGATGGGCGCAGAAGCCATCAAAGAACTGCTGTCGAAAGTCGACGTCGACGAACTCTCGGTTGAGATGCGCACCCGCATGAAGGAAGAGACGTCGCAGCAGAAGAAGCTCAAGTTTTCAAAGCGGCTCAAGGTCGTCGATGCTTTTCGCCGGTCTGGAAACCGCCCAAGCTGGATGATACTCGACGTGATCCCGGTTATCCCGCCCGAGTTGCGGCCCCTGGTGCCGCTCGACGGCGGACGCTTCGCCACAAGCGACCTCAACGACCTCTATCGCCGGGTCATCAATCGCAACAACCGCCTGTCGAAGCTCATCGAGTTGAAGGCGCCCGAGGTCATCGTTCGAAATGAGAAGCGCATGCTTCAGGAAGCCGTCGATGCCCTGTTCGACAACGGACGAAGGGGCCGCGTGCTGAGGGGGGCCAATAACCGGCCACTCAAATCGCTCTCGGATACGCTTAAGGGCAAGCAGGGACGCTTCCGCCAGAACCTGCTCGGCAAGCGCGTCGACTACTCGGGCCGCTCGGTGATCGTCGTCGGCCCGGAGCTCAAACTGCACCAGTGCGGGTTACCCAAGAAGATGGCGCTCGAGTTGTTCAAGCCGTTCATCTATAACCTGCTCGAGAAGAAACAGTACGCTGCCACGATCAAGCAGGCCAAAGAGATGGTCGAACGCCAGGAAGCGGTCGTGTGGGACATCCTCGAAGAGGTGATTCGCGAGCATCCCGTCCTGCTCAATCGCGCCCCTACGCTCCACCGCCTCGGCATTCAGGCGTTCGAGCCGGTGCTGGTCGAAGGCAAAGCCATCAAGATCCATCCGCTGGTCTGCACTGCATTCAACGCAGACTTCGACGGGGACCAGATGGCCGTGCATATCCCGCTGTCACCGGAAGCTCAGATCGAAGCCACGGTGCTGATGCTTGCGTCCAACAATATCCTGTCGCCCGCCAACGGCCAGCCGATTGCCGTTCCGACGCAGGACATCGTGCTCGGGTGCTACTACCTGACCAAAGACAAGAAGGACGACAAATTCGCCGGCCGGAAGTTCGCGACCGGAGACGAAGTTCTGCTGGCGCTCGACATCGGCGAGGTCCACACCCAGACCCCGATCAAGCTCATGTTCAGCGGTGATATGATCGACCTCGAACACGAGCGCGACGATCAGGACATCATCCGGGCTACAGTTCGCCGGCTCGAGAACCGGGTCATCGACACCACGGTCGGCCGCGTTATTTTCAACGAGCACATGCCGGCCGAGATGCCCTATGTCAACGGTTCGCTGAGGAGGAAGGGGCTCGGGTCGCTCGTCAATTACTGTCACCTGCGCCTGGGTCACGTAGAGACCGTTAAGATGCTCGACAAGGTGAAAGACCTCGGGTTCCTCTATGCGACTAAGGCCGGCATCTCGATAGGCATCGACGATCTCGTGACGCCGCCGAAGAAGGCCGAACTCGTGCAGCAAGCGGACAGCGACGTGGTCGAGGTCGAGAATCAGTACAAAGAGGGCATCATCACCAATGGTGAACGCTACAACAAGGTCATCGCCATCTGGTCGGATGTGACCGAAAACGTGGCCGAGGCGATGTTCGTCGAGATGAATCGCCGCGAGGCGGAATCGGGCGAATTGAATCCGATCCTGATCATGGCCGACTCCGGCGCCCGAGGCTCCAAGCAGCAGATTCGTCAGCTCGCCGGTATGCGCGGCCTGATGGCAAAGCCTTCGGGTGAGATCATCGAAACCCCGATTCGCGCGAACTTCCGCGAAGGGCTGAACGTGCTCCAGTACTTCATCTCGACTCACGGCGCCCGCAAGGGTCTGGCCGACACCGCGCTCAAGACCGCTGACTCGGGTTATCTCACCCGGCGCCTGGTCGACGTAGCCCAGGACATGATCATCAGCGAGCCGGATTGCGGCACGGCGAAAGGCATTTGGGCGACCGCGATCGTAGAAGGCGGCGAGGAGATCGAATCGCTGCGTGACCGAATCATTGGCCGCGTCGCACTCGATGATGTTCGCGACCCGATCAGCGGAGAGGTCCTCGTCGAATCGAACGAGGAGATCACCGAAGACCTGGCCGCTCAAATCCAGCGCGCGGGCGGTATCGAACGCGTCAGGATTCGTTCGGTGCTCACCTGCGAATCGCGCCGCGGCGTCTGCATCAAGTGCTACGGCCGAAATCTGGCGACCGGGCGAATGGTCGAGCTTGGCGAAGCGGTCGGGGTCATAGCTGCCCAGTCGATCGGCGAGCCCGGCACTCAGTTGACGATGCGCACATTCCACATCGGGGGCGTCGCCGGCGGCGTCAGTGAGATCACTAAACACGAGGCTCGCACGTCGGGCGCGGTCAAGTTTGACGAGCTCAAGACTGTCCGCAACCGAGAGGGCGACCTTGTGGCCATGAACCGCACCGGCTCGATTGTGTTGATCGATGAGCGCGGCCGCGAAGCCAGCCGATACCAGATCGTCTACGGCGCAACGCTGAAGGTCGTCGACGGGCAGAAGGTTGAAGAAGGACAGGAACTGGCCGAATGGGATCCGTACACCTTCGCGATTCTGACCGAAGACGCGGGCAGCATCCACTTCAAAGACCTGGTCGAAGGAGTGACGGTCCGCGAAGAAGTGGACGAAGTCACCGGTCTGTCTCACCTCGTCGTCGTCGACTCTCCCGATGAGAAGCGCCAGCCTCGCATCGAGATCCGGGACGATAAGAAGGTGTTGAAGACCTACCAGATGCCTGTGCGCGCCAACCTTCTCGTATCCGACTACGAGGAGTACAAGAAGAAGAAGGGCGGCGCGAGCGCCAAGGCCCAGGAGGAGAAGGAGCGCGTGCGTGTGGCTCCGGGCGATATTATCGCCAAGATTCCTCGCGAGACCACCAAGACCAAGGACATCACCGGCGGTCTTCCTCGAGTCGTCGAATTGTTCGAAGCTCGAAAGCCGCGCGAGACCGCGGTTATGACCGAGATCGACGGTGTGGTCCACTTCGGTCCGATCACCAAGGGGCAGCGGCGAGTCATCGTCGAAGCTCCCGACGGTGAAAAGCGCGAGTACTCGATTCCACGAGGCGTCCACGTAAACGTGCAGGAGGACGATCTGGTCAGGGCGGGCGAACCGCTGATGGACGGGCCGCTCAATCCGCACGACATCCTGGCGGTGCGCGGCATCGAGGAACTTCAGCGTTATCTGGTGAACGAGATCCAGGAGGTCTACCGTCTCCAGGGCGTCAACATCAATGACAAGCACATTGAAGTGATCGTTCGACAGATGCTTCGCTGGGTGCGGGTCAAGGATGTTGGAGACACCGAGTTCCTGCTCGAGGACATGGTGGACCGCTTCCGATTCTCGGATGAGAACGAGCGCGTGATTTCCGAAGACGGCCAACCGGCTCAGGCAGAGCCGTTGCTGCTTGGAATCACGAAGGCCTCGCTTTCAACCGAGTCGTTCATCTCCGCGGCTTCATTCCAGGAGACGACGCGAGTACTGACTGAGGCTGCGATCAGCGGCAAGGTCGATTACCTGCGCGGCTTGAAGGAGAACGTGATTATGGGCCGCTTGATTCCGGCGGGTACGGGCATGGAGTACTACCGCAACATCAGGCTCGAAGCCGACCGCACGGCTCAGGAAGGCGAAGAAGAGTTCGAGTACGAAGCCACCGAGATTCCGACAGCGGAGGACTTGAAGCCCAAGGCGAAGGCGGAAGAAGTCGGCGACTAAGATCGGTCTTTTCAGCCAATCTGTTACATCAAAAGGTGGAGATCCCGCTGAGGGCTCTCCACCTTTTTCGATTTCGATCTCCGGCTATTTGCTTCTACGTTGACTGTTTTTTGGCGGGCTCATACCATTCCAAACATGAAAGGTGGAGGTCCCGTCGAGGGCCCTCCACCTTTTGCAATCTCGATCACCAGCCGATTGCTTCCGTCCTTGACGGTGTCCTGGCGGGCTCGTATCATTCCGCCATCCCAGCGGCTGTTTCCAGAACGCGGCGATACAGAAACAGAAGAGCGCCGAGCGCCAGGGGTGCTTAGAGCCGCGACTTTTCTCTTGGCCGCCAGTTGCGAGAGGAAGTTCATTTCTCGCTTCTCCTGTTTCCGCAGAGTGGTGCTTATTGTTCGTCCTTTGAAAGATCGAAAGAACGGACCATAACCAACTAAGGAGCTGAATCATGGATACCAACGGATATTCAGTGCAACACGCGCAATTCGCAGAAGGTTATTTCATCCAGACGGGACCCGTAACCTGGAGAGAAAACGGAAAAGTCGACAAGTTCGAGTTTATCGAGAGCGCTCGGGATGATTGGTCAGTCTACTTAGACGATCCGTCACGCAAGGTCTCGATCCAGATCGATCTCTATCGCAAAAAGATACGCTACAGCGATCCGAACACTCCCTGGCGAGATCAATATGACCTTTTAAGCGCGACACCGGTGGTTGGCTGGCTCGCCGGTCACGCCGAATTTCGCGTAGGTGACGCGGTTGGCTCGTACATTGAGACCGGCGCTAAGGCATGGAGGGAATTGGATGCGAATGGAAAACCGGTCTTTGAATTCGTGGAGTCGAACCGGGATGATTGGTCGGTATACCTGGATGATGCATCGCGCAAGGTATCGATCCAAATTGATCTCTATCGAAAAAAGATACGCTACAACGATCCGCAAACACCCTGGCGGGATCAATATGACTTATTGAGCGCGAGATCGGTCGTTGGCTGGACGGCGGGAACGGTCGTGTTCCCCGATGAGAGTGTGAAACGCGCTTTCGTTCAAACCCGCCCGAAGAAATGGGAAGAAAGAAACTCAGACCCGAAGTCGGTGAAATTTAATTTTGACGAGACCGGCCGTGATGACTGGTCAATCTACTTGAAAGACCCTTCGCGTAATGTATCGATCCAGCTCGATCTTTTCCGGAATAAGATCCTCTACAGTGATCCAACAACACCCTTGCGAGATCAATATGACGTGTTGAGTGCGGTGCGTCCTTATCCTGGACAGATCCAGGCCGACCCCAAGATTGAGAGTGCCGCTCCGGAGGCTGTGCAGGGCGTTGCACAAGCGCTTGCACGATCGCCCGCACCAAGGTTGATTACACCAGGATTCATCATCAAGAATGAAACAATTTGGCCACTTCAAATATCTCTAAATCAGATCGGGCCGCTATACTTTGGCGTGATACAACCGGGCGAGTATTTTGTCAGGGACACGGGGGCCGTCTGGTTCACTATCAAAGCGGCGATTTTCCTGGACGAAAAAGATAGGATTACGGACTGGGATGCCGTAATGCCGGTCGCTTTGATTGTAGGCAGTGTAATCCTGGCGGCGGTTACCGCAGGTGCGGCTGCTTATGCGGGAGGTCCGGCGCTGGCTGCCGCGGGAGCAGCCGGCGTATCGGGTGTGTCAGGGTTAAGTTCCGCGAGCGCGTTAGCAACCGCTACGGCAGCATCGACGCTGGTTGGTGCGGGATTCTCTGCTGGTGCTGCACTCGTTGTTGGAGGCGGTGTTGTTGGAGCCACTGGGACAGCTTTATCTGCTACTGCCATAGCAGCACTCAAGGATGTTTTTAAGAACGACAATGTTGCAGATAGTGTAGCGGGTGCCTATGCTGGGCCACCCTGGCCTTTCCGTACGACTGTTACGCCTTGGAGGGTAACTGGCGGACCCACCTTTCGTCAGGTGCCTGGACAGAATCAAGTAGAGCCGGTGGGCGGGGCATTGGTTATACAAAGGTAAAGGTATCCGTTCCGGTTACGTCAAATGCTGCCGAACAAGTCGCCAGCCGGCACAGGCGGAGCCGTTGCTGCCTGGAATCACGAAGGCCTCGCTTTCAACCGAGTCGTTCATCTCTGCGGCTTCATTCCAGGAGACTACGCGAGTACTGACTGAGGCTGCGATCAGCGGCAAGGTCGACTACCTGCGCGGCTTGAAGGAGAACGTGATTATGGGCCGCTTGATTCCGGCGGGTACGGGCATGGAGTACT
>DASYSA010000137.1:0-22473 GCA_036003885.1 Blastocatellia bacterium | reverse complement strand
TCAGTCATACTTCACTCTCCCATCACCCACCTAACCAATCTTACCCCTTCTCCCCTTCTCCCCTTCTCCTCCTCAGTACCCGAGCGCCAATCCATCCTTTCGGGAATCTGAGCCGCCCATCAGCGTTCCGGTCACAGAGTCGATCATGATCGCCTGTCCGCCTCCCATTTGAGCTCTGATGGTGTAGCCGGCATCCGGGCGTGCTCGTCGGTGTCCTCTTTCAATCAGGCGGTCGATGACTCCGTCGGTGAGTTCGTCTTCCAAAAGCACTCCGTTGCCGCTCATATATCTGTAACGCGGAGCTTCAATGGCCTGCTGAACATTCATGCCGCGGTCTATGAGATTGACCAGCACCTGAACATGTCCCTGAGGTTGAATCGCCCCGCCCATCACGCCGAAGGACATTAGAAGCTTGCCGTCCTTGAACACCATTGCGGGGATTATCGTGTGGAACGGTCGCTTGCCCGGCTCGAGACGATTGGGGTGACTGGGGTCGAGGGAAAAACCTGTGCCGCGACTCTGCATTACAATCCCCGTGTCGCCCACTACCACTCCCGACCCAAAGGCTTCAAAGAGGCTATTGATAAACGAAACGGCATTGCCGTCTTTGTCTACGACCGTCAGATAGGTCGTGTCTCCTTTGTCGAGCACGTTTCCGGGAGTTGGAGACTGGATCGCGCGCGACGGGTCGATCAGCGCGCGCCTCTTAGCGGCATATCCTTTCGACAGCAATTCAGCGGTCGGCACCTTCGCGAAAGCGGGATCGGCGATATAACGATTCCGGTCGGCGAACGCGAGCTTGGTCGCCTCGATCAATGTGTGATAGTAGAGGTCCGGCTGCGCGCTCATCGCCTTCAGATCGAAGCCTTCGAGGATGTTCAGCATCAGCAGCGCTGTCAGGCCCTGTCCGTTGGGAGGAATCTCATAGACCTTGTATCCCCGATATGTGGTCGCGATGGGCTCGACCCAATCCGAGTGATGTGCAGCAAGATCTTCCATCGTGATGAAGCCGGCGTTCTTCTTGCAGTAGTCGGCGATCGAGCGGGCGATCTCGCCCTTGTAGAAGGCGTCGCGGCCTCCTCGGGCAAGGATGCGAAAGGTGTTAGCGAGGTTCTTCTGCCTGAATATCTCGCCCGCGCGAGGGGCGCGTCCGTCGACCAGATAGTTCGCAGCGCCAGCAGCGCTCTTCTGGAGTTTAGGAACCTCCGTCTGCCAGTCATCCGCGGTCTTTTCCATTACCGGAAATCCGTCCTCGGCATAGGCTATGGCAGGCGCCAACAGGTCGGCGAGCTTCATGGTCCCGTACTTCTCGATTAACGTCACCCACCCATCAAACGCGCCGGGCACGGTTACGGTTTCCATGCCGGCTGCGGGCATGCTGGAGATTCCCTTTTTTGCGAAGTAGTCGAGGGTAAGCGCGCGCGGCGCGCGGCCGCTGCCGTTGAGGCCTTTTAGCTCTCCGGTCTTGGACCAGTAGACCAGCGCGAACATGTCTCCGCCGATGCCGGTCATCATGGGTTCGGTGACGTTGAGGACCGCGGCCATTGCGATTGCGGCATCGACGGCGTTGCCACCTCGCTTTAGTATCTCGAGGCCGACTTGTGACGCGAGCGGCTGGCTCGATGCCACCATTCCGTGCTGCGCCCTCACTACCGAGCGCCCGGCCTTTGGCTGCGTCGCGTGATTGCCGTCATCGGACCGTGCGAATTCGCTTGGGATCGACATAAACACCAGAGCCGCCAGTGACAAGCACCCGCACAGAACCCTTCGCCTGGAAGTTCGCTTCGTCGCTAGTGGCATTGCTCCTCCTCTTTGGGAATCAGGCTTCCGCGGACAGGCACAAGAGGTAAGGAACAAGCTGCCATGGCCTTACCCCCGCTGGCTTTCGCGCTATTCCGCCGGACGTGGCTGGCCGCGGTGACAGGTGAAACACGAGACTCGGGCGGAGCCCAACTTGGCGTTGGAATCGCGCACGATCGAGATCATCTTGCGCGCAGTCTGCTTCATCGTCTTGTCGTCCTTCTCGAACTGATCCTTGACGTGGCAGTAAGTACACTCGACGCCGAGCGAGTTTTTGAAGGCAAACATTATGCTTTCGATCCGGTCGGCAGGTAACCCCTTGAACATCTGGATGTTCTTGTACTTCTTCTCGGCGCGCAGCTCACTACTGGAGGCGGGCAGTGGATCAAGCGACGGCAGGACAACCGATTCACCTGAGGCCGAGGCGGGCGCCGACGCCGTTGGGGGGCTCGGGATTTCGCCCTCGCTACCGGCGGGAAGCGGCCCCGCGCGGACCGTTTCCCCGGGAGTTATCGGGGGGTGCCCGGCGGGGAGTTCGGACTCGCGTGGCGCGTTCACCGACCTCGAGGTTTCGCCTGCGGTTGCTGTCCTTTCAGATGTTCCGCCGTGGGGCGTGGTCCAGTTGCCTATAAGAAAGCCCAAAACCAACCCCAGCGCTACACCAATGATGCTGAACCGAATATCATCATTACTCATTCTATGAACTCCGGAGATGAGATAGGGTCAAACTTGTTTCCGCTCTTTTTGACTGAGGGGAACTGCAACAATATAATGCCGCTCTACGAAGCCGTAATTCTAGCACAGCGTGGTATGAGCTCCTAAAGGAGGAAGTGTCCTGTGATATCAGTCGGAGACAAGGCTCCTCAAATCAACCTGAAAGACGCGGACGGACGGGCCGTAAAGCTATCGGACTTCAAGGGCAAGAGAGTGGTGCTCTACTTCTATCCGCGCGATCTGACGCCGGGTGCACTAAAGAGGCCTGCGCATTCCAGGCGGATTCTACGAAGATTCAACGCAAGAACGCGGTGGTCATTGGCGTATCGACGGACGATGAGAAATCGCATCAGCGCTTCCGCGAGAAGTACGACCTGACCTTTCCATTGCTTTCCGACCCCGAGCACAAACTGGCCGACGCGTACGGTGTGTGGCAAGAGAAGAACATGTACGGCCGGAAAACATGGGGCGTGAAACGTACTACCTTCATCATCGATGAGCAGGGCCGGGTGGCCCACGTTTTCAACAAGGTGAATGTCGCCGAGCACAGCAAAGAGGTTCTCGAGAAGCTGGATCAGCTCTAGTAATTTCGAATTTCGAATTTCGAAGTTATCCTCCCAGCAACTCGGCCACCCGGCCCACACACGAGACTCCATGGTCGCGGGCCAGCAACGCTATGCGTGTGCGGCGCACAAGAAAGTCCGCCGCGGTAGCCGCCATCTCGTAGCGGCCGGCATACACAACCTCGGCGGCAATGTGTGGAAGCCCTTCAATCAAGCGCTCCTTGAACTCTGCTGACTCGCCGGTGATCTCAAGGACCACGCGAAAGTTCCCGCCGTAACTCCGCATCAGGTGCCTGACCAGCTCGACAGGCGCTTCAAACTCGGCGGCTGCGCTCGAAGCTTGCACGTCGATGTCCGCTGCAAGTTTTTCGCCGGCGGCGAGTGGGATCTGACTTGTCACGCTGGGCATCGCATGCGCCACACTCTTCACAGCGAGATCGACCACTCGCTCGGCCATATGACGATACGTCGTCAACTTGCCGCCGATGATCGTGATCAATCCCGACTCGCTCTCGAATATCTCTTCCTTTCTGGAGACCTCTGCAGTCGATTCGCCATTCGCGCTGACCAACGGCCGCAACCCGGCAAAGGTGCTGATGACGTCGTCATCCGAAATCCCGGCCGCGGGAAAGGAGCCTGCGGCAGACTCGACGACTCGAGCGACTTCGGCCTCCTCGGCAAGCGGCTCATCCAGCTCACCCGAATAGTCGCTGTCCGTCGTGCCAATAACGGTACGGCCGCACCAGGGGATCACAAACAAGAAGCGACTCTCACCCAGCGACGGGATCAGGACCGCGATCTGTTGGTTGTCAAACTTCTCCGAGGGCATCACTACGTGGATTCCCTTGGATGGCCGAAGCCTTCCAGGCGCTTCAGCGTTGTCCAAATGCGAAACTTCATCCGACCACACACCCGCCGCATTCACCACGACTCCGGCTCGCAGAGTCACGGTTTCACCGGTGAGCCTGTCTTCGAGATTGATCCCGGATACACGCCGACCGTCCTTTGTCAGGCCCCGCGCAGCAGCATAGTTGGCTATGGCCGCTCCTCGGCTGGCTGCGGTCTTGATCACCTCGATCACCAGCCGCGAGTCGTTCGTCAGACAGTCGTAGTAAACGAAGCCGCCTCTCAGCCCGTTCGACTGCAGCCGGGGCGCAAGCCGAAGCGCCTCTTCGCGACTGACCCATCTGTGCCGGCCGATATTCTCGCGCCCCGCGAGTAAATCGTAGAGCCACAACCCAACGCTCAGCTTCAATCTGCTGTTTCCAAGGGCCGAGGGAATACCAGCTTTGTAAAGTGGGACCAGAAATGCGAGCGGCTCGCTCAGATGCGGCGCGAGCCTGGTGAGCGTCGCGCGCTCGCGCAGGGCTTCGCGGACCAGCGAAAACTCCAGATGTTCGAGGTAGCGCAATCCTCCGTGTATCAGCTTGGATGAACGCGAACTGGTCCCGCTCGCGAAGTCGCTCTTCTCTATCAACGCAACCGAAAGCCCGCGCGAGACTGCATCGAGCGCAATGCCTGCCCCGGTTATGCCCCCGCCGATGATTGCGAGGTCAAAGGTGTCGCGGCCCATGCGCCGGATGGCGGCGGCCCTCGTATCGAGCGAGAATCTCGCGGTGTCGGAATGGGGTTCAGGCATTGTTATCATCACTGTAAGACAACTAATGTCTCGTGGTCAAAAAAGAGGGCATCCACAGATTGATTCATCCGCAGATTGCGCAGATGGCACAGATAAGAAACGAAGACCGGAGGAATCGCCCATTCCTTCTTTTCTTATCTGCGAAATCTGCGACATCTGCGGATCGAGTCTGCGGACTAATCGTCTGTTGAATTAAGGCAGCGCAAAAGGTAGGATGCTGCGCGGTCACAGAGTTCCCGCTAAAGGAGTAAGGTGAGCCAGAATGCCGGGACCCCTTGAAGGAATCCGCGTGGTCGACTTCGGCCGCTTTATCGCCGGGCCTTACTGCGCGATGCTGCTCGCAGACATGGGTGCAGACGTGATTCGGGTCGAAAGACGCCAGGGGGGAGAGGACCGCTACGTCGGCCCAGTGGTCGAGACGGGTGAAGGCGGCCTTTTCCTGAACATGAATCGCAATAAGCGCGGCATCACGCTCGACCCCTCCCATCCGCAGAGCGCCGAGGTTATCCGCCGACTCATCAAAAGCGCCGACATCGCGGTAGTAAACTTGCCACTCGAGATCATGAAGAAGCTCGGTCTTGACTACGACTCTGTTCGCGCAATCAAAGAGGAGATCATCCTGGTGATGGCTTCGGCCTTCGGTCCCGACGGTCCCTATACCGATCGAGTGGGCTTCGATGGAGTGGTGCAGGCCATGAGCGGCTCGATGAGCCTGACCGGCTTCTCGAACGTCCCCGTGCGTTCCATCGTGTCGTGGGTCGATTATGGCACTGCGCTTCACGCGGCGTTCGGCGCAATGGCGGCGCTGTACGAACGTCTGAAGACCGGGCGCGGCCAGTTGATAGACGTATCGCTGCTTGCAACCGGCGTGACCTTCATGCAGCCCCTGCTGATGGAGAGAGCTGTCACCGGAATCAAGCGCGAGCAGAAGGGCAACACCAGCTTCTACACGGCGCCAAGCGACGTCTACCACGCGCGTGACGGATGGATCATCGTGCCCACTATTGGAGCCGCGATGTTCCGGCGGTGGTGTAGACTGGTGCGCCGCGAAGACTTGATCGACGACCCGCGCTTCAAAGACGATATCACGCGAGCGAAGAACTGCGAGATCATAAACGAGGCCATGTCGGCATGGTGCGCCGCACGTTCGCGCGATGAGGTCGTCGCCGAGATGGAACACGCCCGAATTCCCTGCGGACCTGTGTTTGATCTGGGCGAGGTATTGAGCGACCCTCAGGTCGCCGCGCGCAATCTCTTTCGCGAAGTTGACCATCCCGGCGCCGCCAAACCGATCCCGCTGTCCGACACACCCGTTCGATTGAGCGAGACTCCTGGAAGTGTACGCCATCGCCCACCGATGCTGGGCGAGCACACAGACGAAGTCCTGAGGGAGCTCGGCTTCAGCACGGATGAGATCGACGGCCTGCGAGAGAGTGGGGCGATCTGAGGGGGTAATGCTGTTGTTTCATCGGGGATCTCTCCAATCACTTCGTGCGTGTGCGTTTTTTCTCGTCGGTCTTCAGCTCGTCAACACGGTAGGCCCGGCGAGCGAGCTGCGCCCGCACTTTTGGGCTCGCCAACTCGCGGAGCGCATCTTTGCCGACCCATCGGGGCGCTGCTTCATTCGACAGCGCCAGTCTCCTGGCCGTCGCCAGGGCGGCCGCGTTGAGTGCCAAATTGCGCCTCCCGATGGAGCGGAGGGCCCAGCTCACGCCCTTCTTTACGAAGTTGCGTTCATCCTGCCCGCCTTTCTCGATGAGCGGCAGCAAGTCTAAGAATTGCTCATCCAAAGCGGCTTTGTCGTGGAGAGCCAGGCACGCCATGAGCGCAAAAGCGGCGCGCTTGACGAACTCCCGCGGAGAGCCCGCCCACTGGCGCGCCTTCCCCCATGCGAACGGCGTTCGGTCCCAGAGCTTGAAACAGACCGTGTCGCAGTCCGCCCAGTTCTCGAAGCTGGCAGCCCACGCATTCATCTCGCGGCGCGTCACGCGCTCCGGATCGCCCACAAGCGAGGCGAGTAAGCGCGCCTCGTACCATCCGCTCTCCCACAACGCAATCGCCAGGGCATGGTCCGTCCCCAGCCGCTTCGCCAGTGTCAGCAACGTCCCCATCGGCACGCCGAACGCGTGTTTGGCTTCAATACTGTAGCGGGCCATTCCCTCGATCGTGGCCCTGGTCCCCTTTTTCTGGAGCCACGCCAGTACTTCGTCCTTGTCCATAGTGGTATCTCAGCGTCCTGCCCTGTCGCTTCGCTCGTATAGAGCGCCTCCAAGCCAGGCACAGGGCAGGGCGGTCACTACAAGCGCGATAGGGTACCAGGATGGGCCCAGGTTCATCGGGATCGTGGCTATCGCACCGGCCGTACTCAGTGCGAGCCCTATTACCCCTCCCACCAAAGCGTGATGCATCGGAGAGTGCGGAGCGAACCTCGCGGTGATATAGCTTCCAACGACGGCGTAAAGAGTTCGATAGGCCAGCGCCAGGAGATTCAAGCCCGGCTCGTGCATCCCCTGACTCCATGGCGGATACACCTCGAGCCAATGAAGCACCTGGTCGGTGCCCAGCGAAAGAATAACGACAGCGAAGAATCCCAGAAGTACGGCGCCCGTGCTCCGCCACAGCCGGCGGGGATGGATACTCGGTGTTATCGCTTGACTTGTCATTTGACCTCCTCAGCCAACATCGAAGCCACCAGCTTGGCAAGCCTGTCGTAGCCGGCGGCCATGCCCTCGGTCATACCGGTGCGGAGTGCGCCGTCTCGGGCCTCTTTCGATGAGTAGAGGACCTTAATGGTAAGCGTTGTCCTGGAACCCTCCTCTGTGAGGAGCGCCGTTCCCACCGTCTCGCCGCCGGTCCAGTCCTGGTCGAACAGTTCGGACTGCACGATTCGCTCAGGGCGAACAATTTCGCGATAGACCCCGCCCATGCCCATCTCGCTCCCGTCCGGGCCTCGCCACACGTATCGATAGCGGCCGCCCACTCGGAGATCGATTTCGCAGACCGGCATGGTCCAGCCAGGCGGTCCCAGCAACCATTGCTTGACCAATTCGGGCTTACTCATGCAGTCAAAAACGAGACTGCGTGGCGCCTCAAAGACGCGCGTGACCACGATCTCGCGGTCCGAGGGCGTCGTAACTTTCAATGTGTCGCTCATCAATATGATTCTCCTCTATCGCTCCGTGGATTCATGTTATTTCTCCCTGGTCTTCAGTTCGTCGAGCAGTGCGTCGAGGCGCTCGAAGGAGGCCTCCCAAAATTGGCGGTAGTTTTCCAGCCATTCGGTAGCTTCCGCGAGCGGTTTGGCCTCGAGCCGCCGCGGCCGCCTCTGCGCGTCCTGGCTGCGAGAAATCAAGCCAGCCCGCTCCAGCACCTTCAAATGCTTTGAAATGGCCGGTTGGCTCATCGCAAAAGGTCCCGCCAGCTCCGCCACCGACGCTTCACCCGATGCAAGCCGGGCGAGAATCGCCCGTCGTGTGGGATCCGCAAGTGCGGCAAACGTTGCGTCAAGACCCTCCGGCGTCATCGGTTCATAACTCTTTGGTTGCATAACCGAGTGGTAATATACGGTGAGAATGATTTGGTGTCAAGCAAATTCTTTTGGCGCCCTTTTAAGTGGTATGCCCGCGGGTGGACAGGCCAAACAGTAACGCCTAATATCCGTGAGATATCGTCCTGGAAGGAGAAGTCATGGGAACACGGATCATCGCGGATATTGATGAACTCAGAACCCTCGTCGGTCAGGAAGTCGGGGTCAGCGATCTGTTCGACGTTACTCAAACGCACATCGACAAGTTCGCTGATGCGACCGAGGACCATCAGTGGATTCACGTCAATCCTGAACGCGCCAGGACCGAATCACCCTTCGGCGCTACTATAGCCCATGGGTTTCTCACTCTTTCACTACTCCCACACTTAGCCGCGCAGGCCGTGAAGGTGCAGGGCAATTTCAAGATGGGTATCAACTACGGATTGAACCGCTTGCGCTTCGTCTCTCCGGTCCCCGCAGGCTCTCGCATTCGCGCGCGCTTCACTCTACAAGCTGTGGAAAACGTGCCCGGCGGATTCCAGATAACCTGGTCCGTTCTCGTCGAAACCGAAGGCGGGTCCAAGCCCTCTCTTGTTGCCGAATGGCTGGTGCGTTACTATGAGTGACGGAGCGATGCAACCCGATCAACACAACCCTTCTGGTCACAATTCGTGTTCATTCGTGCAATTCGTGTCATTCGTGGCTTTCCCTTATGTCGACCGAGAACGACCAGCTTCCACTCTATCGAGTTCGCGCGCGCAACACGTCCGCCGACTCCGAGAATAAGATTCACGATGACACGGTCGCCGCTAGCTACGGCTTTCGTGGAGGGCTCGTGCCGGGGGTGACCATCTACGGCTACATGACCGTTCCGATCGTCGCTCATTTCCGGCACGACTGGCTCGAGCGCGGGTCTATGCAGGTCAGGTTTCACCAGCCGTTCTACGAAGGTGAAGAGGTCGAGGTCCTCGCTGAAGTCGACGACGGCTCCGAGCCACTCAAGATCACGGTCATCGCCCGGCGCGAGGACGGAACGGCATGCGCTACTGGTCTGGCTACAGTGAACGATAGTTCGAGATGGTTGGGTGAGCCGCGACTGGAGGACTATCCGCTCGCGGATCTTCCAGCATACGAGGCGAGACCTCCGGCCTCGCGTGAAACGTGTATTCCCGGCAAGGCTCTCGGAACTCTCAAAGAGAGAGTCGATTTGAGAGACGCCGAATCAGGATTCCTGCAGCGAATTGATGAGAGTCTCGATCTCTATTATGGCGGGGATGCGGTGGCGCATCCCGCGATTTTGCTTGCGATGGCAAATCACAGCCTGATGCATAATTTCGAACTGGGACCCTGGATCCATACCTCCAGCGATCTCATAAACCTGAGCGCGGCGCGGAACGGCGAAGAGATTTCAGTTCGAGGCCGTGTTGCGGATTGCTACGAGCGTAAGGGTCATGAATTCGTCGTCCTGAATCTGTTGTTGGTTGCAAACGGAGAGCGCGTGGTTCAACAAGTGCGCCACACGGCGATCTACAGGCCACGCGTGAAGTCCGAGCTGCAAGAGAATGCTCACAGCTAATATTAAGGCTATCGGCAGACCTTATCTTGCGCAGACGGTGACGGATTAGCCTCAGACTAGAGGCAGGGGAGACATCGCCTTGATTCAAACAGAGATTCCTGGATCCTTTCTTGATGGCCGCGTCAAAGTGCTCGTCGGGGACATAACCGCGCAACACGTCGACGCAATTGTGAATGCGGCTAACGAAACCCTTCTTGGCGGCGGCGGCGTTGACGGCGCAATCCACAAAGCCGGTGGTCCCTCAATCCTCGATGCCTGTAGAGAAATCCGCCGGACCCGCTTTCCCGACGGACTGCCCACCGGCGAAGCCGTCATCACCACGGCCGGCGACCTCCCGGCACTCTACGTCATACATACGGTGGGCCCAATCAAAGGCAGGTGGGGAGTGCGCGATGCGGAGATGTTGGCCAACTGCTACATGAATTCGATGGCGCTCGCGGTTCAGCACAATCTGCGATCGATAGCGTTTCCATCCATTTCAACTGGAGCCTTCGGCTATCCGCGCGAAGAGGCGGCGGCAGTTTCATCGCAAGCCATCGCGGAGTTCATAGCATTAGATCGACAGTTGGAAGAGGTGAGGCTTGTCTTTTTTTCGCAGGGCGACGCAGAAGTGTTTTTGAGTAATCACGTGTTCAAGTGAATGACAAACAAGAGCGCTGAGGAATCGCCCGAATCCCCCAACCGGCAGGTTGGGGATCTTTCACTCAAGCCTACAGAGCGCTGAGGAGTCGCCCGAATCCCCCAACCGGCAGGTTGGGGATCTTTCACTCCAGCCCACAAGAGCGCTGAGGAACCGCGCGAATCCCCAACCGGCAGGTTGGGGACTTCATTCAAGCCTACAAGAGCGCTGAGGAATCGCCCGCCGTTTTCATAGTCACTGAAGTTGGTTGTTAATGAGAAAGCGCAATCAATTCGCTGTTACAGTACGCTGCCTACTTGTTTGTGACTGCTTGCTTCCACAGATCGGGATAATCCGTGAACCCGCCGTCGATTCCGAATCCGACAAAGCGTCGAATGTCCGCCAGAATGTTCTCACGCATCGTCGAACCATTTGATTGAACCTCGTCGAGTGGCCGCCGCGCCGCCGCCGTCGTCGATCCCCGAAACGTATACGGATGAATCAACAGTCCCGCTTCGTGAAGAATCGCTACATCACCGGCGGTTCTGATCATCTGCTTGCTTGGCCCCACGCCCTGCGCATAATCCGAAATCTCTTTCGCCAGCGCAGGAGTGACCTTGCTGGAGTCTTCTTCCCGCCCGGGATCCTCCATGGGCAGGAGCTGGATTCGCGAGTACTGCGGCGCTATCGCTCGCATTCGTAGCAGACCAGATTTCCAGAATGACTGGATGAGAATCCGTTCAACTTTCCCGGGGCGGTCGAACCCCTTGCTCTTGAGAACTGCCGCGAGCTTCGCCGCTACGTCATGACCGAGCGACTTGTAGAAGGCGTACTCCTTCACTTCGATGTAGAGGCCCGCCCGGCCTCCGACCGCGTCGATGGTCTCTTCGAGGGTGGGGATGCGCTCGCCTGCGTAGGCGTCGCGCGCCGCGAACGGATTGGCACGATTGAACCATGAGCCGGCGTCGAGCCGCTTGATCTCTGCGAGCGTGAAGTCGATCGTGTACCAGCCGCGCTTATGTTTTCCGCCCTGCACGTCGCGTTCGATCGCGCGAGCCGGGAAGACCTCTGCGACATTGGTCGTACGGGCCAGATCCGGATCGTGAATACAGATCAAGCGCCCGTCTTTGGTCAGTTGAAGGTCCTGTTCGACGAAGTCCGCGCCTTGCTCGATAGCTAGCCGGTACGAAGCAAGGGTATGTTCGGGCGCATAAGCCGAAGCTCCGCGATGCGCTACCAGCAGCGCGCGCGGGGTTGAAGCGGTCGCTTGATGAGGCGCTGGTGACCGGGCGGATGAGAGAGCAGCGGTACCCGACGCGAAAGCACAAATACCTGCGAGCGCCAGGAGCTTGTTTGGACTTCGATGACGGCGTGCCTTAACAGTCTGAGTCAGCATATGTCTCCATTCGGTCAGAGAGAGTGGTATGCGGTCCACGTTTGATAGAGGAATATAAAGAGAGAGAGGCGGAAAGGAAAAGGCGAATTTCGAATTGCGACTTTCAATGACTTCAAATTCGAAGGTCGCACATTTTCGAAATTCGCGTTTCGAAATTCGAAATTCCTCCTTGCGCAGTTTGGCCGTAAACGGGCAAACTTGGCGAGTTCGAAAGTCACCGAGCACTTCCTCCGAACCAACGCTACAAGGAGCACATGGCAAAGATCCTCGATAAGGTTGATGGGCCGCCAATGGCCGCCGGTGATCCGGCCCGGCCGACACATGCCCGTTACTGGGTGATCGTCTTTGCTGCGTCACTCGCGATCATTACTTACATCGACAGGATCTGCATCGCCCAGGCAGCACCGTTAATCACCAATGATCTGGGTCTTACAAAGACTCAGATGGGATGGGCGTTCTCGGTCTTCCTGTGGGCGTACGCCTTGTTCGAGGTTCCTGGTGGCTGGTTGGGAGACCGGCTTGGCGCCCGAAGGGTGTTGATGCGAGTTGTCGTCTGGTGGTCGTTCTTCACCGCGGCGACAGGATGGGTTTGGAGTTATCCATCGCTGCTGGTGACTCGAACTCTGTTCGGCGCGGGCGAAGCCGGGTGCTTTCCAAATCTCACGAAAGCCTTCACGACCTGGTTGCCGGTACGCGAACGAGTGAGGGCGCAGGGATTCATGTGGCTTGCCGCGCGATGGGGAGGAGCCTTCACGCCCCTTCTGGTCGCCTTCACACTCAGATTCGTTTCCTGGCGTCGCGCGTTCGAAATCTTCGGTGCGTTGGGAATCATCTGGGCTCTTATCTTCTATCGCTGGTACCGGGACAATCCCAGAGAACACAAGAGCGTGAACGAGGCGGAGAGTGCAATCCTGCCGCCGGCTGAGTCGTTGACCGCGGGACACGGCCCCGTACCGTGGGGTAAGTTTGTGCGTTCTCGAACCGTCTGGCTGCTTTGGCTCCAGTACTTTGTGCTCACTTATGGCTGGACCTTTTACATCACGTGGCTGCCGACTTACCTGAAGGAAGCTCGCCACGTGGAGTTGGGAACTGGTGCGCTGCTCGCCGGTATGCCGTTGTTCTTTGGGGGCCTCGGATGCATATTCTGCGGCTACATCTCAGGCTATCTCGTCCGGCGGATTGGCAGCGTTACCGCAACCCGCCGCTGGCTGGCGGGCATTGGGTTCAGCGGCGCGGGACTGTTACTGGTGCTGTCAATCAACATACAGGATCCGGTCTGGGCGATGGTGGCGATGGGGTTTGCGAGTTTCTCAAACGATCTTGTGATGCCGCCGGCGTGGGGAACCTGTATGGACGTAGGCGGCAAGTACACAGGCACGCTCTCCGGAAGCATGAATATGATGGGGAATTTCGGCGGGGCGCTGGCGTCCGTCATTACGGGGTACATACTGGACCACACGGCTCGCAACTGGACGATCCCGCTTTACCTGGCGGCGGCGCTCTACTTCGTGGGGACCTTCTGCTGGTTGCTAATCGATCCGGTGACGCCACTAGAGGATTCGAAGTCGACTGCGTAGCGCACTGAAGGCATCCATGTTAAGACAGAGAAATCAACTCACAGCGATCACCGCCATGTTGCTGGCGATCGCCACATTGGCTCAGAATCGGCCGCAGGAGCCTAATCCAGTCCTGCTCTGGCCAAATGGAGCGCCGGGCGCGGTTGGCAAAGAAGACGCGGATCAACCGTGGCTGCTCATTCACTTACCGGCCTCGTCGAAGGCAACCGGCGCCGGAGTGGTGGTTTGCCCGGGCGGCGGTTACGGTCACCTTGCAATGGATCACGAAGGCAAACAGATCGCCGAGTGGCTGAACTCGCTCGGCGTCGCGGCGTTTGTGCTCAAGTACCGGCTGGGACCCCGCTACCGTCATCCAGCGCCGCTTCAGGATGCGCAGCGAGCACTGCGATACGTGAGACTTCACGCAAAGGACTTTGGCCTTCTGGGAGACAGACTCGGCATCTGGGGTTTTTCAGCGGGCGGGCACCTGGCTTCCACCGTTGGAACGCACTTCGACGCCGGGAACGCGAGTGCGACCGACCCCATCGATCGGATGAGCTCGCGGCCCGACTTCATGATCCTCGCTTATCCGGTCATCTCCTTCAGCGCTGAATACACACACGTCGGCTCGCGCAACAACCTGCTCGGAGAAAAACCTGATCCGAAGCTCGTGGAGAACCTGTCTAACGAGAAGCAGGTTACGCCTCAGACTCCGCCGACATTCCTCTTTCACACCGACGAAGACACAGGGGTACCGGCTGAGAACAGCGTCGCCTTCTACCTCGCTCTTCGAAAGGCGAGGGTGCCCGCGGAGATTCACATCTACCAGCGAGGCAAGCATGGAGTCGGCCTCGCGGGGGCAGATCCGATCCTGGCGACGTGGTCGAGTCGTCTGGCCGACTGGCTCAAGCTGCGCGGACTGCTGACACCGTAGCTTCGACATTACGGACTCATTCACGGTCTGCTATCATTGCGCCGCCGGTCAGAGGTCAGAAGTCAGAAGTCAGAGGTCAGAAGTCAGAGGTCAGAAATCAGAGGTCAGAAGTCAGAGATCAGAGGTCAGAAGTCAGAGACTGACCTCGTTTCAGAGAAAGCAAATGAGGAAAGAAACAGATGATTAAAACAATGTTCTCAGTGGTCCTGCTCGTCGGCAGCCTGCTGTCGGCTGGACCCGCTCCGCACATAATCGATCCGCCCCACAGTCAGATTAACTTTGTGGCGGAGGCCAAATTCATCTCCTGCCACGGCTCCTTCGATAAGTGGCAAGCTGACGTCCAACTCGACCCTCAGAAGGTCGAAACGTCTTCAGTGAAGATCACCATCGACGCCGCGAGCATCAATACGCGCGTCGAGCGGCGGGACACCCACCTCCGCAGCAAAGACTTTTTTGCTGTGGACCAGTACCCCCAGATCACCTTCGTGTCGAAGAAGATCAACAAAGCCGGCGCCAACAAGTACGGCATAGTGGGCGACCTCACTCTGCACGGCGTCACCAGAGAGATCGAAGTTCCGGCTGAGATGGTCTTCTATGACAAGACTCGCGGCCGTTTTCGCGGGACCTTTCAACTCAATCGAAAGGAATATGGGATCAACTGGGACTCGCCGATGAACTCGATCCAGGACATGGTGCAAGTGCAGTTCGACATCAACGTGCTCGACAAGGAGGCGGCCGAAAAGGCAGCCCAGAAGCCAAAGCCCGTCTCGAACTAGTCCGAGAAGATGAAAGTCTCGCTCTTCATAACCTGTCTGGTCGATCAGTTCTGCCCCGAGGTCGGCGTCAACGTTGTAAAGGTCTTGCGCCGGCTCGGAGTCGAGGTCGACTTCCCGATGGAACAGACCTGCTGCGGTCAGCCCGCCTTCAACAGCGGCTTCCGAAATGAAGCCCGCGGATTGGCCGAACGTTTTATCGACATATTTGAGCACAGCGAGTATGTGGTCGCACCATCGGGCTCGTGCACGGGAATGGTCAGGGTCTTCTTTCCCGATCTCTTCAAACACGACCCGGAGATGCTCGAACGCGCGCGGTCGCTGGCGTCTCGCACCTATGAGTTCACCGAGTTCCTCATCAATGTTCTCGGGGTTGAGGATGTAAGCGCGCACTTCGAGGGAAAGGTGGCACTGCACCAATCGTGTCACTTGCTGCGCGAGCTGGATGTCAGGACCGAGCCGGAGCGTGTGCTTAAAGCAGTGCGAGGCATGGAATTTGTGCCGCTGGAGCAATCCGAAGTGTGTTGCGGTTTTGGGGGACTCTTCGCGATCAAGTACCCGCACATCTCGGGGGCCATACTTCAAGACAAGATCGACTGCATCAAGAAGTGTGGTGCGGAAGTAGTCGTAGCCAGTGACGCGGGATGTTTGATGCATATTGCAGGCGGACTCAGCCGCCAGGGCGTCAAGGTCAGGACCATGCACATCGCCGAGGTGCTGGGGGAAGAATAGACGTTTTACGTTTTACGTTTTACGTTCCGCGCCTTGACACCCCCGCACAGCTGCCAAACACCTGTAGTGCGGAACGCAAAACGTAAAACGCGGAACGCGTTTTTACCATGCACTTAACAACTGAAACATTTGTTCAGAACTCAGACGACGCGATCGAGAATGCGCCTCTGCAGAAGCGTCTTCGCGTGCTCAGCGGGTTTACACAGCGGCGCGCCTTTGCTTTCTCTGAGTTGAAAGACGGCGAGGCCTTGCGCGATCGAGCGAGAGCGATAAAAGCAGACGCTATCGCAAACCTCGACCGCTACCTTGTCCAACTCGAAGAGAGTGTGATCCGGCTTGGCGGCACCGTTCACTGGGCGCGCGATGCGGCGGCAGCGCGCGCAATAATACTCGAACTCGCGCAGGCTAATAATGTCAAAAGCGTCGTTAAGAGCAAGTCGATGGTCACCGAGGAGATCGAGCTCAACGAAGCGCTCGAAGAAGCCGGGATCGAAGCCGTCGAGACTGACCTCGGCGAATACATAGTTCAGCTCGCACACGAACGTCCCTCACATATCCTGGCCCCGGCGATTCACAAGTCCAAGGAAGATATCTCGGATCTCTTCGCCGACAAGCTTGGCATCCATGACCTCGTACTTCCCGAAGAGATGGCTGTTGCGGCCCGAAAGCAGTTGCGTGAGAAGTTCTGCTCAGCCGGGATGGGTGTGACCGGGGCCAACTTCGCGGTGGCCGAGACCGGTACCATCGTGCTCGTAGAAAACGAAGGCAACATCAGGCTGAGCACCACCCTCCCTCGAATTCACGTCGCGCTGATGGGCATCGAAAAAGTTATTCCCAAATTCGATGACCTTGCCGTCTTCCTTAAGGTCCTCGCTCGCAGCGCCACGGGCCAAAAGATGTCCAGCTATGCGTCGTTCATCACCGGCACCCGTCGCAGCGATGAGACAGACGGCGCCCAGCAGTTTCACCTGATCCTCCTCGACAACGGCCGCACGCGAATCCTGGCCGACGAAGAGAAGCGCGAGTCGCTCTACTGCCTGAGGTGCGGCGCCTGCTTGAATGTGTGCCCGGTCTATCAGAAGATCGGCGGGCATGCTTACGGCTCGGTCTACTCCGGCCCGATCGGCGCGATCATCACACCTCCTCTAATGGGTCTCGACAAGTCGAAGGACCTGCCATTCGCATCTTCACTTTGTGGCGCCTGCCGCGAGGTCTGCCCGGTGAGAATAGACATTCCTCACATCCTGCTGAAGCTTAGAGAGGAATGGGTCGAGGATAAGGCCTCTCACGACAAGGGGCCCGGACTGCTGGAAAGAGTGGCGATGCGGATGTGGGCATTTACCATGAGCCATCGGTGGGCCTACAACCTGGCATTCAGGGTTCCGGCCTTCTTCCAGGGACCGATGTTGAAGGATGGCAAGTTCGATGACCTGCCTTTTGTGTTCGCGGGCTGGACCGAAAATCGGGATTTTCCCGCACTGGCAAAGAGGTCGTTTCGCTCAATGTGGCGGGACATGTAAGATGCCGTCGGCCCTCAGGGACCAGGGATGCGTGAAGAGATACTCGGAAAGATCAGGGCAGCGTTGGCCGGGCAACTCGAGGATCACGAGCAAGGTCACGGTCTTCGACCTGTGGCGGATCAATCTCCCAACAATGGCGCCGCCCAGTTGGACCTCGACGACGTGGTCCAACGCTTCGAGACGGAACTCAAGAAAGTGGGAGGTCAGTTCTATGCTGCCGAGAACGCTCAAGCCGCCTGCGAATACGTTCTGAACCTGGCGCGGTCTCAAGGAGTACGGTCGGCTGCGGGCTGGGACTGCTCCGTCATTCGGGATATTGGGTTAGTCGAAGCGCTGGGGGGCGCGGGAGTCGAGTTCATAGCCGACACCGGCGGCGATGGGTTCATCAAACGCGCGCTCGATGCCGGCCTTGGGATATCGGGGGTCGATTACGCGCTGGCAGACACGGGAACCCTGGTCGTACTCTCAGGCCCGGGCCACGCTCGTTCGGTATCGCTGGTTACGCCGGTTCACGTTGCCCTGGTCAAGCTCGAACAGCTCCTCCCGGATTTGAATGATCTGTTTCCACTCTTGAAGGAGAAGGGCAGTTTGAGCAGCGCGATCGCCTTGATCACGGGTCCGAGCCGCACTGCCGATATTGAAATGACGTTGGTGGTTGGCGTGCACGGCCCTCAGCAGGTGCACGTAGTCTTATTGAGTTAATTCAGCAACGGACTTGCTTCCGGCTCGGTCTTTTTTCCAAGATGATTCACGTCGACGGCGATCTATCAACACGGCATGACCTGGTTTCCGATCTGTTCACGATACCGACGACTTCCGAAGAGTGGTCGGCCTATCGGCTAACCGATGACCAGGTGGACTTCTATCACCGCTATGGCTATCTGGCCGGCCTCCGGATGCTCAGCGACGAGCAGGTCGAGGCGCTTCGGCAACAGTTCAATGAGCTGATCGATCCATCTCCCGCCGCTCGCCGGTTGTTCTACGAGTTCAATTCAAACGAATCGGCCGACCCCTCACGCGTCCTCTTTCACGCTCTCGGCGCCTGGCGCATCGCGGGCGGCTTTCACGATCTGCTGTGGAACCCCGCATTCACGATGGCAGCCTCGCAGTTGCTGGCCGGCTCTGTGAGGTTCTGGCACGACCAGTTGTTCTACAAGCCCGCTCATCACGGCGGAGTTGTCGCCTGGCACCAGGACTACTCGTACTGGACGCGGACCCAACCCATGGCGCACCTCAGTTGCTGGATAGGATTGGACGACTCCACCCGTGAGAACGGGTGCGTTCGGTATGTGCCGGGGAGTCACAAATGGGAGTTGCTGCCGATCACCGGCCTGGCTGGCGATATGGAGGCGATTCAGACGGTTCTGAGCGGCGAGCAGCAAGCAGCATTTAAGCCGCTGGCGATCGAGTTGAAGGCCGGCGAGTGTTCTTTCCATCATCCGTTGATGGTTCACGGCTCTTATCGGAACACCACCGAGAGACCCAGGCGAGCGACAGTGATTAATGTGTTTCGGGATGGGGTTGAATCGGCCTCGAACGAGGAGTTGCTGGCGGGCGTGCCGCCGGTTCCGAAGGGAGAGAAGATGAGCGGCCAATTCTTTCCGATCTTGCGGAGGATCTAGGATTTAGGATTTAGGATCTAGCGTCCGCTCGCTAGAATGACCTCCCAGATCCTGGGGCCTAGATCCTAGATCCTAAATCCTAGATCTGATTATGGTTGAGACTGCAAATGTAGTGATCGTCGGCGGAGGCGTAATAGGTACTGCAATCGCCGCTGAAGTCTCCCGCCATTTCGATGACGTCTTCCTGCTCGAGGCTCTTCCTCGATTGGGCCTCGGGGCTTCAACTCGCAACAGCGGCGTCATTCACGCCGGCATCTACTATGCTCCCGGTTCACTGAAGGCCACTCATTGCGTTCGCGGCGCCCGAATGCTTTATCAATTCTGTGACGAGCATCGGGTTCCTCATCAGAGAATCGGCAAGCTGATCGTGGTTGACTCTGAAGATCAACTCCCTGTCCTTCAGGCGCTCAAGCAACGTGGAGATCAAAACGGGGTAGAGGGACTCGAGATAGTCGGCCGCGATTTCATCCAGCGCATCGAGCCAAACGTTGTGTCACCCTTAGCGCTCTATTCGCCGAACACCGGCATTGTAGACGCGGAAGAATTGATCAAGGGTCTGGCCCGAATAGCCGAAGCAAACGGCGCACATCTATTGAAGAGTACGCCGTTGCTCGCCGCGGAGATGAGGAATGGCAGTACAATCCTTCGAACTCCGCGTGAGGAGGTAGCTGCACGGGTCGTCGTCAACGCAGCCGGGCTGTACGCCGATGAAGTCGCGGTCATGTTCGGAAACGACGCACACACGATCTATCCCTGTCGCGGTGAGTACGCAGAGCTGCCACCGGGGCGCAGCACTCTGGTGAACGCATTGGTCTATCCCCTGCCCATGCCGAGCGGACACGGATTGGGTGTGCACTTCACGAAGAATATGGCAGGCAGGCTGCTTCTGGGCCCGAACGCCCGCTACGTATCGAGCAAGGATGACTACGAAAGCGGCAAAGCCGATCTTGACTCTTTCTTCGAATCGGCGAGGCTCATCGTGCCTTCACTCAGGCTCGAAGATCTGAGGCCCGGCTACACGGGCATTCGTGCGCGGCTAGTCCCCGAACACGAACACTCATTCGCCGACTTCGTCATTGGTCCGGACCCGCAGTGGCCTTCCGTGATTCACCTGATCGGTATGGAGTCGCCCGGACTGACATCGTGCCTTTCGATCGGCGAGGCGGTGGGAGAGATGGTTCGCGAGGTTCTATGAGACTTCTTGCTAACTTATCCTGGGAAAGGCGGTTCCACAAAACATACGAACAACGGAAGAGCAACTACAGGGCGCTCACTCAGGCCGATCGATCTCCAGACAGCCGAGCGTGAAGGCATAAGGAAACGGGCCAGGATCCTTCTTCGCGTAGATGCCGTCGAAGAACACAAACATCTTGTTCGGATCGTTTTCGCCATACTGAAGTGAAGGCTTCCACGGCCCCACATGCCAGCCGCGATCTTCCCCCGTCATGATCTGCACGGGCTTGCTCCAGTCCGTGATTTTGGAAGATGGTGTTTTCGCGTGGCACCACCACAGGCCCGTGCTTGCAGGCGCCGCTGTCTGACCAAGCCAGACGCGCGAAAACACCGATTCGTAGCCGTGCTTTGTTTTTGCCACGCAGAAATCGAAGACTTTTTCCTCAGGAGGGAAAACGATCTGGTGTTTAGTCCAGTTAGTCCGGCCGTCCACGCTTTCCGCATAACCCTGAACCAGATAGTCTGCCTGATTGGAACCGGACACGTACCACATCTTCCACTTGCCGTCATGGTAGATCAGGTTCGGCTCATAGACACTGCCATGTTCCCAATCCTCGTTGGCAACAAACACAGGTGCGGGTTGATCGGCCCATTTGCTGCCGTCCCATTCGAGATAGCCGATCGTGTACGGCCCCTGGAAATTGTTCGCGGCGCCCGCGTAGTAAATGCGCTCGACCAACGCCTTGCGCTGCGGGTCCCACCCGGTGGCGTAAGAGGGGCAGTGCCGACCCCCTTTTAGATCCCACCCCTTGCTGAGGTCTTGTCCGGCCAGGTACGCGATTTTAGTGCGATCATTGCGATCGGGCGTCACAGTCCAGCCGGTCGCCGTAAGCGGAGCACCTTCCGGCAGTGAGGCGCTGAAGAAGTCGATGCTGAATTTGCCTTTTGCCATGCCGGCCATGTACATCCACCATCGGTTGCCGCGCCTGGCGAGTGTGCAGTCTGTAATGGTGATCGGATCGGTTAGCGGAGCAAACCCATCCGCCGGATCGAAAATCTTGGTCTCTTTTCCCGGCATCATCTTTTTCTGAGGTTTTGCAAAGCCTGAATTTGTGAACGGAAGTCCACTGAACGCGGACAACACGATATTCTTCAAAACACTCCGCCTGGTGATCATTGGCTCCACCTGTTCACGGAACCAGCAGCACCTTGCCGGTTGTTCTCCTGCCCTCGAGTTCCCGGTGTGCCTCCGACGCCTGGGCCAGCGGAAAGGTCTTCTCGATTCGCAGCTTCAGCTCGCCCGAGCGCACCCAGCCAAGCACCTCTCCAGCCCGCCAGAGGAGCTCTTCGCGCGTTGCCGCATAGTGGTGCAGCGTTGGTCTCGTCAGGAAAAGCGATCCCTTCTGAGCAAGCAGCCCGGGATCGAACTGCGGCACCGGCCCACTCGACGCACCGAACAAGACAAGCATCCCGCGGGGCGCAATACAGTTGAGGCTCTTCAGAAAAGTGTCCTTGCCGACCGAGTCGTACACCACCTGCACGCCGCGTCCGTCCGTCAGTCTCCGCGTTTCTGCCTCGAAGTCCTGTTCGGTGTAGAGTATCACTTCGTCGGCGCCGGCTTCGCGCGCGAGCGCAGCCTTGGCCTCGGTTGACACCGTGCCGATCACACGTGCGCGAACGCGCTTGGCCATCTGAGTCAAGAGCAGTCCGACTCCGCCCGCGGCTGCGTGAACCAGGGCGGTGTGCCCGCTCTTGAGTTGATACGTCGAAGTCGTCAAGTAGTGAGCCGTCATTCCCTGGAGCATCGCGGCGGCGGCCATTTGCAAGTCGATGCCGTCGGGAATGCGAACGAGTCTGGACGCCGGCACAACAGCGTACTCGGCGTAAGAACCGGGCGTCATCGCATAGGCAACCCTGTCGCCGTCGGCAAGGTCCTCCACGTCTGGCCCGACCGTCTCGACGGTCCCCGCGGCCTCCATTCCCGGAGTGAAGGGAAGAGGCTGCGGATAGAGTCCGATTCGATGATAGACGTCGATGAAGTTCACCCCGACGGCGCCGATCTTGATTAGAGCTTCTCCGGACTTTGGCGAAGGCGTCGCGGTATCCTTGTAGGTCAGGACCTCGGGCCCGCCGGTCTTCTCGATCACGATAGCTTTCACGTGCGCTCCCTCCGCTGCTTATGGCTTCTCGTTGCGGTTCTTGGTTCTGCAGTCTCTCTCAGGCCATAAACCATAAACCAAAAAAGCTAAGCCATAAACCCGAAACCGGTGCACGTCACGATTTCGAGTGACCGGGTCAGGCCCTCGATTCTGCGATTCGGCTTCAGGGGT
>DASYSA010000136.1:0-10333 GCA_036003885.1 Blastocatellia bacterium | reverse complement strand
GTTCTTCGCATCAATGAGCGTGACCGTAGCTCCGACGATCGCGCCACCGAACTCATCGGTTACCTGACCGCGCAAAGTGGCTGTTGCCTGCGCAACAGTGATATTCGCACATAGAGCCAACGCAAGAGTGAGCGATAGACTTTGCCCTATAAGTTTTTGAACATTCTTCATTATCAACCCGTCCTTATGAATGATAGCGCCGAATGGCAGATGATCAACTGTAAGTTTTTTTCTGATCATCTTCGGCAGCATTCCTGATTCAGCATTCCCCTTAGGGTCGAGAAATGCCTAAGTCGAGCACGCCAGCCGGTAGGCCGGTGCTCAAGTTTGGCTCGCGGCGCGCGCCACCCGGACTTTGCATTGCAGCCAAAACTGCATCCACTCCCGTGACAAGAGTGATAGCCGTGAGTCGGGAAGCGTCAGCCCCGATCGTGCTCGATACGGCCAGTACATCGCCAGGTTTTATGTCCGTGAGCGTGAGGGCAGGCATACGCTCAAGCATGTCTTGAAGATCTCCGCCACCTTCCATGCCCGGCCGTTGCGGGCCAGGACCGCCGCCGGGGCCGGTCGGAGCGCCCTGTGGAGCGGGTCGAGGCGCGTCCCCGCTTTGTGGGGATCGCATGCCGGAACCTTGCGGGCCGCCTCCTGGTGTCATTCCGCCAGGACCTCCGGGCGCTCCGCCTTGCGCGGCCCGGCCCAGGAACATGGCCATCTGCTGGGGTATATGACGCAACATCGAATCATTATTGATGACAATGGTGAGCTGCTGCTTACTACCGAGCACTTCAATTCTGATCTCGTGCGTCTCGGGGCTTACCGACTTAACCGTGCCGCCGACGGTCCGAAACGATCCAGAAACAACCTGCTCAGCCGCGAACCGGGTTCCATCGGCGCTCCTCTCACCGAGGGCGCGCAGTTGGTCACCCACCTTGAGCTCGGCAAGCGAGCCCGCCTTGGCGTCGCTGAACTTCACCGAATCCGGTGCATAGCGGCGAAACTGAGTGTTCTCCGGCGCTGCGATGATGACGGGCTTTACGCCTTCGCGACCGCGCGATTGAACCGTTATCTCTCGAGCTTGAGGATTGATTCCGCTGATGATTCCTGAGATACCGCGTTTCCGCCACTCGGCCCGTTCGCGCTCATGCTTTTTCTGAATGTCGGCCTGTGCCATCACGATCAGCTTCTGCGCCGGCACTGATTTGTGATCTTCACTCACCCGCCCCCTCGCGTAGACTTTGTCACCTACACCAATCTCCGCGAGCGTTGTCTTGATCGCTTTATCCAGAGCCGTCTCGCCGGGCGGCACGCGCAGAAACTCGGTCTTTTCGTCGATCATCACCGTCACTATGTTGCCCGCGTCTGTCTTTACGAGGACTCTCTTCCCGGATCCGTCAATCTCGGTGACTTCGCCCAGCACTCGGGTCGCCGTTATGCCCGCATCTGCGCTTTGTTGGCCGGACGTATTCGTGGCCAGTGTGCCTGGTTCTGATCGGGGTTGGTAGCTCCGCGCGAAAGTGGGAAGAAATGACGCCAATAGGAGCAGCGCCGCGATCAATAATTGCTTCATAAATTGCATTCTTTCCGGTCGAAACCGTTCATGTAAACAGCAAAAGAGAACAATCTGGTCCGACGTTCGCCCATACCGGCCAAAAAAGGAGCCGAAAGACCACCCTTTC
Source organism: Blastocatellia bacterium (assembly GCA_036003885.1). Lineage (GTDB taxonomy): Bacteria > Acidobacteriota > Blastocatellia > UBA7656 > UBA7656 > DASYSA01. Next base: position 8,657 of record DASYSA010000136.1, on the reverse strand, counting down.
GGCATAATTCCCGCACGTTTACAGCAAAAAAGACCCAAATCTAACACTCAGCGTTGGCTTAGACGAAATTAAACGGTATTCCGTTCCAATAATCTTCGAACGGGGCGCTTAAAATAAGCGACCTTAAGACCGTTTCGTAGTCCGCGATCGGCAGAAAGTCGTTGATGAATCTCTGAATGCCTTCGCCTTCTTTGACGAAAAAGACTTTGATCCAGGTACGAATGGTGTTATTTGAAAGATTGTCCCCTATATTTCCGTCGTCTCTAGCCAGCCATTGTGGATCGCCGAAATACGGCGTCCTTGACCGTGGGGTCCGAGTTACTGATCGGCTTCTGAGAGAGAGGATTGAATCGGATATGAGAATACGCTTGCTTACGATCGTGATCTTTGTAGCTGCGATGATTGGATCGGTGCAATCGAGGGCATATTGGATTTCACAGAGTCGGGACTCGGCGCGAAACAAGATTGCGCCCTGGGTGCTCGAAAACACAGTCGATGGGAGGCAAGCCGAGTTCCTCGTCATTATGTCAGATCAGGCCGACCTGAGCGCGGCGGATCGGCTGAAGACGAAGACGGAGAGAGGTCGCTACGTCTATCAGTCGCTTTACAAAAAAGCACAGGAGACCCAGGTTCAGTTGTTAAGTTGGCTGAAGTCACGCAACATTGAACATCGCTCATATTACATAGTCAATATGGTGTGGGTGAAGGGCGACCGCGAAGTAGCGACCGCGCTCGCGCAACGCCCGGATATTGCGCGAATCGAAGGGAACCTCGAGATCAGAAATCGAGTCGAAGCGCCCGACTCAGGAATCGGGCAGCCCGCAAGCCCCAGCGTCGTTGAAGGCGGCATTGCCCAGACGCGCGCGCCTGAGGTGTGGGCATTGGGTTTCACCGGCCAGGGCGTGATCATCGGCGGCGCCGACACGGGATATCGCTGGGACCATCTTGCGATTAAGAATCAATATCGTGGGTCAGGCATGGTAGTGAACCACGATTTTAACTGGCACGACAGCATTCATCTGGGCGGCGGGTCTTGTGGGCCTGACTCTCCTCAGCCCTGCGATGACGACGGCCATGGCACTCACACGATGGGGACAGCAGTTGGCGATGACGGCGCGGGAAATCAGATCGGCATGGCGCCTGGCGCTAAATGGATCGGCTGCCGAAATATGAATGAAGGTGTGGGCACTCCAGCGAGTTATATGGAGTGCATGGAATTCTTCCTGGCCCCGTATCCCGTAAATGGCACTCCTTCTCAGGGAAACCCCGACCTCGCCCCCAATGTAACGACTAATTCGTGGGGATGTCCGCCTGACGAAGGATGTTCGCCAAGCACCCTGAACACAGCAGTGGAGGCCCAGCGTGCGGCCGGCATTATGATGGTAGTTGCGGCCGGAAACAGCGGCCCGGGCTGCTCCACGGTTGATGATCCTCCGGGGCTTTTCGACGCCTCTTATACTGTGGGAGCCATCAACCACACCACCGGTATTATCGCCTCCTTCAGTAGCCGGGGGCCCGTCACCATAGATGGGAGCGGCCGACCCAAGCCCGACATCAGCGCGCCCGGAGTGAGCATCAGGTCTGCCACACGCACCAGCACAAGTGCATACGTCAACCTCAGCGGCACCTCAATGGCTACGCCTCACGTCGCCGGCGGTGTAGCGCTCCTGTGGTCCGCACGACCCGAGCTGCGCAACGACGTGACTTTGTCCGAATTAGTTCTCAACAGTGCCGCCGTCAAAGTCGCATCAACTCTTTGCAGCAGCAGCGGCTCGCCCAACAACGTTTACGGTTCCGGCCTGCTGGACATCAAGGCGGCGCTTGGCGGGGGAACGGACACGATCGGACTCTTCCGACCGACCGGCAACTTCTTCTTCCTGCGAAACACCAACTCGTCTGGTGCCCCCGACCTCACAATTGGGTTTGGTGCGGCGGGAGACGTTCCGATTTTAGGCGATTGGGACGGCAACGGCACCGTGACGATCGGCCTATACAGGCCGAGCACCTCGACCTTCTTTCTGCGCAACACAAATTCATTTGGGCCTCCAGACATCATGCTGACTTTTGGGGATGGGCCTGGAGGAGATGTTCCCGTCACGGGAGACTGGGATGGGAATGGAACGTGGACGATCGGAGTCTATCGGCCGGGTACGTCTACCTTCTTTCTACGCAACACCAACTCTTTCGGCGTCCCGGACATTGAAGTAACCTTCGGCGCGCCGGGCGACATGCCGATTGTAGGGGACTGGGACGGAAATGGGACGATGACCATCGGATTGTTCAGGCCGAGTGGAAACTTTTTCTTTCTGCGGAACAGCAACACGGCGGCTCCGCCTGACGTAACGGTTTCGTTCGGGGCGCCCGGAGATCTGCCTGTAGTCGGCGACTGGGATGGAAACGGTACGACCACGATTGGGCTCTTCAGGACAACAGGAAATTTCTTCTTCTTGAGGAACAGCAACACGCTGGCCCCTCCCGACATAACGATAGGGGGCTTCGGCGCGCCGGGGGATAGGCCGATCGCTGGAAATTGGGATGGGCTGTGATGCTCTGAAATCAACAAAATGTTTGCGACAAAAATGACGCTTGGGTTGGCGACACCAACGCGATCTCCATCATAAAGTCGAAGAAACACACCCAAACGGGGGCGTGAATGGGACCGTCTCGCCGCCGACTGCCACGACCACTTCAGGCAAGGCGAACTCTACCTTCACGGCCACCACGCCCGGCGCCGGAAGTGCCTCTACCACGGTTGACATGCAAACCGTCTCGACGCCGATCACCATCACGGCGCCGGTCGCCGTCTTCGACGTCTGTATACAGGATGACGGCAATCCGTCCAGAGTGTTTCTGGGCAATCTGACTACGGGGGCTTATATCTTTTGCTGTAAAGGGGTGACCTACACGGGCACAGCCACAGTGACCAGGAAAGGAAGCCTGGCGACATTCCAGCATTTCACATCATCTCGAAGAGTGCTGGCGACGTTTGATGGAGCACTGTTCAAAGGTAATGGTTCGATACAGTCGCCACCTGGCACGATCAGATGCACGATCACAGACAGAGACACGCGTAACAACACCTGTGTCTGCGGGAACTGAGAGTCGTCTCCCGCGCAGTGCCCGGCTGACACCAGACACTGCGCGGGCCAAACGGCGTGGAACTACCCAGCTGTGATCGCCTTACTTCTTCATGGCGGCGATGTCAGTAAGGGATCGCTCGATCAATTGCTTCAGCGTCGATTCATCCACATCGTCGAGCCTCTTGATGTACAAGCAGGCTCTCCCCGTCTTGTGTTTGCCCAGCTTCTTCAGCAGCGCACTATAGCGCTCGAGTCCGGACATGATGTACAGGGTCAAGTCCTGCTTGCGCGGAGAAAAGCCCATGAGGAACCATTCGCCCTTGGTCCCGCTTTCGTACTTGTATCGATAACGGCCGAAGCCCACGATGCTCGCGCCCCACATTGCCGGCTCGGTCTTCGTTGCAGCTTTCATTAGTTGCAAAACTCGGAAGCAATCCTGACGCCTCTGCTCATCTTCAATTCCATTGAGGAACTTCTCGACGCTTGCGGTGTTTGCCTTTGTTTTCAGTTCAGGCATTCGCTATCTCTCCTTCCTGACCAGTGCCCAGGAAGAGTTCGGACTGGCCTCGGGATTCTCCAATGCGCGATATCACTAAATCAAGCGGGACTTTCAGGGGAAACGCTCTAAACCGGAACGTGGTTCTGTCGGATGAGTCTAAGAGGCCACCTCACCGGGAGCGCCGCCGTCGATGATATTCCACTCTTCGGCGCTGTCGCAAATCAAAAAAGAGAACGTTGTCTGGGCTTGTCGTCGAAAACAGAACGGCCATCAAGCGAAGGTGATATCGCCTTTTCGTGAGCAATGGCCGAATCGAAGTCGGCGTCGGGCTTGAGCTCAGATTCGATCGTGCGAGCGAAGCGTTCGAGTCGTCGGAAGCCGTCGAGTTTCTCCTTGTCGCCGACTCTGGCGGCCTCGAGTGAGATTCGCAGAAAGTTGAGCGATTCGTCGTAGGTTTTCAGAGGAACCGGGAACGGATGACCATCCTTGCCGCCATGCGCGAATGAGAAACGGGCTGGATCGGAGAAGCGACTCGGTGCACCGTGGACAACCTCGGCAATCAAGGCAAGCGACTGAAGAGTGCGCGGCCCGAGATTTTCCAGAAGCAGAAGCTCGGCGAAGTCGTGAAGCTCACGTTCATGGGCGACGGCAAGCACCGCTCCGAGACGCTTCAGATTAATGTTCTCGGCGCGGACATCGTGGTGGTGCGGCATGCGGAGGTGCCGCGCCGCGCTCAGAGTCGCCAGCGGATTCTCGTGAGCGATCTCCAGAAGCGCGCTCTGCGCGGGTCTGGCTTGAGCATCCACAAGGTTCATGATCGTGCCCTGATTCTCACCAACGATTGCGGTGTGAGGTTCGGCTACGAAATCGCGAACTGACGCCGAGTGCCAGTGATACCGGCGAGCCATTCCACTCCGATCGTTCAAACCCTGCTGAACGACGGCCCACTCGCCGGCCGATGTTACGACAAAACTGTGGAGGTAGATCTGAAACCCGTCGGCGATAGCGTTGTTGTCGACGCGGGCCGTAAGCCGGCTTGTGCGGACCAGGGCATCGCCATCAAAGCCGCGACGCTCGGCGATCATTCGCAATTCCTGCGGCGTGTTTCGAGAAAACCTTCCGCGACCGCCGCAAATGTAGATGCCGAGTTCATCCGCTCGCGGAGCGAGGCCGCGCTTCAGAGCGCCCATGACTGATGTCGTGATGCCCGAAGAGTGCCAGTCCATTCCCATCACGGAGCCGAGCGCCTGGAACCAGAAAGGATCGCTGAGGCGCGAGAGGAACGCGGAAGCGCCGTAGTCCTGAACAATGGTTTCGGTGATGGCCGTGCCGAGTTTACTCATTCGTTCGGCAAGCCATTGCGGGACGCGGCCGCCGTGGAGAGGAAGGTCTGCGACTCCCGAGCGTTTCACGCTGTGATTGTATCTGAGTTAAGGATCGACCGCGAACCGTGATAAAAAATCTGAGGTCGGAACAAGGGCGGCAGGCGACGGAAGGGCGGGGCCACGAATTTCACGAATGACACGAATTATTCGTGATCATTCGTTGCATTCGTGTAATTCGTGGCCCCGTCTCCTTCGGTCCAAAATACATTGAACCATTTGGTTGACAGTTTGCGGGTCAGCCGCCCAAACCCGAAACGCGAAACCCGAAACGCTCTTTGCTCACACCGAGAGGTTTGTCATAGGATTCTGACTTGCAGCCGACGACAACGAGTGATTACATCGCCGCGAGCGATCGAATTAGATGGGAAACTGTCGAGCAGCAACCTCTCGCGGTTCGATCGCAATATGAACACCGGCAGGCACAAAACGCGATGACTCAAAGGGTGGTCGCGCACAACCGAGATCAGTCTAAGCAGTATTCCTCGGAGGTGAAGAGGTCGCGTGACCGAAAAATCAAGGACTCGAATTACGCTGGAAAGGAAACCTGTATGAACAGACGAGCCTTCATAAGCAATGCCATCGCTGGCGCAACCGCGCTCTCCTTGCCGCGAACGGCATGGTCGGATTCACGAGACCTCGACGCTATTCGCTCCCAGATCGAGAAGCGCCACGACGAGGCTGTTCAGCGTCTGCAAGAGTGGATTCGACAACCGTCAATCGCCGCTGAAAACCGGGGCGTCTCCGAAGGCTGCGACCTCACCATGCGTCTTCTCCGCGATGCCGGATTCGGCGAGGTCACCAGGATCCCTTCCGACGGCCAGCCCGGCATCTTCGCCAGGCTCGACGCCGGAGCTCCTCGCACGCTGGGCCTCTATTTCATGTATGACGTAAAACAGGTAGACCCCTCCGAGTGGTCGTCGCCGCCGTGGGAAGCTCAACTGGTCGAAAAAGCCGGCCTCGGAAAGGTGATCATCGGTCGTGGAGCCACCAATCAGAAGGGCCCCGAAGCCGCATTCCTGGCTGCGCTTCACGCCATCAGAGGCGCGGGCCGAAAGCTTCCCGTAAACCTGGTGCTTGTGGCCGAGGGCGAGGAAGAGATCGGCTCGCCACACTTTCCGCAGATCGTGCGCCGGCCGGAGGTGCAGGCCGCACTCAAGAGCTGCTCTGGTATCTTCATGCCGTTCCCGTCGCAGGACCTCGACGGAGAGGTCACCATCAACCTCGGTGCCAAGGGTATCGTCGAACTCGAACTTGTTGCGAGCGGCGAACGTTGGGGGCGCGGGCCGCGAAGCGATATCCACTCGAGCAACAAGGCGCGGATAGACAGCCCGGCGTGGCATCTTGTTAAGGCGCTTGCGACACTGGTCTCAGCCGACGGCAACGACCCCGCTATCGATGGCCTGGCCGACAAGGCGCGGCCGCTTTCAGAGAGTGAGAAGGCAATGATCGCAGCCGCGTCGCGCCGACTCAACGAAGACGTTGCGAAGAAGCAGCTCGGGGTGCAGCACTGGGTTCATGATGTAGGCTGGCGCGAAGCGCTTGAGCTTCTGGTGTCGCGGCCGACGGTTAATATCGAGGGGCTGGTCGGTGGCTACACCGGTCCCGGCGGAAAGACCATCCTACCGCACCGAGCGGTGGCGAAGCTTGATCTGCGGCTGGTGCCGGACATGACTGCTGCCGAATCGCTTGCCGCAGTCAAGGCCCACCTCGCGAAACGCGGCTTCGGTGATATCGAAGTCAACATGACCGGCGGTTACGATCCCACAAGCACGCCCGCCGACTCCGCAATCATCCGGGCTTCCACCAACGTGTACCGGCGATCGGGGATCGATCCGATATTATGGCCGCGGCTGGCTGGATCGTGGCCCGGCTACGTGTTCACGGGCGAGCCGTTTCGCCTGCCGGCAGGCCATTTCGGACTAGGCCATGGAGGCGGCGCTCATGCACCTAATGAGTATTATGTCATCGAGTCGAAGAACCCGAAGATCCAGGGCATGGACGGCGCCGTACGTTCATACGTCGAGTACCTGTACGAACTTGCGGTTACAAACTGAGGGTTCGTATTCTCCATTGTCCACTACAGACCTCTGACGGTATGATGGAGAGCCACTGTTCAGAGCCAAAAGAGGGCATGGAAATCCTTAGCACTGCAACTTGTTTTCTGACTCTACTCTCAAACATCTCTCGCCGTCGGGCCCAACCTAACGGACCTCGTCACGCTTGAAACGACGCCTTGAATCAAAGCCGCAGCGCGATGTCCGACAAACCTCAGTTTGTCGACTACTCGCTAACCAATTCCCTTCGGAACCACGCGACAAACTGACGTTTGCCTGCTTTCAAAAAGGAGAATGCAAAATGAAACCAACACCGAATTTCGCCAACTAGACATCGCGCCTACACTGTCGACGATAGAGCGGCTGCAAACCGATCGCGGCTATCGCGACGCGAACCGGCTTTTCTTTGTTGAAGGCGTGCGCAACTTCATAGAAGCCGTCGACCATCGTTTCTCACTCGAAGCCTTGCTCTACAGCGAGAAGCTTCTCACCAACCCGATCGCCAGAAAACTCGTTCGAAGATTGAAACGCTCCGGAGTCCCATTCGCTCGGGTAACTCCAGAACAGTTTCGGAGAGTCTCCAAAACCGAACGCGCCTCCGGTGTCGGAGCGATCCTCCGCCAGCGAGTTCAGCGACTCGAGCAGATCAGGCTCGACGAGCACCAATGTTGGACGGCTCTAAGCCACGTCCGTTCGCCAGGGAACTTCGGTACGCTTGTACGAACCTCTGCCGCCACCGGCGCGGACGGATTCATCCTCCTGGGTGACAGCATCGACCCGTTCGATCCGGCGGTTGTCCGTTCGACGATGGGAGCCCTCTTCAAGCAGACGCTCGTTCGAACGACTGCCGGTCAACTAAGGCTGTGGGTTCGAAAACACAACATTCAAGTCATCGGCGCGTCACCCGAAGGCCTGGTTGAGTATGACAAGGTGAGCTACAAGCGGCCCGCTTTGTTGATGCTCGGAGGCGAACGCAGGGGTTTGACTGAGGAGGAGCGGTCAATCTGCGATCATATTGTTCGCATTCCAATGGTAGATGGAATGGACTCGCTGAATCTCGCGGTGGCGGGGAGCCTTCTAATGTATGAGGTATTTCGGAGTTGACGGGGTCAGGCCCTCGATTTCTCGATTCTGATTTTCATTCGTTGCTCCTTGTTGGGCCGGTCTCGATCCACTCTATGCAGACCAAAGCAGGATGCACTATTCTTCTATCGCATATTGGCAAGAACCCCCAACGCTGAGGAGGACTTCAGGTGGCTAAGAATGGAAGTGTCAGAGTCAAGCTGCAACTTGGTGCTGTCCAATTCGATTATGAGGGAAATGAAGTGTTCCTGAGCTCCGAAATGCCTACACTCATTAAGGCGATGGATGAACTGCAGGTGTCGAAAGTGATCGCTCCCCTTGACTCCATGCTCAAGAACATTGAAGAGTCTCTCGGCACAACGAAAGAAGTGGATGACTCAATAGACGCGATCAAGAAAGATCTGGATTCGATGAGCGAAATGGGTGAGATCGAAAGCCTGCGGCTGCAGATGGCGATGGATCGCATGAGTAAAATGATGTCGACATTGTCAAACCTGCTAAAGAAAATGAGCGACACCGCCGACGGTATCGTGCAGAATCTCAAGTAGAGCGATCG